>JADDRA010000005.1 GCA_016781105.1 Actinomycetota bacterium | reverse complement strand
GGGCAGGATGCCGAGTCGGGTGGCCACGTCCCGGCTGGGCATCTGGTGGATCTGGCGGCCGTCGAGGTGCACGGTGCCGGCCTTGGGGGTGAGCAGGCGGGCCAGGGCTCGCAGCAGGGTCGACTTGCCGCAGGCGTTGGGGCCCACGATCACCGTGACCCGGCCCGGGGGGATGGCCAGGGAGAGGTCCTCGACGATCAGTCGCTGGTCGTAGGCCAGCACCAGCCCGCTCGCCCCGTCGGCGCCGGCGGCGACCAAGGCTGGCCCACGACGGTGCTGCTCCCGCAGCGCTACCCCGGCAGCTCCGAGCCGGGCTCGTGGCGCACCACCAGGCAGTAGGAGCCCAGCGCCCGCAGGCGCTCGGCGGCCACCCGGCCCTCGGTCGTGAGGACCGCCTCGATGGCGCCGGTGGCCTCGTCGAGCTCCACCTCGGTCACGGTGCCCAGCTCGTTGCCGTGGTCGGAGAGCACCCGCTTGCCCTTCCAGTCGAAGTCACCGGCCATGGCCCGCTCCTCCCGGGCATCGGTCGCCTGGCGCACCCGCTCCTCGCTCTCGACCACGACCGCGTCGGTGCCCACCCCGCTGACGTCGCGCCAGTCGACCAGCTGGTCGCGCCCGACCTGGAGGGCGACCACCCGGCGGGGCGGCACGTCGAGCAGCACCCGCTCCACCTTGCCCATCTTCTGGGCGCTGGCCCTGCTCATCACCCGGGTGCCGGTGACGTCCTTCAACAGCCGTCTCACGGCGACCCGGTGCGCAGGTGGTCGCGGAAGCGCTCCACGGCGGCGCCGAAGCCGGCGAGGTCGTCGGTGACGAAGTCGTGCACGGCGGCGGGCACGATGAGGGCCTCGCCCGAGACGGCCAGGGTCTCGGGTAGGGGGACGAAGACGTGGCCGCCCGACCGGGGAGTGAGGACCTCGCTGCCTCCGATCTCGTAGCCGACCACCTCGGGCCCGTCGTCGATCAGGATCACCACGTCGGTGACCTCCCCGAGGCGCTCGCCCGCGTCGGTGAGGACCTCGCTGTCGATCACGTTGCGGCCCCGGGACTCCTTGACCTCCTGGGCCAGCACGTCGTCGCGCTCGGCCAGGTCGCCGGCGCTGGCGATCATGACGGCGTGGCGCCCGAGGGCGACCACCTGGGCCCAGGCCAGGACCTGCTTCATGGGCCCCCCGAGGAAGCCCCGGTGGCGCAGGGTGAAGCCCAGGAGCGAGGCCTCGGCGCTGCCGTAGACGACGTCCTTGACCTCGGCGATCGCCTCGCCGCCTTCGAGGGTGACGACGGGGTGGCCGATGAGCTCGGTGGCCCGCAGGAGCAGTGAGGGGTGGACGCTCACCGCGACCGGCCACCTCGCCCACCCCGGCCGCCGCGCGACCGGTCGGTGGTCGTGTCGGCCGCGATCACCCCACCGGAGCGGCGCTTGCGCTGGATCACCACGGCCAGGATCAGGAGCAGGACCACCACGGCGACCACCGCGATGACGATCTCCATCAGAGCCTCCTCGGCCGAGCCTCGGCGGGTGCCGCAGCGGTGGGAGGGAGCGTAGCGTCCGGGGCCTCGCCCGTCCCTCGCTCGCCCGCCGGCAGGTAGGGTCGCTCGCCCGCGCCGGTGTAGCGCTGGCGGGGGCGGGCGATGCGTTGCTCGCGGTCGCCCAGCAGCTCCACCCAGTGGGCGAGCCAGCCGGCGGTGCGGGGGATGGCGAAGAGCACGGTGAACATCTCCAGGGGGAAGCCCATCGCCTGGTAGATCAGGCCGGAGTAGAAGTCGACGTTGGGGTAGAGCTGGCGCTCGACGAAGTAGTCGTCGGCCAGGGCCGCCTCCTCCAGGGCCAGGGCCACATCGAGGAGGGGGTTGGTGCCCACCGCGGCGAAGACGTCGTCGGCCGTCTGCTTGACGATGGAGGCCCGGGGGTCGTAGTGCTTGTAGACCCGGTGGCCGAAGCCCATGAGCCGGCCCTCGCCCCGCTTGACCGTCTCCAGGAAGGCGGGCACGGCCTCGACCGAGGCGATCCGGCCGAGCATGCGGATGACCGCCTCGTTGGCCCCGCCGTGCAGGGGCCCGTACAGGGCGGCGGCCGCGGCGGCGGTGGCCGAGTAGGGGTCGGCATGGGAGGAGCCGACCGTGCGCATCGCCGTGGTCGAGCAGTTCTGCTCGTGGTCGGCGTGGAGGATGAACAGCACGTCGAGGGCCCGGGCCAGCACCGGGTCGGCCTCGTAGGCGGGGACGCCCACCCGCCACATCATGGACAGGAAGTTGGTGGCGTAGTCGAGGTCGTTGTCGGGATAGACGAAGGGCATCCCCACGCTGAAGCGGTGGGCGAAGGCGGCGAGGGTCGGCATCTTGGCGATGAGGCGCACGATCTGCTTGTGGCGCACCTCGGCGTCGAAGATGTACTTGGCCTCGGGGTAGAAGGTCGACAGGGCGGCCACCGTCGACACCAGCATCCCCATGGGGTGGGCGTCGTATTGGAACTGCTGCATGAAGTGCTTGACGTTCTCGTGGACGTAGGTGTGCACGGTGATCTCGTGGCGCCAGGTCACGAGCTCCTCGGCGCTCGGCAGCTCGCCGTGGATGAGCAGGTAGGCGACCTCGAGGTAGCTGGAGCGCTCGGCCAGCTGCTCGATGGGGTAGCCCCGGTAGCGCAGGACCCCCTGCTGGCCGTCGACGTAGGTGATCCGGCTGGCGCACGACGCGGTGGACACGAAGGAGGGGTCGTAGACGCGCAGGTTGGGGTCGAGCTGGCGCAGGGCGGAGGAGGGGATGGTGTCGTCGGCCTCGATGGGCACGGTGACGGTGGTCCCGGTGCGGTTGTCGGTCAGCGTGATCGAGTCGCCCATGGTCCACCACCGTAGGTGCCGCCCGTCGCCTCCCGAGCCAGGAGTGGCCTGCTATAGCGGCAGGTTGTCGTGAGCCCGGTGGGGGAGGCGCTCGCGCTTGGAGCGCAGCACGGCCAGGGCCCCGCCCACCGCCCGGCGGGTGTCGGCCGGGTCGATCACGTCGTCGACGTAGCCCCGCTCGGCCGCCGTCCAGGGGTTGAGCAGGTTGGTGGCGTACTCGGCCTCCCGGGCGGCCCGGGCCTCGGCGTCCTCACCCCGGTGGAGGATCTCGGCGGCCTGGCGGGCGCCCATGACCGCCATCTCGGCGCTGGGCCAGGCCAGGCAGATGTCGTTGCCCATGGTCTTGGAGTCCATGACGATGTAGGCCCCGCCGTAAGCCTTGCGCAGCACCACGCACACCCGGGGGACGCTGGCCCGGGCGTAGGCGCCCACCAGCTGGGCGCCGTGGCGGATCATGCCCCGCCACTCGCGGTCCTTGCCCGGGAAGAAGCCCGAGGTGTCGACCAGCGTGACCAGCGGGAGGTTGAAGGCATCGCACAGGCCCACGAAGCGGGCCCCCTTCTGGCTGGCGGCGATGTCGATGCTGCCGGCCAGGGCCAGGGGCTGGTTGGCCACGATCCCCACCGGGCGACCGTCCACCGTGGCCAGGGCGGTGACCAGGTTGGGAGCCCAGGCGGCCCACAGCTCCAGCACCTCGCCGTCGTCGACCACGGCCCGGGCCACCTCCAGCACGTCGTAGCTCCCGGTGCTGGTGGGCGGCAGGAGCGCTCCGGCCTCGGGGGTGGCCCGCTCGAGCGGGTCGGCGGTCGGCCAGCACGGCGCTTCCACGTCGCAGTGGTCGGGGAGGTGGGCCAGCACGGCGGCCAGCAGCTCCAGCGCCGACTCCTCGTCGTCGGTGACGGCGGCGGCCACGCCCGTCTGGTGGGCGTGGACGCCGGCACCGCCGAGCGCCTGGGGCGTCACGTCCTCGCCCGTGAAGGACGAGACCGCGGCGGGACCCACGACGTAGGCCGACGCGTCGGAGGTCATCACCACCACGTCGGCCATGCTGAGCAGGAGCGACGGCCCGCTCAGGGTGGGACCGGTGACGGCGATGAGGATGGGCACCACTCCGCTGCAGCGCCCGAAGGCCCGGGCGGCCCGGCCCCACCCGTCCAGGGCCGGGATGCCGTCGCGCACGTCGGCCCCGCTGGAGGCCATGACCCCAACCAGCGGGAGGCGGGCGTCGAGGGCGGCCTCGGCCGCCGCCGCCAGGGTGGCCCCGGCCTCGGCGTCGAGGGCACCCCGGCGTTGCTCGGGTTGGATCCTGACCAGCACGACCGATCGCCCGCCGAGCTCGTCGACCGCAGCCCGCACGTTGCCCGGGACCCGGCCCGACAGGGGGACGGGGCGCGTCATGGTCGCCGGGTCATGGTCGCCGCCCCGCCCTCAGGACGCGGCCGGGGTGCGCAGGTCGACGCGGACGTGGGAGTCGGCCCGCTCGGCCACGACCTCGGTCACGGCTTGGAGCAGGGCCCGGGCCGGCGCCGAGAGCAACCCGGCCCGCCGCCGGGCGATGCTCACCTTGCGTCGACCCAGGCCGTGGATGGGCACCAGCCGCCAGTCGCCGTCGAGCCAACGGGGGATGGCGGTGGCGGGGAGCACGGCGGCACCGAAGCCTTCGAAGGCCAGCGAGGCGATGAGGCGCAAACCGTCCAGCTCGGCCTTGGCCCGCAGCCCCAGGCCGGCTGCCCGGGCGGCCCGGTCGAGCTCCACCCGGATCGAGGTCCCCGGCGGCGGGAGCAGGAGCTCGTGGGCGGCCAACTCGTCCAGCCCGACGAGGTCGAGCTCGGCCAGGGGGTGGCCGGAGGGGGCGACCACGACGAGGTCCTCCTCGAAGAGCGCTTCCACGACGACGTCGTGGTCGTCGACGGGGAGGTTGACCACGGCCAGGTCGAGGGCGCCGGCCAGCAGTTGGGGGAGCAACGAGGTGGTGTTGCCCTCCAGGACGCCGACGCGCACCTTGGGGTGGCGCCGGGCCATGGCGGCCAGGAGGGGGGGGAGCAGCCAGCGTCCGGTGGTGCCGAGGACTCCCAGGCGGACGTGGCCGGCGACCTCGTCGCGCATCGAGGTGACGTCGGCCACGAGGGCGTCGAGCTCGCTCTGGACCCGGCGGGCCCGGGCGACCACGGCCAGGCCTTCCTGGGTGAGCCGGCCCGTCGAGCGATCCACCAGGACGGCGCCCAGCTCCCGCTCCAGGCGGGCGATGTGGGTGGACACGTTCGACTGCACGGTGTGGAGCCGGGCGGCCGCGGCCGAGAAGGTGCCCACCTCGTCGATGGCGACGAGGGCGGCGAGCTGGCGCAAATCCATCGCCAGGAATGATGGCACATATCACGAATAACTAGTGGGAAGATGGCCAAGCACGGCGTAGGGTGCACTTCAGCACCACGAGAGAGCCAGCCCCTCCCCCCCGGGCTGGCTTTCTTCGCGTCCGGGCTCAGGTCGTCCTCCCGGTGTCCGGCTCCTCGTCCGCACCTCAGGCAGGATGGCCGGCCATGGCCCGGGTCGTCCGCCTCCTCGTCGTCGCCACCGTGGTGGTCGGGGTCGGCGTGCTCGCCCTGGCCGCCCCCGCCCAGGCCCACGCTGGGCAACTTCACCGTCAACCGCTACGCCCGGGTAGAGGTGTCGGCCGGCGTCGTGCGGGTCCTGTACGTGCTCGACCTGGCCGAGATCCCCGCCTTCCAGGAGCACCGGGAGGTGGCGTCCGATCCCCCGGCCTACGCCCGCAGCCGGGCCGAGCAGATCGGTGAGGGGCTCGAGCTGGTGGTGGACGGCCGCCCGCTGGAGCTGGTGCCCGTCGACCAGCGGCTCGAGCAGCCGCCGGGCCAGGGCGGGCTGACGACGCTGCGGGTGACGGCCCTCTTCGAGGCGGCGCTGGCGCCGGGGCCGACCGACCAGGTGCGCCAGGCGACCTTCGCCGACACCAACCAGCCCGATCGCATCGGCTGGCGGCAGATCGTGGTCCGGGCCGCCGGTGACACCGAGATCGTGTCCTCGGACGTGCCCGACACCGACCTCAGCGACGAGCTGCAGACCTATCCCGAGGACCGCCTCCGTTCCCTCCTCGACCAGCGCCGGGCCTCGTTCTCCTTCAGGCCCGGTGATCGCCTCGCCGGTCCGCCGCCCCTGGACGGCTCGGGAGGCTCGGACCTGCCGACCGAGGGCTTCGCCGCCCTGGTCACCCGCACCCGACCTCGGCCCGCTGGCCGTCGTGAGCCTGCTGGCCGTGGCCGTGGGCTTCGGCGCCGTGCACGTCGTCGGTCCCGGTCACGGCAAGACGATCATGGCCGCCTACCTGGTGGGCACCCGCGGCCGGGCCCGGGACCGGTGCTGCTCGGCACCATCGTCTCGGTCATGCACACGGCCAGCGTCCTCGTCCTCGCCTGGTGCTGGTGCGCGTCGACCGCTCCATCGCCACCGAAGCGGCCTACCCGCTGCTGACGGTGGTGTCGGGGGTGGCCGTCACCGGGGTCGGGGCTGGCTGCTGGCCGGCCGGTGGCGCCGGGTCCGGGCCGGCATCCCGGTGTCCGCAGCCGGCCACGACCACAGCCACGAGGGCCACGGTGACGAGGGCCACGGCCACGACGGCCACGACCACGAGGGCCACGGTGACGAGGGCCACGGCCACGAGGGCCACGACCACGAGGGCCACGACCACGAGGGCCACTGCGGCCACGGCCACGGTCGTCGGCCTCGGGCTGGTCTGCGGCCGAGGGGTGGTCGAGCCGGGGCTACGGCGACCGCCTGCGCTTCCTGCCCGTGCTGGGCACCGTCGCCCTGGTGGCGCTGGGCCTGGTGGTGCTCGTGCGGGGGATCCTCGAGCTCACCTGAGCCTGCAGCTGGAGCAGCCCGGCAGGGCCGTTAGGACGGCGAGCCCACCCGGCCGGCGCCGGACTCCTCGATGCGCCGGACCCGGTCGATGGGCAGGACGTGCCAGAAGTGCTCGGAGGCGGCGTCCCAGTCCTGGAGCAGGGCCTTGGCCCGGACCGACCCGGTGAGCTCGTGGTGGCGCTCGACCAGCCAGCGCAGCTCCTCCATCGACTCGGCGTCGGGGCGCTCGGCCTCCACCAGGGCAGGGTTGAGGCGGGCCATGAGCAGGGCGTCGGGATCCCAGACGAAGGCCTGGCCACCCGTCATCCCCGCCCCCAGGTTGTAGCCCACCGGGCCGAGGACGACGATCGTCCCGCCCGTCATGTACTCGCCGCAGTGGTCGCCGGCACCCTCGACCACCGCGGTCGCTCCCGAGTTGCGGACCCCGAAGCGCTCGCCGGCGGCCCCGGCGACGAAGAGGTCACCCCCGGTGGCGCCGTAGAGGCAGGTGTTGCCGGCCAGCACCGGGTCGCCGGCGTCGTCGTCGGGGGGGATGATGACGATGCGCCCGCCGCCCATGCCCTTGCCCACGTAGTCGTTGGCCTCACCCACCAGCTCCAGCTCGATGCCGTGGGTGAGGAAGGCGCCGAAGCTCTGGCCGGCGGAGCCGGCGAAGCGAACGGTGGCGGTGCCACGGGGCGGGCGCTCGCCGTACTCGAGGGCCAGGGCCCCTCCCAGGGCGGCGCCGATGGCCCGGTCGGCGTTGACGATCGGGTACGAGAGCGAGACCTCGGCGCCGTCCCAGATGGGGCGGAAGGCGTCGGCCCGCAGCCGGTCGCCCAGGCCTGAGCGGGGCCGCTGGATGGGGTCGCCGGCGACGAAGCGCCTGGGCGTGCCCGCAGGCGGGGCGGCGAGCAGTGGGGAGAGGTCCATCGAGTCGGCCCGCTCGTCGCCCACGGTCCGCTGGCGCAGGCACTCGACCCTGCCGATGGCCTCGTCGAGGCTACGCAGGCCGAGCGAGGCCAGCAGCGCCCGTACCTCCTCGGCCAGGTAGAGGAAGTAGGCGGCCACGCCCTCGGGCGTCCCGGTGAAGTTGGCCCGCAGGTTGGGTCGCTGGGTGGCGATGCCGGGTTTGCAGGTGTCGCGGTGGCAGGCCCGAAGCATGATGCAGCCCTCGGCGATCATGGCCGCCGTCCCGAAGGAGTACTCGTCGGCCCCCATCAGCGCGGCCACCACGACGTGGCGGCCGGTCATGAACCCCCCGTCGACCCGCAGTCGCACCCGGTCCCGGAGGTGGTTGTCGACGAGGGCGGCCTGGGTGTCGGCCAGGCCCAGCTCCCAGGGCATGCCTGCGTGCTTGATGGACGACAGGGGGGACGCGCCGGTGCCGCCGTTGGCCCCGCTGATGTGCACCACGTCGGCCAGGGCCTTGACCACGCCGGCGGCGACCGTGCCCACCCCGTGCTCGGCCACCAGCTTGACCGACACGTCGGCCCCGTTGACCTGCTTGAGGTCGAAGATGAGCTGGGCCAGGTCCTCGATGGAGTAGATGTCGTGGTGGGGCGGGGGGGAGATGAGGGCCACGCCGGGCTGCGTGTGGCGGAGCAGGGCGATCTCCTCGGACACCTTGTGCCCCGGGAGCTGGCCCCCCTCGCCCGGCTTGGAGCCCTGGGCGATCTTGATCTGCAGCTCGTCGGCGTGGGCCACGTACTCGGGGGTGACCCCGAAGCGCCCGGAGGCGATCTGTTTGATGCGGCTGTTCTTGTCGCCGGTGGCCTGGCCCCGGGTGCGGAAGCGGGCCGTCGCCTCACCCCCCTCGCCGCAGTTGGAGCGGGCCCCGAGCAGGTTCATGGCCTCGGCCAGGGTCTCGTGGGCCTCGCGAGAGAGGGACCCGTGCGACATGGCCCCGGTGGAGAAGCGGGTCACGATGGTCGTGGCCGGCTCCACCTCCTCGACGGGCACGGGGGGGCCGGCCGGCACCAGCTCGAGGAGGTCCTGGAGCTCGGTGGCCGGGCGCTCGTTGACCAGCACCGCGTAGCGCTCGTAGAGGTCGTAGGACTGGCCCTTGATGGCCCGCTGCAGCAGGTGGGCGGCGGCCATCTCGTCGGTTGCCTTGACGACGGCGAGCTCGGTGAGGGCGTCGACCACCTCCTTGCCCTTGCCGTGGTACTCGCCGCCCTTGCGGACGCGGTAGTAGCCGGGTGAGTCGAGCTGGACCCTGTTGGCCGACTCGGGCGGCCACGCCTGGGCGTGGCGGGCCAGGACGTCGGCGCCCAGGGCGTCCCAGCCGATGCCACCCACGGTGGAGCGGGTGCCGGCGAAGCAGGTGTCGACCACCTCGGACCCCAGTCCGACGATCTCGAAGATCTGGGCGCCCCGGTAGGAGTCAACCGTGGAGATGCCCATCTTGGAGAGGATCTTGAGGGTCCCCTCCTCGATGGCCGACTGGAAGCGGTCCTGGGCCTCGGGGCTGATGGCGTCGGCGCCCTCGTCGGCGTCGGCCTCGGCGGCCACGGTCTGCAGGGCCAGGCGGGGGCAGATGGCGTCGGCACCGTAGCCCAGCAGGGCGGCGATCTCGTGGGTGTCGCGGGCGCTGTCGCTCACCACGACCAGGCTGGTGCGCGAGCGCAGGCGGCGGTCGATGAGGCGGTGGTGCACGGCGCCGCAGGCCAGCAGCGAGGGGATGGGCGCCCGGGTGGCGCAGAGGTCGGCGTGGTCGAGCACCAGGATGTCGGCGCCGCCGCCCACCAGCGCCTCGGCCTCGTCGCAGAGTCGCTCGATGCCCGCCCGTAGGCCCGCGGGCCCCTCGGCGACGGGGAAGGTGGCGTCGAGGGGGACGGTGGTGAAGGGAAAGCGCTCCCGGTCGTAGAGGGCGAGCACCCCCGACGGGAACAGGAAGAACGAGCGCAGCGTCACCAGGCGGGCGGCGGCCGCCGTCTCGGTGAGGATGGGCTGGCGGGGCCCGAGGAGGGTGCGCAGGCTCATGACCCGGCGCTCGCGAATGGAGTCGATCGGGGGGTTGGTCACCTGGGCGAAGCGCTGGCGGAGGTAGTGGTGGACGGGCCGGGGGCGACCGGCCAGGTGCGGCAGGGGCGAGTCGTCACCCATGGCGAAGGTGGGCTCGTGGGCGTCGGCAGCCATGGGCTTGAGCACCATGGCCAGCTCCTCCTTGGTGTAGCCGTGGGCCACCTGGCGGCGCTGGAGCTCGTCGGGCGCGGGCGGGACCTGCACCGGCTCCCCGAGCGACAGCTCGAGCAGGCCGTCGGCCGTCCAGCGGGCGTAGGGACGGGCCGAGGCGAGCCGCTGCTTGCAGGCGGCGTCGTGGGCCACACCTCGCTCAGGATCGACGAAGAGCATCTGTCCGGGGCCCAGGCGTCCGCGCCGCACCCGGCCGTGGCCCCGGGTGTCGACCGCCCCCGCCTCCGAGCAGCACACCACCAGGCCGTCCTCGCACACCGCCCAGCGCAGGGGGCGCAGGCCGTTGCGGTCGAGGGCGGCGCCGACGCCGGTCCCGTCGGTGAAGACGAGGCCGGCAGGACCATCCCAGGGCTCCATGAGGGTGGCCTGGTAGCGGTAGAAGCCCCGCAGCTCGGGGTCGAGGTCGCGGGCGTTCTCCCAGGCCTCGGGTACGAGCATGGCCACGGCGTGGTCGACGCTGCGACCGGCCCGCACCAGCAGCTCCACGGCGGCGTCGAGCTTGCCCGAGTCGGAGTCGTGGGGGTCCAGGACGGGGCGGAACAGCTCCTCGGCGCCGAGCCCGGCGGCCACCGTGCCCAGCTCGGCCCGGGCCAGCATGCGGTGCTCGTTGCCCTGGATGGCGTTGATCTCGCCGTTGTGGCACAGCATGCGGAAGGGCTGGGCCCGCTCCCAGCTCGGCTCGGTGTTGGTGGAGAAGCGCTGGTGGAACACGGCGAAGTGGCCGGCGAAGCGCTCGTCGGTCAGGTCGGGGTAGAAGTCGGCCAGGGCGTCGGCCGCGGCCAGGCTCTTGTAGACGATGGTCCGGGTGGAGCACGAGGCCACGTAGACGCCCTCGGCCGTGGCCTCGATGCGCCGGCGGAAGCGGTAGGCCCGGCGCTCGTCCTCGTCCGGGCGCCTGCCGTCGGCCCCGGCTCCGTTGCCGGCGGCGTCCGGCCCAGCCGCTCGAAGCCGAAAGACGACCTGGAGCATGGCGGGCGTGCTGGCCCGAGCCTGGTCCCCGAGGTGGTCGTCGTCGGTGGGGGGCGTGCGCCAGTCGACCAGGTCGATGCCCTCGGCCGCGGCCGCGGCCTCGATGGCGGCGCGAGGGTCGTCGCCTCGCACGAACAAGCTGGCCACCCCGTTGCCCTCGCCGAAGAGGCCGGCGGGGATGGGCGCGAGCAGGCCCGAGCCGTCGGCCGAGCGGGCGTCGGCGGCCACCGCCCCCCGGTGCTTGACGCAGGCCAGACCGCCCAGGGCGGCGGCCACGATCGAGCGCGACGGGCGCCCGGCGGCGTCGGCGACGAAGCCGATCCCGCAGGCGTCCAGCTCGGTCCAGGGCTCGCGTCGCATGGCCGCCCACGCTACCGCAGCCCCCCTCGCCCGCTCCCACGAAGGAGGCCGGTCGCGCCGTCACCGCGGCAAACGTGGGTCCTGGCTTCCCGTCGGTGTCCAACCCCCTGCCTAGCCTCCCCCGGCATGAGGAACAGCGATCTCGATCGAGCGCTGCGACGGCGGCTGGCGTCGGGTGAGTGGGAGGCCCCGACCCCTCAGGTGCTGCGGCTGGCCGGTTCGCCGCACACCTTCCGGCAACGGTTCATGATCGCCGCCCTCCATGGTGGGGATGGCGCCGTCGTCTCCGGGTCGGCGGCGGCCCGGCTGTAGTGCCTGCCGGGGTTCGACTCCGGGCAGATCGAGGTGAGTCGCCACCGGCTCAGGTCGTCACGGACCCATCGAGGGGTGACCGAGGCCCATTGCCCACGCTCGTTGCCGACGCACCACTGCACGACGATCGAGGGGATCCCGGTGACGACGGTCGCTCGGACCCTCTTCGATCTCGCGGGCGGGCTGCGCCCGGGACGACGGAGCGGGGCTCGACAACGCCCTGGCGCGCAAGCTGGTGACGCTGGGGACGCTGCGGGCGACCACGATCGAGCTGGTCGGGCGAGGCTGACCGGGCAGCGCCCTCATGCGCCGGCTCCTGATGGTGCGGGGGAGCAGCTACATCCCCCCGGCCAGCGGGCTGCAAGCGCGGTTCCTGGACCTCCTGGCTGCGGCCCGGATCGAAGCGCCGGCGTGCCAGGTCGACCTGGGAGGAGCGGGATGGATCGGTCGCGTCGACCACCTCTTTCGCCGATGTCGGATCGTCGGTGGAGATCGACAGCGAGATCCACCACAGCTCCAAGCTCGACCGTGAGAGCGATGCCCGCCGAGACGAGGCGCTGCGAGCGGCTGGCTTCGAGGTGCTGCGCGTCAGCGACGAGCAGCTGTGGGAGCGCCCCCAGGAGGTGGTCGACCGGGTGCGAGTTGTCATCTCGGCGGCCTCGTCCCGGGTGCTCGAACGGTGAGGTGACCCGGCGGGGACGCGGGCGGCCGGGGACGGGTCAGATGCGAGGCCAGGCGGGGGAGCGGACGGCGGTGGGGCGGGGGCGGCGGGAGCGGCGGTCGCCCAGGGCCCAGGCCCGGCGCCAGGACGTGACCTCCGGGCCGGTGAGCGAGGGGGAGGCGCCCCGGGCGGCCCGCTGGCGTGCTGACCACCAGTCGGTGGCGGCCTCGTCGGCCAGGGCGGCCACGGCGGCCTCGATGCGTCCGGCGAAGCAGGTGGCGCTGTCGCCCTCGGCCGGGCGCAGGGGCGCGCCAAAGGTGACCCGGCTGGTGCCGGGTGTGGGCCGGGTGTCGCCCTTGCCGAAGATGGCACCCGTGCCCTCCACGTGGATGGGCACGACGGGCACCCGGCAGCGCAGGGCCAGGTAGGCGGCTCCGCCCCGGTGGCCCCGGCCCCAGCCGTCGGCGCTGCGGCCGCCCTCGGGGAAGATGAGCAGGCTCCAGCCCTCGTCGATGAGGCCGGCGGCCCGGTCGGCAGAGCGTCGCTCGATCCGGGTGCGCTCGATGGGGATGGCCCCGATGGCCAGGGCGGAGGCGGTTGACGTGGCCCGGTTGGTGAAGAAGTAGTCGGCGGCGGCGGCCACCATGATGCGGTGGCGCCAGGGCTCGGGGATCGAGGTGAGCAGCAGGGGGGCGTCGAGGTGGCTGTGGTGGTTGGCGGCGAAGATGGCCGGGCCGGCCAGCCCGCCGAGGCGGTCCAGCCCGGTGCGCTCGGGCGCCGTCAGGGCTCGCACCCCCAGGCGGATGGGACCTTCCAGCACGAAGAGGCGCACGTAGCGGGCCCACGTCCGGCGGGACCAGGTGGTGTCGTAGTCCGCCCCGGTACGACGGGGGACGGGCGGTCGCTCGAAGCCGAGGGGCACGTCCGGGGCCGACCACGGGAACCCGGGCCGGGGGAGCCGGAGGCGGGGCACCGGCAGGGACCGCAGGCCGCTCACGTCACCTCGGTGAGCATGAGGGGCGGGCTGTGGAAGTGGGTGAGGGAGGGGTGGGGGCCGACCACGTCGCTGGCCATCTCCAGGGCGTCGCGCAGGGTGGTGGCCGGCTTGAAGCCCAGGCGGCGCACGGCTCTGGCGTCGCCGCCGACGACGATCACCCCGCCCAGGTGCTGGAGGGCATGCGCCCCCCAGTACCACATGTAGAAAGGGTGGACGCCGTGGTAGGCGTAGCTCGTCCGGTAGAGGTGGCGGTACCACTCGTCCTCGGCGAAGGACTGCTCGTAGGTCTTCTCGATCTCCAAGGGGTCGGTGGTCTCGGCCAGCACCTCCTCGAAGAAGTCGATGTAGCTGGGGTGGTGGACGGGGTGGAACTCCCAGGGGGTGGGGTGGCTCATGATGAGCACTCCGCCCTCGCGCACCAGGGGGCGCCCGCGGTAGAGGTTGAAGAAGTAGCCCAGGCCCAGGCACATCACCAGGATGGGGTTCATCACCGAGTTGACGTTGTAGGGGGAGATGTAGGGCAGGCCCATGGTGAGGACGTCGGCCTGGCCCTCGACGTGGACGAGCTGCTGTTCCATGACCTTGGCCGTGGTCAGCGTGTGGACGGCCTCCACCTCGCCGGCGTTGACGCCGGTCAGGTTGTGGGGGGCGAGCACCGATTGGAAGACGGCCCGCCGCAGCCGGTCGGGGGTCCGGGCCAGCGCCTTGGACGACGCCAGGTAGGCCGAGCGGTCCCGCCGCGACCACTCCCACTCCCGCTTCTGCAGGAAGTCGAAGGGCTTGGGGAACGTGTCGTTGTTGAGGGTGGTCTCGATCTGGAAGATCTTGACCCCAGACCTGCGGATGACGTCGCCCATGCGCCAGTTGGACGAGTGCAGCTCGGAGCGGTGCTGGTCCATGAACGAGCGGCTGTGCTGCATGGTGCGCACGTTGTGGTGGTGGCGCAGGCTGCGGTAGGAGGCCAGTCCGGTGGCGGTCGACTTGTGGCCCCCGTCCATGGCCACCAGGTTGATGTTGACGTAGACCAGCAGGTCGGACTCGGCCGCCCGCTTGGAGATCTCCACCTCCTCGCCCTGGTCGGTCTCGCCCAGGAAGGCCAGGGCATCGGGGTCCTCGGCGTCGAAGTTGTAGAGCAGGCCCCGGGGGGCGAAGGCGTCGTAGACCCGGTCGCCGACGGCGTGGCGTAGCTCGGCCTCGGTCATGCGTCGGTGCAGGGCCAGGGCGGCGATGAGGTGGACGTCGTCGACGCCGGCCTCGGCGGCCAGGTCGAGCACGGCCTCGATCACCCGCTGGCGCACGTCGGGCCGGCGCATGGGGGGCAGGGGCAGCGAGATGTCGTCGAAGGCGATGGTCAGGCGCATCCCCGGACGCAGCAGTGCCGGCAGGGGATCGGAGTCGACGGGGTGGAGCAGGGCGTGGCGGATGGCTCCGTCGATGTCGCGCAGCACGGGCAGAGGCTCGGGCCCGTAGACCACCCGGCTGCCCACGGGCAGCTCCTCCAGGCGGAAGCCGTTGCCGTGCATGAACAGGGTGGGCGGGGTCGAACGGTCGACCTCGAGCACGAAGCCGGGTCGTGGGCTCACAGGCGGTCCCTTCCCTTCTCGCCCCGCAGGTCGAAGGCAACCTTGACCGCGCCCCGGGCCCCGGCCTCGGCGGCATGGGCCAGGGCGGCAGCGTGGCGGTGCAGCGGGTAGGTGGCCGACACCAGGCGCCCGAGGTCGGCCTCGGCCACGAGCTCGAAGGCAAGATCGAAGGTGCGCCGGTCCGGCCCGGGCTCGTAGCCGTAGGCGTAGGCCCCCACCAGCTCGACCTCGCGCTGCCACAGGGGGGTGAGGTCGACGGTCAGGGAGCCGGGCATGCCGACCAGCACGATACGGCCCCCGGGGCGCACCACGCCCAGGCCCTGGGCCAGGCTCTCGGCGCTGCCCACGCAGTCGACGACCACGTCGGCCCCGTCGGTGAGCTGGAGCGCGGGCGTCGTCCCCCCGGAGCGGGCCGGGGGCGAGGCGTCGTCGCCCGAACGCCCCAGGGCCAGCGAGCCCGTGGCCCGGCGCACGGCCCGGGCCAGCGCCGAGGGGGCGGCCACGTCGGTCGCCCCCAGGTCGCGGGCCAGCCGGCGCTGCTCGGGGTGCTTGGCCCCGACCAGGAGGCGGGCGGGGGCGACGTGGCGGCGCAGGGCGGCGACCGCGCACAGCCCGAGCGTGCCGGCGCCGATGACCACCAACACGCCGTCTCGCCCGGTGCCGGCCTTGAGCGCGCCCCGCAGGGCACAGGCGGCCGGCTCCACCATCACCGCGGCCTCGTCGCTCATGGCCTCGGGCACCTCGTGGAGCTGGCTCTCGTGGGCGACCAGGGCGAGGGACCAGCCCCCGCCGGTGTCGGTGCAGTACCCGGTCTGCAGGCCGGGCTGGAGGTGGCCGAAGGCGACGTTGCGGCACCGGCCGAGGTCGCCCTCCGCACAGGCAGGGCACGGGGGGTCGATGGCCCGCACCGCACAGCCGAGCACGGGCTCGACCACGACCCGGTGGCCGTCGTCGAGATCGCCCACCACCTCGTGGCCGGGGACGAAGGGGAAGCTGACGAGCGGTTCGAACCAGGGCGAGGCGTGGCCGTCGACGGTGGCCAGGTCGGAGCCGCAGATGCCGGCCAGGCGGGGACGGACGCGCTGCCACCCCGGTCCGGGCAGGGACGGCGGGTCGATCTCGGCCAGGCGCAGGGGACCAACCCGGGCCCCCCGGCCCGGCGCCAGGGCCCCGGCCACCCGGGCGGCGGCGAAGCGGGGGAGCGAGCGCTCGACCTGCAGCGCCTTCATCGCACCGGGTTGGGTCGCGTAGGGAAGGACGTGCGCCGGGTGGGGGGGCCGATGGGCAGGAGGGGCCGGGGTCCTCCCGGCGCCTTCGACCACTGCTCGACCAGCCAGCCCCGCTTGCGGGCGATGGCGGCCAGGCGGATCTCGGGGTTGACCGCCACCGGGAAGCCCACGGCCTCGAGCATGGGCAGGTCGCTGGCCGAGTCGGCGTAGGCCACCGCCTCCTCGAGGCGCAGGCCCTCGGCGTCGGCGTAGTCGGCCATGGCCTGGGCCCGGGCCTCGCCGGTGGGCGGGGCGTCGCGCAGCTCGCCGTTCCACGACGGTCCCCGTCCGTCGTCGGGCTCGGTGCGGGTGCCCATGCGGGCGCACACGATGTCGTCGAAGAGCGGGGCCAGGTTGCGCTCCACCACCAGGTCGAGGGCGCCGGTGATGAGCACGGTGCGGTGCCCCAGGCGGCGGTGCTGGCGCACCCGGCGGATGCCGGCGGGGAACGACTTGGTCACGAGGAGGTAGCTCAGGAGCTGGGTGGCGTCCTCTTCGAGCTGGGCCACGGGGGCGCCCTCGAACTTGCGGTAGAAGTGACGCAGGAAGTCGCCCCGGTCCTTGCGGTCCAGGGCGAGCAGCGACGGTCCCTCGGCCAGCGTGCGTAGGGCGAAGCGGACGCGGTCGGCGCCGGCCAGGCGGCGGGTGGCCAGCCAGGAGTAGGAGTCGACCACGTTGGAGGCCACGAGGGTGTTCTCCAGGTCGAAGGCGGCCAGGTGGCGCTCGGGGGAGAGGACCCGGGCCCGTAGCCGCTCGGTCCGGCTGGGACCGCTGCGGCCCCCCGCAGTGACCCGGACCCGGGCGTGCTCCACGACCGAGGGCAGGTGCACTTGGGTCACGTAGTGGTCCCAGTCGATCACCCGGGGGTCGTAGCCGAAGCGCGACCGGTCGACGGCGTCGAGGGTCGACCAGCGGGCCATGAGCTGGTCGACGGCGAAGACGGCCTCGGTCTCGGCGTAGGCCCCGTAGAGCTCGACGTACTCCAGTGCCCGGGCGGCGTCGGCCCGGCGCTCCTCCAGGTCGGCGGCCCAGCGGGCCTGGCCGCCCCGCAGGGGCAGGGTCCCGAGCACCTTCTCGGCCTGGTCGATGACCTTGACCGCCCGCTGGAGCTGGTGCTGGACCCGGCCCCGGCCCGGGAAGGTCCAGCGGGGCACCACGATGGGCTGGCCCTTGGCGTCGTAGAGGGGGTGCTGGCTGAACCAGCCGTGGACCAGGTCGACCAGGTGGCGGTAGTGGAGGGGGTTGGCCGACCCCGAGGCCACCTGGACGATGGCTGGGTCCGCGCCCTCGGCGGGACCCCGGGCGGCGGCGTCGAGGACGGCGGCCACGACCAGGTCGACGGGGATGATGTCGACCACGCCCTCGGGGATGCCCGGGAACTCCCGCAGCAGGCCCCGGGCGTAGGTGATGATGACCGGCTCGGCCATACGGAAGCCCCGGATCCACCCCGGGCGGGGCTCGGCCAGGGCCGACTCGATGATCGACGGCCGCACCAGGGTCACGGGGAGGTCACCCCTGGTCTCGCGCAGGGCCTGCTCGCCCAGGGCCTTGGTGTAGGCGTAGGCGTCGGGCCAACCCAGGGCCCGGGCTCGGGCCCGTCCCGCCTCGACCATGGTGTCGGCCACCCAGGTCTCCCGGAGGCGCTCGGCCTTGTCGGCCAGCAGGGGGACGCCCGCCGCCCCCAGCTCGGCCCGGGCCGCCTTGGCGAAGCGGGCCAGGAGGGGCGGGGTGCGGCTCTCGGCCTCGGTGTCGGCCCGGGCCCGGCGGGCGGCGTCGACCTCCTCCCGCCAGGCGGGCCGGGGGCCGAAGGGGGCGTCGAACACCGGCACCTCGGCCGCCCGCCCCCGCCGGTTCCCGGCCACATAGCAGGTGGAGACCGAGATCAGGTGGGGGCCGGCGCCCACCGACTGCAGGGTCTGGGCCAGCCGGGTGGGCCCGAGCAGGTTGACCTCCACCGCCCGGTCGAGCGGCGAGTCGAAGGCCACGGCGGCGGCCGCGTGGACGGCGACGTCGCACGAGGCCAGTGCCTCCCGGCCACCATCGTCCAGGCTCAGCCCGTCGGTACCCACGTCGCCGCCCACGACGGTGACGCGCCGGGCCACCTCGTCGTCGAAGCGCTCTCCCAGGGCGGCCCGCAGGTGGTCGAAGGCGTCGTTGCGCAGGACCTCGCGCTGCACTCGGCGCTCGGGCGTCGACCGCCGGCCGGCCCGGACCAGCAGCACCAGCTCGGACCCCGGTACCGAGCGCAGGAAGCGCTCGACCAGGGCGGTGCCGAGGAACCCAGTGGACCCGGTGACCAGGAGGCGGCGTCCGGCCAGGGCGTCGGCGATCACGCCACCTGTCTACCATGTGGTAGGTGAGGGACGCAGCCGCCACCCGGGGCCGCATCCTCGACGAGGCCCTGGTCTGCTTCGCCGGGCCGGGCTACGGCGCCACCTCGCTCGACGCCCTGGCCGCCGGCCTGGGCCTGCGCAAGCAGACCATCCTCCACCACTTCGGCACCAAGGAGGGGCTGCTGGCGGCCGTGGTCGACCGCTCGGCGGCCGAGCTGGCCGGGGCGCTGGAGGAGGCGCTGGACCGGGCCGGGCCAGGGTTCGCCCGGGTCGAGGCTCTGGTGCGGGCCACCTTCCGCCTGGCCGCCCGCCGCCCCGAGCTGCTGGGCCTGCTGCGGGAGGTGAGCCGGCTGGGGGCGCCCACGGCCAGCCGGCTCATGGACGTCCTCGACCCCCTGGTCGAGCGGGCTCGGGCCTTCCTCGAGGAGGAGATGGCGGCCGGGCGCATGCGACCCCACGACCCCCGGCTGCTGCTGATGTCGGCCTACTCCACGGTGATCGGGGTGGCCACCGAGGTGGAGGTGCTGCGGGCCGTGGGCGTGGAGCCGACGGCCCGCTCCCTGGTCCGGCGCCGGGCCGAGCTCCTCGCCTTCCTGCGCTCCGCTCTGGTGGTCGAGGGGCCTCGCGGCGTCCGGGGGCGCTCAGCGGGGCCGACCGACCCGGCCGGCCCGGCGGGCGTGGCGCTCGAGGGCCAGGGCGACCAGGCGGTCGAGGAGCTCGGGGTAGGCCACGCCCGAGGCGGCCCACAGCCGGGGGTACATGGAGTGCGGGGTGAAGCCGGGGATGGTGTTGACCTCGTTGACCAGCAGGCCCCGTCCCCCCTCCTCCAAGAAGAAGTCGACCCGGGCCATGCCCTCGACCCGTAGGGCCTGGGCGGCGGCGAGGGCCAGGGTGGCGACCTCGCCCGCCACCCCCTCGGGCAGGACGGCGGGGACCACCAGCTCGGCGCCGCCGCCGGAGTACTTGTCGTCGTAGTCGTAGAACTCGGCGCTGGGGACGACCTCGCCGGGGACCGACGGGAGCAGCTCGGCGTCGCCCAGCACCCCGCACTCGATCTCCCGGCCGGCGACGGCCTCCTCCACCAGCAGCCAGTCGTCATAGGAGAAGGCCAGCTCCACGGCCTCGTCGAGACCGCCCGGTCCCTTCACTCTGGAGATCCCAACCGAGGATCCGAGGTTGGCGGGCTTGACGAACACCGGCCAACCCAGCTCCTTGTCGATGCGGCGGATCGCGTCGCCTCGAAGCTGGTGGTCGAGGTCGCGCAGCGCGAAGTGGCGGGCCTGGGGGATGCCGGCCTGGGCCAGGACCTCCTTGGCCTTGGCCTTGTCCATGCACAGCGCCGAGCCCAGCACCCCGCTGCCTACGTAGGCCACCCCGGCCAGCTCCAACAGCCCCTGCACGGTGCCGTCCTCACCGTGGGGGCCGTGCAACAGCGACAGGACGACGGAGGGAACGTCGCCCGATGGGACGGCGCCGACGGCCAGGGTGGACAGGGGCTCGACGGCTGGTCCCACGGCGGACAGGGCCGGGGGCAGGGCGTCGGAGCCCACCGCCAGCGCCAGGCGGGCGTCCTCGGCGCACACCCAGGCCCCGTCCTGGGTGATGCCGACCGGCACGACGTCGTAGCGGGCGGGGTCCAGCGCTCCCAGCACCGAGGCGGCCGAGACGCACGACACCTCGTGCTCGGCCGATCGGCCTCCGAAGAGCACGACCAGCCGGACGCGCTCGGGGAGGGACGGGGTCGCGGCGGGCACCGGTGTGGCACGGTAGCGGGGCATGCGGTGGTGGACCTCCGAGGTCGCCCGGGTGAGCGGCGGCGAGTTGAACGGGCCCGACGTGGAGGTTGAGGGCGCCGCCATCGACTCCCGGCGGGTGGCCGGCGGGGAGCTGTTCGTGCCGGTGGTGGCCGAGCGCGACGGGCACGACTTCGTCGGCGACGCCCTGGTCGCCGGCGCGGCCGCCTACCTGAGCGCCCGGCGGCCCGCCGGCGGCACCGCCGTGCTGGTCGCCGACACCCTCGTGGCCCTGCACGACCTGGCCCGCGACGCCCGATCCCGGGTCGGCGACCGGGTGGTGGCGGTGACGGGCTCGGTGGGCAAGACCACGGTCAAGGACCTGTTGCGGGGCGCGCTGGGCGCCCGGTGGCGCACCGCGGCCGCCACCGGCTCGTTCAACAACGAGCTGGGCGTGCCCCTCACCCTCGTGGCCGCCCCCGAGGGCACCGAGGCGCTGGCCCTGGAGATGGGCGCCCGGGCCGCCGGCGACCTGCGGGTGCTGTGTGGGATCGCCCGCCCCCGGGTGGGGGTCGTCACCAGCGTGGGCCTGGTCCACACCCAGACGTTCGGCACCATCGACGCCGTGGCCCGGGCCAAGGCCGAGCTGGTGCAGTCCCTCCCCCCGGGTGGCGTCGCCGTGCTGAACGCCGACGACCCCCGGGTGGCGGCCATGGCCGGGATGACCGACGCCTCGGTCCTGCGGTACGGCCTGGGCACCGAGGTCGACGTGACCGCGAACGACGTCGTCGTCGGCCGCGAGCTCCAGCCTTCGTTCCGTCTGCGCTCACCCTGGGGGGACGCCGACGTGCGCCTGGGCGTGCGGGGTCGCCACCAGGTGGCCAACGCCCTGGCCGCGGCCGCCGCCGCCCTGGCCTGCGACGTGGAGCCCGAGGCGGTGGCCGAGGGGCTGGGCCGAGCCTCCCTGTCACCCTGGCGGATGGACCTGGCGCGGGCGCCGTCGGGCGCGTTGGTGCTCAACGACGCCTACAACGCCAACCCGGTGTCAGTGGCCGGGGCTCTGCGGGCGCTGGCCGAGCTCGACGCTCGCCGCCGGGTGGCGGTGCTGGGGACCATGGCCGAGCTGGGCGAGGTGTCGGTGCGGGAGCACCGGGCGATCACCGCGTTGGCCGGGCAGCTGGGCGTCCGGGTGGTGGCGGTGGCCGAGCCCGCCTACGGGAGCGAGCTGGTGGCCGACGCCGACGAGGCCCTCGACGTCCTCGGTCCCCTGGGCGAGGGGGACGCCGTGCTGGTCAAGGGCAGCCGGGTGGCTGGTCTGGAGCGACTGGCGGCTCGCCTGTCGTCGTCCGGCTGAGGCCGTCGGCCCCAGTTGCCTCCCCGCCTTCGTCCGGGCCCGGGCTCGGGCTGAGATCGGCGTACGCGGCCAGGGCGAGGGCGGTCAGGACCCCGTAGGCCATCACCAGGGAGATCGACGTCCGCTCGGCCAGGGGTCCGGCGACCAGGAGGCCGAGGGGGATGGTCCCGCCGAAGGCCATGACCCACAGGGCCATGACTCGTCCCCGCACGGCGTCGGCCAGCCGCTCCTGGAGCACGACCGACAGCGCCGTCACGGTGGCGAAGTAGAAGAAGCCGACGACGAGGACGATCGGGTAGGCCGGGGCCGGGGTGCGCAGCGACGCGAAGACGGCCAGGGAGGCGGCGAAGCCGAGCAAACCGACGCGCACCAGGTGGGCCGTGGACCAGCCGGCCAGGAACGTCCCGATGGAGACGGCCCCGGTGATGGCGCCCAGGCCGAAGCAGGTGTAGAGCAGCCCGTAGCCGGTGCTGGAGGGGTCGATGCCGAGGTTGCGCGAGGCGACCGTGGGCATCTGGCCGATGAAGGGCAGGCACAAGAAGGCAAAGGTGGCCATCGTCACCAGGCAGCGGCGGACCAGCCGGTCGCGACGGGCCACGGCGAAGCCGCCCACGAGATGGCGCCACCCCGACGCCACCTCGTTCGAGGCCGGTCGCACCGGCGGGAAGCGCACGGCCAGCACGGCGGCGATGATGAAGAGGTAGGTGGCGGCGTTGACGGCGAAGACCGACGCGGCCCCGAAGGCGGCGAAGGCCACGCCGCCCAGCGCGGGACCGACGACCCGGGCCACGTTCATCTGGGTCGAGCTGAGCGAGACGGCCCCGGCGAGGTCACGGCGCTCCACCAGGGTCGGCAGCACCGCGCTGAAGGTGGGCAGGTGGATGGCGCTGCCGATGCCGATGAGCGCCACGACGGCCAGGAGCGCGGCCTCGGACGGATCGCCGGTGGCCACCAGGATCGCCAGGGCGGCCGAGGCCAGCATCTGCTCGACCTCGGCGGCCACGAGCAGGCGCCGGCGGTCGACGACGTCGGCCAGGGCACCCCCCACCACCGAGAGCACGAGCATGGGTCCGAGCTGGGCGAAGAGGACCAGGCTGAGGAACGTGGGCGAGCCGGAGAGCTCCAGGGCGTAGGCCCCGAGGGTGACCGACTGCATCCACGTGCCGATGCTGGAGGCGAAGGAGCCGAGGAAGACGATGCGGAAGCTGCGCTGGGCCAGCGCGGCGCGCGCCGTTCCCTTCGGCACCGTTGCCGCGGGTGGAGCGGGGGGAGGGCGCACCGACACCGGGGCGAGGCTACGGGCGGGTTGGTGGTGCCCGACGGTGAGAAGGGCGCTACCTCCCGATGTGGATGGCCAGCCCCTGGAGGTAGCACCGCGCCGCCCGGTGCTGGAAGACGGTGAGGACGGGCGCCGCCAGCTTCGCCGCCAGGGTCCCCGGACGGGCGTCGACGCGCACGCTCAGGCGCAGCTCCCCGCCCTCGGCGTGCTCGGCCAGGAAGGCCTCCTCGCCGCACTCCGGATGCCCGGGCAAGGTTCCGTAGGCGAAGCCGACGCAGTCGGGCTCCTCGACCACCTCGACGACCCGGACGGGCGCGACCACCTCGAGGGGGCCGAAGGGGAGCACCACCAGCAGGGTGGCGCCGACCTCGACGGCCGCGCCGGCCGGGTGGACGTGTGCGCCCAGGTGGTGCTGGGGCACCCACGTCCACAGCCCGTGCCTGGCGGCGGCCAGCCCGTCGCCCGGATCGGGCACGTCGACCTCGAGGCGCTGGCGGGTTCGCCCCGGGAACCGCTCGGGGTGAAGGGTGGAGCCCACGTGGTCGTAGGTCAGCTCGCTCTCCCGGGCGGCGGCCAGGACGGCGTCGAGGGCCGCACGCGAGGAGTGACCCAGGCGAGGACCGCCGGTGCCGCTCACGGCGGTGTCGGCCGCGGAACCGGTCGATGCGCCGTCGGCCGGGCCAGGAGGCCAGCGGACGGACCCATGGACACGGCCACCACGACCGGGGCCCGGCGGTGGTGTCGTGACCCCGTGCCCACGGCCTCGACGCTAGCGCTGGTGCTCGGATCCGCTTGGGTGGGCCCGGCAGGGATCGAACCTGCGACCAGAGGATTATGAGTCCCCCGCTCTGACCACTGAGCTACGGGCCCTCGGGTTCGAGTGCCGGGTCGATCGACGAAGCTCCGGGGGTGGGACTCGAACCCACAACCTTGGGATTAACAATCCCCTGCTCCGCCGATTGAGCTACCCCGGAACGCGTCGAGGACGCTAGCAGCGCGTGGACCAGGCCCATCAGCGCCCGATGCTTGCGGGAGCAGCAGTAGGCAACGCCCGGGCACCCGAGGGGGTGCTTGCTCAGGCGGATGCTGGGGTCGGGGGCGGCCCGGTACGGCTTGCTGAACTGCGACGCGGGGATGCTCGTGAGCCGGGACCAGAAGGCGATGGCCTCCTCGAGGTCGAGGCCTTCGTGGAGGTAGAGCTTCACTCGCAGCCGGGGTTCATCGATGTCGAAGAACCGTCGCAACCAGGCGCAGAAGAAGGCGATCATTCGAGGGTCGCTGTTGGCAAAGCTCACCGTGCCGTCCCTCTTGCTGCCTTCACCGGCGTAGAGCGCGATGCCCGCTACCAGGTGCTCCCGCTCGCTCAGGCTGCCGATGCGCGCCTGGCCGTCGCGCAGGAGCCGTTCGATCTCCTCCTGCTTGGCCCGCTGCAACCTGTTCGGACCCCGGCGCCTGGGAGCCGCACGGCCACGCCTCGGGACGAAGTCGACGTCCCTCGTCCACAGCGAGACCGACGAGCGGGCCACTCCCAGCTCGGCGGCGATGTCGGGCATCGTCCATCCCTCGGCCCGCAGCCTGCGGGCTCGCTCCTGCTCCGACACCTTGCCCCGGTAGCCCATGCCCGCCAGCATGACGCGGAGGTGGGACATCCCCCGGCCTCGGTCACGAAGGGCCTATTCGCTCCCCAGCCAGCCCGGCGCCCGTTCGAGGAGGTAGCGGCTCACGGCCAGGCAGCGGTCGAGGGTCTCGCACAGCGCCTCCTCGCCCTGGAGCACCTGGGCCAGGGACACCCGCAGGCGGGCCACGATGGTGAGGCTGCGCTCGGGGGCGTCGGTGGCCGACGCGTAGGAGTCGATGGCCGACACCTCCAAGGGGAGGTCGGGACCACCGACCCCGGCCAGCTCGGTGGCCAACAGGAGCAGGTCGGGGCCGTGAGGGAGCGGGGGGAGGGCCCAGGTGAAGGTGAGGGGGAAGTGGAACTCGTCGGGCGGGCTGTCGTCGTCGTCGAGCGCCATCACCGCGTCCTCGAAGGCCAGCAGCACACGGGGGTCGACCTCGAGCGAGAGGTGCAGGTCGAGCGGCCCCTCGCAGCCCTCCTCGGGGTGCAGGTCGACCTCCCAGGCCTGGCGCAGCGAGTAGGTCTCGACGAAGTGGCGCTCGTCGTGCACGTGGAAGGTGTGGTCGACGGCGTGGTCCTTCAGCTCGGCCACGTAACCCGGGACATCGATCACGGCCACGGCGGCAGGGTACCGGTCCTCTCCGGACCGTCGACGGCCGCCCGCCTGCCCGCCGGTGCCGCAGGGGTACCGTCCCCGGGTGAACGACGGCGAGCTCCTCGACGTGCTGGACGAGGCGGTCCGGGCCGTGCGGGTCCGTCTCGACGACGTCGACGACTGGCACGGCACCACCGAGCGATCCGGCCAGTACCAGATCGACCTGGTGGCCGACGCCGCGGCCGTCGAGGTGCTGGTCGCCCACGGCGTGGGGGTGCTGAGCGAGGAGTCCGGGTCGCACCATCCCGAGCGTGAGATCCAGGTCGTGCTCGACCCCGTTGATGGCTCCACCAACGCCAGCCGACGCCTCCCCTGGTACGCCACCAGCGTCTGTGCGGTCGACGGGAACGGACTCCGGGCGGCCGTGGTCGTGAACCAGGCGTCGGGTGAGCGCTTCGAGGCGCTGCGGGGCGGCGGAGCCCGCAACGACGGCAGGACCATGCGGTCCTCGGGTTGCGCGCAGATGGCGGACGCCATCGTGGCCGTCTCGGGGCTTCCGACCGCGCACTGGGGCTGGTCGCAGTACCGGGCACTCGGGGCCGCCGCCCTCGACCTGTGCTACGTGGCCGCCGGCCGGCTCGACGGCTACGCCAGCACGGCACGCCACGCCCTCGGCCCCTGGGACTACCTCGGCGGCGTACTCGTGTGCCAGGAGGCGGGGGCCGTGGTCGCCGACGTCGAGGGGCGAGAGCTGGTGGTGCTCGACCACGGTGCCCGTCGCTCACCGGTGGCAGCGGCCAGCCCCTCGCTGCTGGGGCAGCTGCGAGGCGCGGTGGCCGGCCACGCCGGTGCGTAGGGCCTCGCTCCGGGACGGCCTGCACTTGCGCGTGCTCCGCCTGTACCGGCGGTTGCCCCGCTCGTGGCGCCGGTTCGTCGTCCGCCGTCTCACGCCGTCGTTCACCGTGGGATCCATCTGCGTGGCCGAGCGGGCTGACGGTGCCCTGCTGCTCGTGCGCCACTCCTACCGCGAGCGATGGGGCTTCCCCGGGGGGTTGGCCCAGCGGGGCGAGGACGTGGCCGACGCGGCTCGACGGGAGGCCGAGGAGGAGGTCGGCTTGTCGGTCGAGCTGGTGGGGGAACCGGCGGTGGTGGTCGACCCCGGCCCCCGCCGGGTCGACGTCGTGTTCCAGGCCCGGGTGGTGGGCGACGCAGACGGCGCCACACGCCGCTCCCCCGAGATCGTCAGCCTGGGCTGGTTCCCCCCGGCCGAGCTGCCCGAGCTCCAGCACGAGGCGGCCAGCGCCCTGGTGGCGCTGGCCCGAGCCCGGGGCCGTCCTGCCCAGGTGCCGGCCGAGCCCGAGCGCAGGACGTGACGACGGTCAGCTGCGGCCGCTCGACGACACCCTCCTAGACTGCGACCAGATGTCGAGCCCCTCCGCCCCGTCCTGGAGCATCGAGCCCGTCGGTCCCCTCCAGGGCGATGTGAGGGTGCGCGGCTCCAAGAACGCGGTGACCAAGCACATGGTGGCCGCCGTGCTGGGGCGCACGCCCAGCACGATCAGCAACTGCCCCCAGATCGGCGACATAGAGATCACCGCCGACATGTTGCGCTCCCTGGGGTGTGGCGTGGAGGTGGAGGACGACAACGTCGTCGTCGAGCCCGACGGCATCGACGCCGGGCGGGTGCCGCTGTCCTACGGAGGGCTCAACCGCATCCCCATCCTGTTGGTGGGCCCCCTGCTGCACCGGATGGGGGAGGCGTTCGTCCCCCTCGTGGGTGGCGACCGCATCGGGACCCGCCCACTCGACTTCCACGTCGCGAGCCTGGAGGCCATGGGGGCCGAGGTGCGCATGACGTCCGACGGGCTCGAGGCCAAGGCGCTCCAGCTCCACGGGGCGCGCATCCGCCTGCCCTTCCCGAGCGTGGGAGCGACCGAGACGGTCCTGCTCACCGCCGTGCTGGCCGAGGGGCGCACAGTAGTGGAGAACTCCGCCGTCGAGCCCGAGGTCATCGAGCTGGCCCTGTTCCTCCAGCGCATGGGCGCACGCATCGAGCTGCGCCCCGACCGCCGGTTCGTGATCGAGGGTGTCGACGAGCTCAGGGGGGCCCAGCACCGCCTCGACGGCGACCGCATCGAGGCGTTCAGCTACCTGGTGGCCGGTCTGGTCACCGGGGGGCGGGTCCGGGTGCACGGGTGCGCCCAGGGACGTCTCGTCACCGCAATCTCCACCCTGCACCGAATGGGCGCCCGCTTCGAGATCACCGACGAATGGCTGGCGGTGTCCGCCGGTCGCCTGCGCCCGGCCGTGGTCCAGACCGACGCCCATCCCGGGTTCATGACCGACTGGCAGCCGCCCCTGGTGGTCCTGTTCTCCCAGTGCGACGGCATGAGCGTCGTGCACGAGACCGTCTACGAGGACCGTTTCCCCTACGTGGCCGCCCTCCAGGAGATGGGGGCCGAGATCGAGCTGTTCGATGCCTGCCTCGGGGGGCGGGACTGCCGGTTCAACGAAACCAACGCCATGCACTCGGCCGTGGTCCGGGGCCCGTCGCCCCTGCGCGGGGCCGAGATCTGCGTCCCCGACATCAGGGGTGGCTTCGGCTACGTGATCGCCGCCGCCGCCGCCACCGGTCCCTCGCTGTTGCACGACGTCCATCACCTGGAGCGGGGCTACCACCGGCCCCTGGAGGCCTTCGCCCAACTCGGCCTGCACATCACCCGGAACGCTCCGGCCGGAGCGTCGTAGGCTCGCCGTCGCGGGCGCTTAGCTCAGCAGGCGAGAGCACCTCCCTTACAAGGAGGGGGTCGGGGGTTCGAGTCCCTCAGCGCCCACTGGTTCTGACCAGCACTTTCGTCGTTGGAGGGGGCGAGCGCTGGGTCCGCTGAGGGGGCGCAGGCCGCGGCCAGGCCGCGGGAGGTCCGCAGCACGTCGTCGAGTGCGTCGGCGATCTGGCCGTCGAGACCCTCGTAAAGGTGGCCGTAGCGGTCCAGGGTCACGGTTACCGAGGAATGACCCATGCGCTCCTGCAGTGCCTTGGGATGAGCACCCTGGCCGATGGCGAGCGCCACTGCGGTGTGGCGCAGGTCGTGGAATCGCAGGCCGTCCACGCCAGCTCGCCGCACCGCCGGTGCCCAGATCCGCCGAGCGAAGTTCGAGCGCCGCATCGCCTCGCCGAGCGGCGTGGGAAACACCAGCCCGCTGCGGATCACCTCGGGCCTGGTGAGCTGGACCTCGAGCATCTGCGCCAGGGCACTGGGGATCGAGACGGCCCGGCGACCGGCAGCCGTCTTCGGTGGTCCCCATGAGAGTTTGCCAGCGAGCTCGTTGAGCTGTTCGACGACGACGATGGTTCGCCGCAGGACGTTCACCCGCTCGACCCGCAGCCCAGCCAGCTCTCCCCACCGGAGCCCGGCGTAGGCGGCGGTGTAGATCAAGGTGGCGGCATCGGAGCCGGCGGCCTCGGCCAGCGTGGCCACCTGGTCGGCGGTGAGGAAGCGCATCTCCCGCCGAGGCTCGGCCGGGAGCCGGAGGCCTTCACACGGGGAGCGGACGATCAGGCCGGCTTCGACTGCGCCCGCATGATCTTGGAGAGGATCTGCCCCACCTTTCGAACCGTCGCCGGTGAGTGGGTCCCGGTGGCGAGCATGTCGGCGACGAAGCCGCGCACCATCGAGTGGGTGATGCCCGACAACGGAACCGATCTGAAGCGCGGGAGCAAATGGACCCGGACGATCCCGAGGTCTCGGTTGAGCGTCGAGGGCCGCAGGTCGACGATGCTCTGTGGACCATTCCTCCGCCCAACTGGCGAAGGTGCGCTTGCCGAGTGCCGGGTCGACCCACTCCCCCCGGGCCCTGGAAACCTCGATGCTGGCCAGCCAGCGGTCGGCATCGGATCGCCGGTCGAAGGTCTTCGAACGTTCCCGGCCGTCCGGTCCCCGGTAACGAGCTCTCCACCGCCCCTGCCCGCGCCGCTCCACGTGAGCCATGGCGCTCTCCTCGTCTCTGAGCTTCGAGGCCGAGAGATCGGCGAGGCCGTCCGCGGCCGCGGCGGCGGGTTCAGCGTAGGCGCCTCTTGTGGGACCGAACGCCGATCGGCTCGTTGTCTTCCCGGGAACCGAGCACGTGGGCCTGGAGCCGGTCGAGGCGTCGGGCCATCCGCTGCGCGGGATCCTCCAAGGCCGGCTCCGGCGCTTGTCCGCCGAGCTGGGCTCGCACGGCATGAGCGGTCAGGGCGTTGGCCGGTCGGGCGATGGCGGCGGCGAAGGCCTCCTCGGCATCGGCCAGACCGGTCGGGTCCACGACCCAGGCCAGGTTGTGGCCCCGACCCCTGGTCATGCCGACGTAGATGCCGGCCCGGCTGCTGGAGGGCTCCACGACGCAGATGCCGTGATCGGTGGTCACCCCTTGGTTGCCGTAGCCAGTGACGGCCCAGCCCAGCTCGACGTGGCGGGCCATGTAACGGGCCGGGAGCTGCACCTGGCCGCGCTGCGGATCGGCCACGGTGAGGGAGCCGTCCTCGCCGACCGCTTTCACCGTCCACGTCTGGCGGTTGCGCACCGCTGATCCCTGGTCGGTCACCAGGTTGGCCTCATTGCGCCGGGTGGTCACCTGGTCGCCGACGGAGGCCCGGGTGCCGTCGGCCAGGGCAACCGAGGCGCCTCGGCCCAGTGGGTTGCGACGACGCTGGATCTCGACGTTGATGGCCCGGGCGGTGCCGGCCGAGGCGGTGGTGATGGCCACGCTCTGGCGCCGGCTGGTGAATCGCCTCGTGCTTGCGGGCCACTCGATCGGCCAGCAGGGCGGGATGGACGGTCTGCAGCCGCTGCCGAGCGGCGTAGGCTCGGGCGGCAGTGCGCTCGCCCTGGCGCAGGGCGAGGCTTGCGTCGGCCTGCCAGTCGTCGGCAAAGCGGTGGACCTCCTGGAGGTGATGGGCCGGTAGCGCCTCGCACCACTGCGTGAACATGCCGCCTCGAGCGACCGCCGGCAGCTGGGCGGGGTCGCCGACGCAGACGAGGCGCCAGCGGTGGCGCTGCACCAGCCCGACCAGGGCGTCGAGGTCCTCGGTCGAGGCCATCCCTGATTCGTCCAGGACCAGCGTCGTGCCGGTCGGCAGCCGCCATGCCGCTGGCGGTCCCTCGGGCTTTGCGTGCTCGTGGAGCAGCTTGGCCAGGGTGGTCGCCGGCCAACCGGTCTCGGTGGCCAGCACGTCGGCGGCCTTGCCCGAAGGGGCCAGCCCAACGGCCGGTCGTCGCTGGCTGCGCAGGCGTGCTGCCGCCGCACCGAGCATCGTCGTCTTGCCGGCGCCGGCGGGACCGACGACAAGCACGAGTTGCTCGTCCCCGCTCACCGCCTGGGCGGCGGCTGCCTGAGGATCCTCGCCGGCGGGCGGGATCGAGCCGACAGCCGATCGTGCCCAGGCCAGCAACCGCGCCTCCTGGTTCAGCACGACCGGCGCGCTGAGGCGGCGGTCGGTGACCTGCTCGCTCAAGGGCCGACCGTCCCTCCGGCAGGGAGCGCCGGCGGGCGCGGCTGGGTGCAGCTCGACGCAGCGGGCGGCGGCGGCCTCGGCCAGGAGGTCGACGAGGCGCACAGCTTCAGTGGCGGAACCGGTCGCCTCAGCGGGAAGGAGGGCGGCGACCTCCCGGGCCAGGTCGGCCCGCAGCCAGGTCGAGGAGGACGCGGCCACGGCCTCGAGGGCCTGGGTGATCACGGCGTCGACGTCCACGGCAACGCTTCTCGGCAGCGGACGATGGCCATCGGGTAGTGACAGCGGTTCGAAGCCAGCCTCTCGGGCCCGCTCCGTCCACTCCGAGCGCAGCGTCTCGGCCTCGACCGTGTCCTGCTTGGCCGGTCGGCTGGCCAGCACCGCCCTCCGTTCCAGCTGGTAGATGGTCCGGGCGTCGGGCTCGGCGCCGTCGTGCTCGTCGACCCAGGCAGCGACCAGCTCGGCGTCTTGGCCTCGACCTGTTGGGAGCGCTGCGAGAACACCTTCAGCAGGTCCCCGGGCACGCCGTGGATCTCGGCGTGGCCCTCCTCAACGGGGCCCCAGGACACGCCCAGGCGACCGCTCAGCTCCGATCGCACGGCTGAGGCGTACACCCAGCTGATGGAGCGCTGTTGCTGCTTGAGAAACCGGGCATCCAGCGACAGCCACTTGCCGGTCGGGTTCTGGACCTTGGCCGCGATCACGGCGTGGGTGTGCAGCTCGGGATCTGCGGTGCGACTGGTGTGCTGGCGGAACAGCGCGGCCACGAGCCCCTGTGTGTCGACCTGGTCGACGCCGTCCTTCCCCCGCCGGGTGACCGCGCCGTGGTGTTCGAACCAATCCAGGCCGGCGAGCACCGCCGTGTCGTGGGCGGCGAGCACCTCGGCCCGGACCCAGGGATCAGGGCTGAGCGCCCACAGCAGCGAGGCGGACTTGGGGGCGGAGAAGGTGGCGTCGAAGCCACGGGCCGACTTGGCGCCGAAGCCTCGGCCCAGGCGCCCCCCGTATCCGGGATGGCGAGCCTGCAGGAGGGCGGCCAGCTGCTCGGGCTGGACCTCGCCGGCCAGCTCCATGGCCGCACAGCCACTGCCCCACCACCGTCCCGGTGGCTCGTTCGGGTCGAGGTAGTAGTCGACCGGCCCCCGGCTGACGCCGTCCCGGCGCAGCTGGTCGGCGGCAAGCCCGGCGTAGTAGTCGATCAGCGCCGCCAGCCCGGCCTTGTCGGCCTTGAGGGTGGTGACCCGCGTCACGGCCGGGATCCCTCCGGCCGCAATGCACTCGTCTGTGCGCGGTTGGCTTCGATGTTGAACTAAGCCGCTG
>JADDRA010000012.1 GCA_016781105.1 Actinomycetota bacterium | reverse complement strand
TGGCCCGCCGCTACCCCGCCCTGCGGGCGCTGGCCATGCCCCCCCAGGTGGCCGACCACCTGGCCTACGGTGCCCTGGTCGGCGCCGCGCTGCAGCGCTGCCGCCGTCGCCGACCGGCCCCGAGCCCGAGCTGACCAGGGCCCGTCCCGGCCCTCTGCGCCGACCGTCAGGCCGTCAGGCCGTCCCGCCGGCGCCGGCAGCGTCGCTCTCGGCGGTCTCGGGGCTCTCGGCAGTCTCGGGGCTCTCGGCAGTCTCGCGGCTCTCGGCGGTCTCGCGGCTCTCGGCGGTGTGGGCGCCGGCCGTGTCGGTGCTGGCCGCGGCGACCGCGGCGGCAAAGGCAGCCCCCACCTGGTCGAGCACGCCCGGGGCGGCCCACAGGTCGACGGCGGTCATGGCCAGGGCCTTGGCCCCGTCGAGCACGGCCCGGTCGGCCGCCGGGGAGCGGGCGTGCTCGGCGAACTCGCCCGAGTGGATCGACACCCCCGCCGGCGCCACCTTGACGAGGGGGTGGATCGACGGCACCAGGTAGCTGACGTTGCCCATGTCCGTGCTCCCCACCACCCGGGCACCGGGCGGAGCCGACGGGGCCGGCGGCCGGCCCAGGGCCGTCGAGTTGGCCGTGTAGAGCCCGACCAGCACGGGGTTGTCGAGCATGTCGGCGTAGTCCCGGCTCACCACCCGGTGCTCCATCCGACAACCTGTCGCCGTGGCCCCGGCTTCCAGGCACGCGAGCACCCGGGCCCGCAGCGGCTCCAGCGCCGCTGCCCGGGCGGCCCGGACCATCCAGTCCATGGCCGTGTGGTCGGGGACGATGTTGGCCTTGTCGCCGCCCCTGGTGAACACGCCGTGGATGCGCTCGGTGCTCTCGATGTGCTGGCGGAGAGCCGCCACGTTGACGTAGCCGAGCACGGCGGCGTCGAGGGCGTTGCGGCCGAGGTGGGGGAAGGCGGCCGCGTGCGCCGCCCGGCCGTGGTACTCGACCTCGAGCAGGGAGGCGGCGATGACGTCCATGGTGGCCAGGTCGGCCCCGGCGGGGTGGACCATCATGGCCGCGTCGACCCCGTCGAAGGCCCCGGCGTCGGCCATGTAGACCTTGCCCGCCCCTCCCTCCTCGGCCGGCGTGCCGAGGAGGCGCACCCGCCCGCCGCCCTCGACGGCGGCGGCGGCCAGCGCCAGGCCGGCGCCCAGGCCGGCAGCGGCGATGACGTTGTGGCCGCAGGCATGGCCCAGCCCGGGCAGGGCGTCGTACTCGCAGCAGACGGCCACGGTCGGTCCCTCGCGGCCGGCGGCCGCGGCGAAGGCGGTGGGAAGCCCGTAGGCCCCGCGCTCGACCGCGACGCCCTCCCGCTCGACCACCGAGGTGAGCAGGTCGTGGGCCTCGTGCTCGTGGTAGGCCAGCTCGGGGTGCTCGTGGATGCGGTGGGAGACCTCGACCAGGGTGGGGGCCAGCTCGTCGACCCGCCGGCACACCCGGGCCTTGAGCCCGTCGAGATCCACCCGCCAACCCTAGGGCCTGCCTATCCCGGCCCGAGGTGCTTCCTCCTGGCGGACGGGGGGTCAGACCACCACGGTGAGGGCGTCGGGCTCCACCCGGACCGACAGGTTGCGGGCGGACCCGACCGCCTCGCCGTCGAGGTGCACGGGCAGCGACGCGCCAAGGTCGACCTGAAGCGCCGGGACCCGTCGCTCGGCGATGCCCGGGTGAGGCAGGTGGGCGCCCTGGGGCAGGCGGGCGCGCACGGCCAGGGCCTGGCGCAGGCCCAGGCGGACGTCGTAGGTGTCGAGCAGGCCGTCGCCGGGGTGAGCCCGGGGCCCCAGGTTCCAGGGACCGAGCCAGGCCGCGTTCATGGCCACAAAGGCCCGTCCCCGCCACCCGGTCCGGCGGGCGACCAGGTGGGCGACGAAGAACCGCAGGCGGCCGTCGACCAGCGCCGTGCCGAGGTCGCAGGGCAGGGTCACGGCCTCCGGCGAGCGCAGCCTCCCCTCGTCGCCCCGCCCCCCGAGGGTGCGGCAGAGGTCACCCCCGAGCAGGCCCAGCACCGGCAGGGGCGCTCGCGACCGGCGGGCCTCGGTCACCACGGCCCGAGCCTCGGCGTCGGAGCGCACCACCACCCCGTCGTCGGGCAGGGGGCTCGCAGCCCCCCAGGCCTGGCCCTTGCGGATGGCCAACCGGCTACCCGCTGTCGTCGACCACGCCGGCGAGGGCTTCGTGGCCGAGGGCTTCGTCGGCCTCGTCGGCGGGGCCCTCGTCGGCGGGACCCTCGTTGGCGGGGGCGAGAACGGACGAGGCCGCCACCACCCCCCGGTGGAGACGCTCCGCCGCCGAACGGGCCGCCGCCGCCGTGGCCGCCACCGGGGCCACGTCCCCCAGTTGGCGGAGCAGGTCGATGAGCTGCTTCACCGTCCGCACGAAGTCGCCGCCCGAGAGCTCCTCGTCGCCGAGGACCTCCTCGAGGTCGTCGCCGGCCGCCCAGGCGTGGGCCAGGCCGACGAAGCCGGGATCGAGCGGGCGGGTGACGGGCAGGCCGGCCCGGCCCTCGGCGCCGGCCAGGCGCCGGTGGGCCGCCTCGATCGCCGTCCAGCGCCGGCGCAGCTCCGAGGTGGGGAACCACGGTGGCCCCGGCTCGACCCGTCCCCGGGCCTCGAAGCTGAACACCGAGACCAGGGCGGCCAGCTCCGGCGGGTCGAGGCCGTCGAGCAGCCCCTGCTCCAGGCACGTGCCCACGAGCAGGTCGGCCTCGTGGTAGATGCGGGCCAGGCGCTGCCCGGCTTCGGTCAGCGACCACCCGTCGAGGAACCCCCACTCCTCCAGCAGCCCGAGCACCCGGTCGAAGGTGCGGGCCAGGGTGTGCGAGCGCCCCTTGACCCTGGCCTTGACCTCGGCCAGCTCGGTGCCCACACGCTCGGCCTGGAGCCAGGCCCGGCGGTGACGATCGAGGTCGGGGCAGGACCGGGCGGGGTGGCGGGCCGCGGCCATGGCCAGCTCGTCGAGCTCGGGGTCGGGGTGGCGCTGGCGCAGCCGGGGTCGGCGCACGCGCGAGCGGGCCAGGCTCGACGCCACCGCCTTCTGGAACCCGGGGGAGTTGGGGGCGTAGGGCTGGGGCAGGGCGATGCGCCCGAGCGGTTCGGGGGCCTCGGGGAAGTCGTCCGAGCCGAGGGTGAGGCGCCGGCGCGTGGGGGTGAGGACGCGCAGCTGTGCCCCACCCCGCCGGGTGGTGGCCGACAGGACCGCGGCCGGCCCGCCCGACTTGCCCCCCGCCACCCACACGACGTCGCCCGGGCGCAGGCGGGCCAGGGCCTCCTCGGTGCGGCGGCGGGACGACGGGCGGGACGCCCGGGCCTGGGCCAGGCGGCGGTCGAGCTCGAAGAGCTCACCGGCGTCGCCAGCGTCGCACGCCACCTCCGAGCGGGCGGCGGCGAGGCGGCGGCCCAGGCGCTCGAGGCGGGCCTCCATGCCCACCACCTCCCCGTCGGCCTGGAACTGGGCGAAGGACAGGTTGAGCAGGTGGTGGGCGGTCCCGGGGGCGTAGCGCTGCACCAGGTTGGCGGCCATGTTGTAGGTGGGACGGAACGACGACGAGATGGGGTGGGTCCGGGTCGACACCAGAGCGGCCACCTGCTGGAAGGGCACGAAGGGCGACCACAGCACGATGGCGTAGCCCACCTCGTCGATGCCCCGTCGCCCGGCCCGGCCCGTGAGCTGGGTGTACTCCCCCGCCGTCAACGCCTGGTGGCGCTCGCCGCCGAACTTGGTCAGCTTCTCGACGACCACGGCCCGGGCCGGCATGTTGATCCCGAGCGCCAGGGTCTCGGTGGCGAAGACCAGCTTGACCAGCCCGGCCACGAAGCAGGCCTCCACCGCCTCCTTGAACGGGGGCACCATCCCGGCGTGGTGGGCGGCCAGGCCCGCCTCCATGCCCGCCATCCAGCTCGCCCATCCGAGGGCGTCGAGGTCGCCACCGTCGAGGCCGGCGGTGCGCTCGCTGCAGATGGCCCGGATGCGCCGGCGCTCCTCGGCGGAGGTCAGGCGCAGCCCGGCCTCGAGGCACTGGCGCACGGCTTGGTCGCACCCGGCCCGGCTGAAGACGAAGGTGATGGCCGGCAGCATCCCCTCGTCGGCCAGCAGCTCGGCCACCTCCGGGCGCCGGGGCGTGGCCAGGCGCGGTCCCCGGGGTCGCCCGTCGCCCCCGCGCCTCGGCCCGGGCCGGGCCCCGGCCTCCAGGCGCAGGGCCTCGGGGTTGGGCCGGCCGTCGACCAGGGTCGGGAGCAGGCGCAGGCGGGTGGACCCCCGCTCGGCCACGAGGTAGCGGTGGTGCAGGGTGACGGGCCGGCGCTCCTCGATCACCGTCGCCGTCGGTCCCCGCACCGTGGAGATCCACCGGGCCACCTCCTCGGCGTTGGAGACGGTGGCCGACAGGCACACCAGGCGGACCTCGGGGGCGAGGTGGATGATGACCTCCTCCCACACCGGCCCCCGGTAGCTGTCCTGGAGGTAGTGGACCTCGTCGAGCACCACGTAGCGCAGGCCGTCGAGGGTGGGCGAGGCGGCGTAGATCATGTTGCGCAGGACCTCGGTGGTCATGACCACCACGGGCGCCTCGCCGTTGCGGGCGGTGTCGCCGGTCAGCAGGCCGACCCGCGCCGGGCCCCAGCGGCGGGCGAAGTCGGCGAACTTCTGGTTCGACAGGGCCTTGATCGGCGTGGTGTAGAAGACCTTTCCCCCCCGGGCCAGGGCGTCGGCCACGGCGTGCTCGGCCACCACCGTCTTGCCCGCGCCGGTGGGGGCGGCCACCAGCACCGAGTCCCCCTCGTCGAGGGCGGCGATGGCCCGGAGCTGGAAGTCGTCGAGGGCGAAGTCGTGACCCGGCTCAGGCGCCGGCTCGCTCATGGCCCCGGTGGTGGCGCCCCGCCGCTCACACCAGCGCCTCGTCGTCCTTGCGCTTGAGCACGAAGCGGCCTATGAGGATCGACGCCTCGTAGAACACGAGCATGGGCAGCGAGAGGGCGAAGAGGGTGAAGGGGTCGCCCGAGGGGGTGATGACCGAGACGATCACGAAGATCCCCACCACCGCCCATCGCCGCCACGAGGCCAGCCGCTGCCAGGTCAGGGCCCCGGCCATCTGGAGGAAGACCAGGACGATGGGGAACTCGAAGCCCACCCCGAAGGCCAGCATCATGAACGTGACCAGGCTGAGGTACTTGTCGGGGGTGTACATGGCCTCGAGCTCGGCCCCCCCGATCTGGTTGAGGAAGGCCAGGGCGTTGGGGAAGGTCCACAGAGCCAGGCCCGACCCCAGGAAGAACAACACCACCGAGGAGGCCACGAAGGGGACGGCGTAGCGCTTCTCCTTGGGGTACAGGCCCGGGGTGATGAAGCGCCAGAGCTGCCAGAGCACGACGGGCAGGGCGAGCAGCAGGCCCACGTAGGCCGACACCTTGAGGCGCACCGAGAAGCTCTGCAGGGGATCGGTGACGATGAAGTCGCAGTCGCCCTGCTTGACCTGGCAGTAGGGATCCTGGAGGACCCGCAGCACGGGCTCGTAGAGCAGGAACCCGATCACCCCGCCGATGGCCAGGGCAATGATGGCCTTGACCAGGCGCTGGCGCAGCTCGGTGAGGTGCTCGACGAGGGTCATCCCCTCGTCATCGACCCCCGCGACGTCGTCGTCGGGATCGTCGGCGCGCCGGGAGCGCAGTGCCATCAGCCGGCCGGGGTGGTGCGCGTCCCCGACTCGGGCGGGGTCCCGGCTCCGGCCTGGCCACCGAGGGCGCCGCCGGAGCCACCGGCGGGGACCGAGCCGTTGGTGGCGAGCGGCGGCGGCACCTCGGCGGCGTCACCCTCGGTCGCCTCGGGGTTGACCACCGGCGCGGTGCCCGTCACCTCGGTGCCCGTCGTTGGGGTACCCGTCGCGTCGGTGCCCGTCGCGTCGGTGACCACCGCCGGGGAGGTCAACGGAGCCGCGGGTCCGTCGCCGGCGGGCGGGCGGGGCGCGGAGAGGCTGCCCCCCGTGGCCGGCGACGGGGGCTTCGCCGAGGAGCCGGTGGGCTTGCCCTCGACCGGCTCCTTCAGGGCGTCGCGCATCTCGGCCTGGAACCCGCTGCTCAGCCGGCGCACCTCCCCGATGGCCCGACCGACCTGGCGGGCGGCATCGGGCAGCTTGTTGGGACCGAGCACCAACAGGGCGATGACCAGGACCACCAGCAACTCGGCCGGCCCGATGTTGAACACCCGCCGATTGTACCGGTGGCTCCTCTCGCCACCTGATCATCGGCCTACGGCGCTCACCCCCGCACCATCGAGGCGACGCGGCTGAACCAGCCGTCGGTCTCGAGGAGGTGGTGGAAGGCCAGCAGCTCGTCGTGGGTGAGCGGCGGTCCCACGTGGGCTTCGGAGAGCTCGTCGGGCAGCCTCCACATCGTCAGCGGTGACCCGACCTCCACCAGGAGCCGGACCACCCTGGGTGACGCCGGCCGGGCCACCGCCATCGAGCACCGGGGGCAGCGCAGCACGTAGGAACCCGCGTTGTCGTCGACGCAGACCCGCACCCGCACCTCGGCGCTGGTGATCTCGATGTCGCCGCAGTCGGCGCAGCTCGCCCGCACGATGGCCATGGCGTCCCTCTCCCTCTCGGTGCTCCGGTCGGTGTCGTCGTGGCCGCACCACGGCGTGTTGACCGAAGCATCGGCGGTCTCCGTGCCCGCCTTGAGCCCCGATCGCGGATCGTGGGAAGGGTGGCGGCGTGGGCCCGCGGTACCCGTCGCTCCTCCGGCCCCCGCTGGCCTTCCTGTATTACGGAGGCGCCGACCATCCCGACGAGGACCCTCTCGTTCCCGTCCTGCGCGCCCTCGCCCAGGGGGTGAGCGGGGTCGCCTGCGACGTCCAGCTCACCGCCGACGGCGAGGCCGTGCTCCACCCCGGCACCAGCGTGCGGCTCGGCGTCCGCCGGCGGCCGCTGCGCACCCTGCCCAGCGCCCAGGTGCCGGCCCACGTCCCCCGCCTGGCCGAGCTCTACCAGCGCTGTGGGGCCGACCTCCACCTCGCCGCCCACCTGAGCGACGACGAGGCCGTGGCCGTGGTGGTCAGCCTGGCCGCGGCCGCCGGAGGCCACGCCCTGGAGCGGCTGTGGTTGTGCTCGCCCGACTGGCGCCGACTGGCGTCCTGGCGGGCCGCCGCCGGCGACGCCCGCCTGGTCGACGCCACCCGCCTGCGCCACGTCGACGAAGGCCCGGAGCGCCGGGCGGCCGCCCTGGCCGGTGCCGGGGTGGACGCGGTGCAGCTGCACGAGTCGGACTGGAACGCCGGCCTGTGCGCCCTGTTCCACCGCTTCGAGCGCCTCGCCCTCGCCGGCGCCGCACCCCACCAGCGCCAGCTCGACGCCCTGCTGGCCATGGGCGTCGACGGCGTGTCCAGCGAGCACGCCGATCGCCTGGCGGGGGCCATGGCCGGCCAGGGCTAGAAGAGCTCGAAGTCGACCACCGGCCACACCTTCACGAAGGCCCGGCCGACGATGAGCTCCTCGGGCAGGGGACCGAAGAACCGGCTGTCGCGGGAGTCGGTCCGGTTGTCGCCCATGACGAACACGTGCCCGGGCGGCACGGTCTGGCGGTCGAGGCCGTTGGTCTGCACCCCGGCGGACAGGTAGGGCTCGTCGAGGGGCGCGTCGTTCACGTAGAGACGCCCGTCGCGCGACTCGACCGTCTCGCCCTCCAGGGCCACCACCCGCTTGATGAGGTCCTTGATCTCGCTGTCGACCTCGCTGGACGGGCGCTCGAAGACGACCAGGTCGCCCCGGTTGACCTCGTGGAGGTCGTAGCTGAGCTTGTTGACCAACACCCGGTCGTCGATGTGGAGGGTCGGGACCATCGACGCCGAGGGGATGTAGAAGGCCTGGATGAGGAAGCGGGTGACCACCAGGGCGACCACCAGGGCGCCGACCAGGATCGCCACCCACTCGGCGATGTTGCGGGCCAGGCTGGGCCGGGCGTCGTCACCGTCCTCGGGCCCCTCACCCTCCCGCCCGGTTCGGCCCCGCGCTCGACCCCGGCCCTCCAGCAGAGGGTTCAGGGAAGAAGGCCGGTGCTCGCTCACGCCATGGCGAGGCTAGCGACCACGACCTACCGGTAGTGCGCCAGGATCCGGGCCGCGGCGGCGCTCGCCACCCCCTCGGCCCCCTCGACCACCCGAGCCGAGGGCCCCAGGCGCAGCAACAAGCGCTCGAGCCAGGCGCGCTCGCTGGCGACGAGGACCACCCGGCAGCGTCCGCCGCCCAGCTCCTCCAGGCCCTCCAGGGGGTACTGCTCGGCCACCCACCGGGCCCGGGGCTCGAGCTCGAGGACCACCCGGGGATCGTCGGGGCGGGGATCGAAGACCCGTCGGCCCGGCCCCTCCACGGTGGCGGTGGCCAGGGCGTCCTCGTCGGGCGCCGCGCCGGGGTGGGGCCGTGCGGCCGGGCGGTCGAGCACGCTCAGGCTGCCGATGCGGTCGAGGCGGAAGCGCCGCTCGGCCTCGGCCAGGTGGCACCAGGCCTCGAGGTACCACTGGCCCTCGGCCGCAAACACGCTGTGGGGGTCGACCATCCTCCGGGTGCGTTGGTCGCGCCCGTAGGTGTAGTAGTCGATCTCCACGGCCCGCCCGGCGGCCACGGCCTCCTGCAGGCTCTCCAGCACGCCGGCGGGCGCGGTGCCGAGCGTGACGTCGAGGTCGGCCGCAGGGTCGACACCCAGGACGCCGGCCAGCTTGGCCAAGCCACGCGCCAGCGGACCGTCGGGGTCGGCGCCGGGGACGGTCAGCACCGCCGTCCCCGCGGCCACCAGGGCCAGGCCCTCGTCCGGGGTGAGCCGCAGCGGCCGCTCGAGGTAGTCGGCGTAGCGGATCCACACCCGGCCGTCGGCCACGGCCACGTCGATGAGGGAGTCGGGGGTGAAGGGGTGCACCCCGCAGAGGAAGACCAGGTCGAGCTCGGCCACCAGCTCGTCCTGGCTGAGGCCGAAGCGGGCGCACACCTCCTCGAGGGTGGGCCCGTCGTGGGCCACCACCCAGGGCACCAGGGCGAGCAGGCGGCGCAGGCGATCGGGAGCGCTGGGGCGCGCCATCAGCGGGCTGCCATCAGTCTCGGCGCATCAGCCGGCGTCCATCAGCCGGCGAGCGCCGCCAGCCAGCCCATCAGGTCGTCGCGCAGCTCGGGGGGTCCGAGGACCTCGGCGTGATCCAGGAAGCCGAGGACGAAGCTGCGGAAGGCCTCCCGGTTGGTGACGGTGAGCACCACCTCGACGCTGCCGTCGGCATGGCGCTCCCGCACCACCTCGGGACCCAGGTGATCGACGCCCCACCCGGCCAGGTCGGCGTCGATGCGCACCCGGGCCTCGAGCGGCGCTTCATCGCCCATCTCCCACGGCCGCGGGGCGTGGCCGGTGGGCCCGGTGGGACGCTCGTAGCTGCCAGCCGGGCCCAGCTCGACCTCGCCGTCCACCCGGTCGAGGCGGAACTGGCGAGGCGCACCACGGTCGTGGTCGTGGCCGTCGAGGTACCACCGGCCCCGGGTGAAGGACAGCCGATGGGGGTCGACCGATCGTCGCCGGCCCCGGTAGGAGAAGGCGACCGGGCGCCGCTCGCCCACGGCCACGAAGAGCGGGACGAGCTGGGGGATGGTGGGGATGGCGGCCAGCGCCTCGTCGGGCGGGGCGGCGATGGCGCTGCGTCGGGGCACCGAACCGCCGAGCTTCCAGAGGGCCTCGGTGCCCCGCAGGCCCTCGAGGCGCACGGCCGCGGCGGCCAGGTGCAGGGCCGCCAGCTCGTCGGGCTCGAGACCGGGGTCGCGCAGGGCGTACTGGTCCCGAGGGATGCGGTAGCCCTCCTGGGGGGGCTCGGAGCCGAGGATCTCCTCGGTCGCCAGCGGGATGCCCATCTCCCGCAACGCCTCCTTGTCCCGCTCGAAGGCTCGTCGAGCCGAGCCCTTGACGTCGTCGGCGGGGTAGCCCGGCACCCGCTCGAAGATCTCCTCGCGGGTGAGCGGACGGGTGGCGGTAAGCAGGGCGGCAGTCAGGTTCAACAGCCGCTCCAGGCGGGACGCCACTGACCGAATGGTACCGGGCGGCTCAGCGACGGATGACGGCCTGGACCTCGAAGACCTCCACCGGGATCGTGGTCTCGGTCAGCAGGCCTCCCACGGTGCCGGCATCGCCTCCCAGGCTCCAGTTGGCGCTCCAGCGCTGGCGCAGGGTGACGGTGTAGTTGCCGGTGAAGCGGTAGTGGTGCCAGATCCGGCCACGGGGATAGGCCTCGCCCTCAAAGGCGAAGGGACCCGCCTCGGGGCTGCCGTCCCCCCAGTCCACCCAGTACGCGCCGGTGGCCCGCACCTCGATGGGGCCGAGAGCGGTCGGCTCGGGCCCCACGGTGTGGGTGAGGCTGCCGTTGGTCTCCAGGTAGGCGGCCAAGCCGGTGATGGCCTGGCCGTCGGGGGCGATCTCGGGGCGGGGGACGGGCAGGGGCACCGTGCGCAGGAACGCCTCGGCCACCTGGGCGGGG
>JADDRA010000095.1:3808-10572 GCA_016781105.1 Actinomycetota bacterium | reverse complement strand
CTCGTAAAGCGTAGGTCAGGGGTTCGATCCCCCTCTCGGGCTCCAGACGACGAGCCGGTTCGCTAGGTACCGCTGCCCCCGTGGTTGCCGTCCGGGCACCGAGAGGACGTCTCGTCCAGGGACATGGCTCCCGCCTGCCCAGACCGCTGCACCTACGTCGACGAGGGTGCTGCATCGGTGGCACGCAGCGCTGGATGACGGCGAAGCTGCAGGTAGGAGCGGTAAGGTCGGAACGCCCGGGACGGCGCCGGACAGGACGGGGCGCTCCCGCAACCGTAGGTCAGGGGTTCGACTCCCCGCTCGGGCTCCCATGGCCGATCCCGCCACCTTCGTCGAGCAGGCGATGGAGCACATGCCGTCGCTGTACTCGGCCGCACTGCGCATGACGCGCGTGCCGGCCGACGCCGAGGACCTGGTCCAGGAGACCTACCTCAGGGCCTACCGGGGCTTCGGCGGCTTCCGGCAGGGGACCAACCTCAAGGCCTGGCTCTACCGCATCCTGACCAACACCTTCATCAACCGCTACCGCTCCCAGCAGCGCCGGCCCGACGAGACCAACCTCGACGACATCGAGGACTTCTACCTCTACCGGCGCTTGGGCGGCCTGGAGGGTGTCCGGGTCACCCGCAGCGCCGAGGACGAGCTCCTCGACCTCTTCACCGAGGAGGAGGTCAAGGAGGCGGTCGAGGACCTCCCCGAGCAGTTCCGCATCGCCGTGCTCCTGGCCGACGTGGAGGGGTTCTCGTACAAGGAGATCGCCGAGATCCTCGACGTGCCCATCGGTACGGTGATGAGCCGCCTCCACCGAGGAAGAAAGGGGCTCCAGAAGCGGTTGTACGACTTCGCCGCCGGGCGCGGCCTGCTCGGACGGGCCGGCCCGACCGCCTCGGCGGGCGACGGTGGCGACGGAGACAGGAAGGACGGCGACGGGAAGGAGGACACGGCCACCACGTGGACGGGCATCCATGACGAGCAGCCAGACGCCGCAGCCCGATCCCGCTGAGCGACCGACCGAGGCCGACTGCCGGGCGTCGCTGACCGAGCTCTACCGCTTCCTCGACGGCGAGCTCACCGTCGAGCGGCGCAGGCTCATCCGCGGCCACCTCGAGGCCTGCGCCCCCTGCCTGGACACCTATGACTTCGAGGCCGAGCTGCGCCTGGTCGTGTCGAGCTGCTGTCGGGAGAAGGAGCTGCCGTCCGGGCTCCGAGAGCGGATCGCCCAGGTGCTGCGGGAGCTTCCCGGAGAGGGGTGAGCGCGGTGAGCTCTTCGAGCGACACGCCGTCGGCGGTGCGGGGCCAGCCCGGGCGGATCTGCCGGGAGGAGGGCTGCCACACCCGGCTGTCGATCTACAACGACGGACCCTTCTGCAGCGTGCACACCCCGATGAGCACCCCCCGCACGAGGGGGCGCAAGCTCGCCTGAGGCGCCCGGCGCCTACCATGGCGCCATGGATCTCCTGAACGAGGGGCCGGTGCTCGCCGCCCAGGTCTGGCACTACTGGATCGCCGTGCCCCTGGCCGCCGGCGGCATCCTCGCCGTGGTGGCCACCGTCGCCGGCTACCTCAAGAAGGTGCAGGCGCTCAAGTACCCGAGGAACCCGCGGTGAGCGGGGGTCGCTGCCCGTGACCGATCCCATCGGATGGGACGTCGCCGAGAAGGTGGCGGTGCGCATCGCCGGCCGGGAGCCCCTGGCCGACTCCTACCACGCGCACTCCCTCGTCCCCGACTTCGCCGAGCTGACGGCCGAGGCCGAGGCATTGGTGGCCGAGGCCACCGGCCTGGTCTCCCTGGCGGGTCCGGCCCGGGCCCGGGTGACCGACCGCCCCGGCTGGGTGCGGGCCAACCTGGCCTCGTTCCGGCGCATGCTCAGCCCCCTGACCGGGCGCCTGGGCGAGCGCATGCCCACCAACCCGGTCGCGGCCCGGGCCACCCGCACCCTCACCGGCGTGGAGGTGGGGACCCTGCTGGGCTGGATGTCGACCCGGGTGCTCGGCCAGTACGACCTGCTCGTCGTCGACGACGAGACCGCCGCCGAGCAGGACCTCGTCTACTACGTCGGCCCCAACGTCTTGGCCCTGGAGAAGCGCTTCGCCTTCCCCCCCCGGGAGTTCCGCCTGTGGCTCGCCCTCCACGAGGTCACCCACCGGGCCCAGTTCACGGGCATCCCCTGGCTGCGGGGCCACTTCCTGTCGTTGGTCGAGGCCAGCCTGGGCAGCATCGAGCCCGATCCCTCCCGCTTCCTGGCCGCCCTGCGCCGAGCCGCCGCGGAGATCAAGGCCGGGCGCAACCCGCTCGACGAGGGGGGGCTCGTCGCCCTGCTGGCCACGCCCGACCAGCAGGAGGTGCTCGGTCGCATCGGGGGGATGATGAGCCTGCTGGAGGGCCACGGCGACGTGACCATGGCCCGGGCCGGGGCCGAGCGCATCCCCTCCGCCGAACGCTTTGCCCGGGTCCTGCACCAGCGCCGGGCCCAGACCTCGGGGGTGGCCAAGCTGGTGCAGAAGCTGGTCGGGCTGGAGGCCAAGCTCAAGCAGTACGAGCAGGGTGAGCGCTTCATCGAGGCGGTCGAGGCCGAGGGGGGCCCGGAGTACCTGGCCCGGGCGTGGGAAGGCCCCGAGCTGCTGCCCACCCTGGCCGAGATCCGCGAGCCGGCGTCGTGGATGCACCGGGTGGGGCCGCCGGGGTCGCCCACCGCCCTCGCCGGTGGTGCCATCGTCGCCGGCTGAGCTGGTCGCCGGGCTGCTGGCTCGCTGCCGCTTCCCGCCGGCGGGCACGGCGGTGACGGCCGCGGTGTCGGGTGGAGCCGATTCGAGCGCCCTGCTGGTCCTGGCCGTGGAGGCGGGCTGCGTGCCCACCGCCGTGCACGTCGACCACGGGCTGCGCCCGGGGTCGGAACGGGAGGCCGACGTGGTGGCATCGCTGGCGGCGCGCCTCGGCACCCCCTTCGTCGCCCGCCGAGCCCAGGTCGCCCCCGGCCCCAACCTCGAGGCCAGGGCCCGGGAGGCCCGCCGGGGTGTCCTGCCCGCAGGGGCGATGACCGGCCACACGGCCGACGACCAGGCCGAGACCGTCGTGCTCAACCTGCTCCGGGGCGCGGGCCTGGACGGGCTGTCGGGCATGGCCCCGGGTCCGACCAAGCCGCTGCTCGGCCTGCGGCGGGCGGAGACCTCGGCGCTGTGCGCCCGCCTCGGCCTGCCGACGGTGCACGACCCCACCAACGCCGACCTGCGGTGGCGGCGCAACCGCGTCCGCCACGAGGTGCTGCCCCTGCTCGACCGGGTGGCCGAGCGCGACGTGGCCGCCGTCGTCGCCCGCAGCGCCCGGCTCCTGCACGACGACGCCCGCCTGCTCGACGAGCTGGCCGCCCCCCTCGATCCCACCGACGCCCCCGCCCTGGCCCGGGTGCCGGCCCCTCTGGCCCGCCGGGCGCTGCGCCGGTGGCTCCGGGCCGAGCTGGACCCCCATCCGCCCGACAGCGCCACCGTGGAGCGGGTGCTGGCCGTGGCCGCCGGCACCCGGCGCGCCACCGAAGTGGGTGGCGGGCGCCGGGTGGCCCGCCGGGCCGGGCGCCTTCGGCTGGAGCCGGGCTCGAAGGGCGAGCGATAGTGACGGGCGTGTCCCGGCGCCCCCCTCCGCCCTACGACGCCGACCCCCGCCTGGGCGAGCTGGTCGTGAGCCGCCCGGAGCTCGAGGCCAAGGTGGCCGAGCTGGGGCGGCGCATCACCGCCGACTACGCCGAGCGGCCACCCCTGCTCGTGGGCGTGCTCAAGGGCGCCTTTGTCTTCATGTCGGACCTGTCGCGGGCCATCGACCTGCCCGTGGAGTTCGACTTCATGGCCGTCGCCTCCTACGGCAGCACCACCCGCACCAGCGGCGTGGTCCGCATCGTCAAGGACCTCGAGCTCGACCTCTCCGGCCGCCACGTGCTGCTGGTCGAGGACATCGTCGACAGCGGCCTCACCCTGTCCTACCTCCGGCGCAACCTGCTCGCCCGCCAGCCGGCCAGCCTGGCCGTGTGCTCGCTGCTGGTGCGCGACCACTACGAGGACGACGACCTCGGCGTGGCCTACGTCGGCTTCCGCATCCCCGCCGACTTCGTGGTGGGCTACGGCCTCGACGCGGCCGAGCGCTACCGCAACCTGCCCTTCGTCTGCCGCCTGCGCACCGAGGCGCCGCTCGCACCAGCCGGCTGAGCCCGGGAGCGCCTGGGCCGAGACCAACGGGCAGCGGCCACCGTCGTCGCGGGCGGCGGCCAGCCCGTAGTCTTGGGTCTCTCCTTCGTGGCCAGGAGGCGGCTGTGATGCGCAAGGTCTTCCGCAGTGTGGTGTTCTGGGTCGTGCTGGGACTCGTCGTGCTCTTCGCGGCCAGCCAGGTCCTCGCCGGGCGCGACGACCGGGAGGAGCTGCGCTACGACGAGTTCGTGGGCCGGGTGGAGGCCGGCCAGGTGCTCGAGGTCGAGATCAAGGACCAGAGCTCGCGCATCCTGGGGGTGCTGGAGACCGATGCCGGAGAGCGGGTCGAGTTCGAGACCACCTTCGCGGCCGAGTCGGCCGAGGGCGTGATCGAGCTGCTCGGCGAGGCCGACGTCCCCACCGAGGTCGACGCCGAGGAGAGCTCGTTCTGGTTCTCCCTGGCCCTCCAGCTCCTGCCCATCCTGCTCATCGTGGGCGTGTTCCTGTTCTTCTTGAACTCCATGCAGGGCGGGGGCAGCCGGGTCATGCAGTTCGGCAAGTCCAAGGCCAAGCAGGTCTCCAAGGACCAGCCCAAGGTGACCTTCGCCGACGTGGCCGGGGCCGACGAGGCCGTGGAGGAGCTCCAGGAGATCAAGGAGTTCCTCGAGTCCCCGGCCAAGTTCAAGGCCATCGGGGCCAAGATCCCCAAGGGCGTCCTGCTCTTCGGCCCGCCGGGCACGGGCAAGACGCTCCTGGCCCGGGCCGTCGCCGGCGAGGCCGGCGTGCCCTTCTTCTCCATCTCCGGCTCGGACTTCGTGGAGATGTTCGTGGGCGTGGGCGCCAGCCGGGTGCGCGACCTGTTCAACCAGGCCAAGAACAACAGCCCAGCCATCATCTTCGTCGACGAGATCGACGCCGTCGGTCGCCACCGGGGCGCGGGCATGGGCGGCGGCCACGACGAGCGGGAGCAGACCCTCAACCAGCTCCTGGTCGAGATGGACGGCTTCGACCTCAACACCGGCGTGATCCTCATCGCCGCCACCAACCGGCCCGACATCCTCGACCCCGCCCTGTTGCGCCCGGGGCGCTTCGACCGCCAGATCGTGGTCGACCGTCCCGACCTCGAGGGCCGCAAGGCCATCCTCAACGTTCACGCCAAGGGCAAGCCCCTCGGCGCCGACATCGACCTCGACGTGCTGGCCCGGCGCACCCCCGGCTTCACCGGCGCCGACCTCGCCAACCTCATGAACGAGGCCGCCCTGCTCACCGCCCGGCGCAGCACGACCACGATCGACATGGCGGCCATGGAGGAGTCGATCGACCGGGTCATGGCCGGGCCCGAGCGCAAGAGCCGGGTCATGTCCGAGAAGGACAAGCGGGTGATCGCCTACCACGAGGGCGGCCACGCCCTGGTGGGCCACGTCCTGCCCAACACCGACCCCATCCACAAGGTGTCGATCGTGGCCCGGGGCCGGGCCCTGGGCTGGACGCTGGCCCTGCCCAGCGAGGACCGCTACATGCACACCCGCTCCAAGCTGTGCGACGAGCTGGCCATGCTGCTGGGCGGGCGCACCGCCGAGGAGCTCGTCTTCGGCGACCCCACCACCGGCGCCCAGAACGACATCGAGAAGGCCACCCGCATCGCCCGGGCCATGGTGACCGAGTACGGCATGACTGACGCGCTCGGACCCCAGCAGCTGGGCCAGAAGGACGGCGAGCCGTTCCTCGGGCGCGACGTGGGCCACCAGCGCGACTACTCCGACGAGGTGGCGGCCCGCATCGACACCGAGGTCCGGGCCCTCATCGAGCACGCCCACGCCGAGGCGGCCGAGATCCTGCGCCAGCACCGGGCCACCCTCGACCTGCTGGCCGACACGCTGATCGAGCGCGAGACCGTCGACACCCCTCAGCTCCTGGAGATCTTCGGCGAGCTGCCGGTGTGGGACGGCCGGGGCGGCGACTCCGACGGTCGGGCCGTGCCCGCCGACGACCAGGAGCTCGCCCCCGAGCCGGCGACCTAGCCAATGCACGAGCCCCTCGTCCCCGAGCCGGCTGCGATCGACCGGGCCCGGATCGAGAAGGCGGTGCGCGAGATCCTCCTCGCCGTGGGCGAGGATCCCGACCGCGACGGGCTGGAGCGGACCCCGGCCCGGGTGGCCGACCTCTACGCCGAGGTCGCCGGCGGCCTGGTCGAGGACCCGGGCGACCACCTGGCCGTGACCTTCGCCGCCCATCACGACGAGATGGTCATGGAGCGCGACATCGACTTCGTGTCGCTCTGCGAGCACCACCTGGCCCCGTTCGTGGGCAAGGCCCACGTCGCCTACATCCCGAGCGAGGACGGCCGCATCACCGGCCTGTCCAAGCTGGCCCGCCTGGTGGACGGGTTCGCCCGCCGCCTCCAGGTCCAGGAGCGCCTGACCACCCAGGTGGCTGACACCCTCGACCGGGTGCTGTCCCCTCGGGGGGTGCTGGTGGTCGTCGAGGCGGAGCACCTGTGCATGTCGATGCGGGGTGTGCGCAAGTCCGGGGCCACCACCGTCACCTCGGCGGTGCGGGGCCTGTTCCGGGACAACCCGGCCACCCGGGCC
>JADDRA010000095.1:1135-3700 GCA_016781105.1 Actinomycetota bacterium | reverse complement strand
GCCTCCCCGCCTCCCGCGTTCTGGTGGTGGAACCGGGACAGCCCCGGCAGTGTCTCCGCCACCAGAAACGGGTGTGTTGGTTAGGTTGGCCGCGATGGCCATCGCGGTGATGGGCGTGCTCAACATCACGCCCGACTCGTTCTCCGACGGCGGGTGTTGGACCGACCCCGAGCGGGCGCTGGCCCGGGGCCTGGAGATGGTCGCCGAAGGGGCCGAGGTGGTCGACGTGGGTGGGGAGTCGACCCGGCCGGGGGCCGAGCCGGTGGGCGACGCCGAGCAGTGCCGCCGGGTGCTGGAGGTCATCGCGGCCCTGGCCCCCCACGTCCGGGTCTCGGTCGACACCCGGTCGGTGGGCGTGGCCGAAGCCGCCCTGGAAGCCGGGGCCAGCCTGGTGAACGACGTCTCGGCATCGCTGTGGCCGGTGGTGGCCGCCGCCGGTCCCGGCGTGGGCTGGGTGGCCATGCACATGCAGGGCGAGCCGGCGACCATGCAGGCCGACCCTCGCTACGCCGACGTGGTCGTCGAGGTGCAGGCGTTCCTGGTGGCCCGGGCCCGGGCTGCCCGGGCCGGTGGGGTGGAGGAGATCTGGATCGATCCGGGCATCGGCTTCGGCAAGCTCCTCGAGCACAACCTGGCCCTGTTGGCCCGTCTCGACCGCCTCGTCGCCACCGGCTTCTCCGTGCTGGTGGGGGCCAGCCGCAAGGGCCTGCTCGGCACGCTCCTGGACGGGGCTCCCAGCCACGACCGCCTGGAGGGTTCGCTGGCCTTGGCCGTGTGGGCGGCCTGCCAGGGGGTGGGCATGGTCCGGGTGCACGACGTGGCCGCCACCGTCGACGCCCTGCGCCTGGTCGGTGACGCCGGCCCGAGGAGCTCAGGTGTGAGGGGTCCGGCGTGAAGGGCAAGTGGGCCCAGGGCCTGGCGCCCCGCCACTTCGCCTGGGTCATCCGCGATCGCCTGGCCGTGTGCGAGCGCATCGGCGGCCACGGGGCGAGCCACCGCCGGGTGCGCCGGGCCGAGGAGATCGTCTGGGTGAAGGCCCAGGGCTTCACCTGCGTGGTCAGCACCATGGCGTCCCCCCACAACCTCCACGCCTACGACGAGGCCGGTCTGCCCGTCCGCCACCTCCCCCTGGCCCACGACGACGTCGCCCCCGGGCTCGAGTCGCTGCTCACCGAGCTGCGTCACAGCCTGGTCCCGGGCGCGCGCCTGCTGCTCCACGACGATGACGTGGGCGACCGGGTGCAGGGCCTGCTCGCCGGCTACCTCGTCCACGCCGGTCTGGTCCCCGAGCCCACCCGGGCCGTGGCCGTGCTCGAACGGCTCCTGCAGCGCCCCATGGGACCGCCGGGGCGCGAGCTGGTGGCGCTGGCCCAGCGGCTCGTCACACCCTCGGCGGAGTCCTGAGGTGGTCGGGGAGCGCATCGAGCTGCGGGGCCTGCGCCTGCTCGGGCGCTGTGGGGCGGAGCCGGCGGAGCGGGCCGAGCCCCAGCCCCTCGAGATCGACCTCGACGTGTCCGCCGACCTGGCCCGGGCGGCGAGCACCGACGAGCTCGCCCACACGGTCGACTACGCCGCGGTGTGCGACGCCACCGTCGCCGCCGTCGAGGCGCCGGTCGTGCTGCTCGAGCACCTGGCCCAGCGCATCGCCGACGCGGTCCTGGCCGCCGACGGGCGCATCGAGGTGGTGGACGTCGCCGTGCGCAAGCTGCGCCCGCCGGTCCCCCACGACCTGGCCTCGGCCGGCGTCCGCCTCACCCGCACCCGGTGACCCGCCGGACCTTCCTCGGCCTGGGGTCCAACGAAGGTGACCGGGAGGGTCACCTGGACGCAGCGGTGGCCGCCCTTCCCGACGTGGTGGCGGTGTCGCCTCTCTACGAGACCGAACCGCAGGGCGGGCCACCCCAGCGGGCCTACCTCAACGCCGTGGTCGAGCTGGCCACCGACCGCTCCCCCCGGGAGCTCCTCGTGGCCGCCAAGGAGCTGGAGCGCCGGGCCGGGCGAGTGGCGGGCGAGCGCTTCGGGCCCCGACCTCTCGACGTCGACATCCTCCTCATGGGCGACCTGACCGTCGACGAGCCCGACCTCGTCGTGCCCCATCCCCGCCTGTGGCTGCGGCGCTTCGTGGTCGCCCCCTTGGCCGACCTGGCCCCCGACCTGGTCCCGCCCGGCGCCCTGGAGGCCGCCCACGGCGGCATCCGCCGGCTCGATCCTCGACCCTGACCCCCCCGGGCCGGCCGCTCAGCTCCGCCCGGCCACGCTCAGGTGGAAGAGGGGACCCCGAGGCGGGCCCGGACCTCGGGGCGGCGCAGCGGGGGCAGCGTCGGAGGTGGCTGGCGCCGGGGGGGCAGGTCGGCCAGGAGCACGGCCGTGGCCCCGGCGACGTCCCGGACGGCTCGCTCCACGGCCGCGGCCGTGGCGGCCGAAGGATGCTGGAGACCACTTACCTTGCGCACGAACTGGCGGGCGGCGGCCTGGACCTCCTCGGCCGTGGCCGGCGGGTCGAGGCCTCGCAGCGTGGTGATGTTGCGGCACATGCCACCACGCTACGCCCGCCGATCGAGGGGC
>JADDRA010000095.1:0-1009 GCA_016781105.1 Actinomycetota bacterium | reverse complement strand
CTCGTGGGTTCCCTGCTCTCACACCTGGCCACCGTCGAGCACCACGATGTGGTCGGCCAGGCGGACGGTGGCGAACCGGTGGGAGATCAGCACGGTGATGGCACCCACGCGGCCGGCGGCCTCGGCGGCGGCACTCGCGTACCGCTCGAACAGGGCGTGCTCGGCCTCGGCGTCCAGGCCCGACGTGGGCTCGTCGAGCACGAGCAGCAGGGGCGCGTCGGCCATCAGGCTGCGGGCGATGGCCACCTTCTGCCACTGCCCCTCGGAGAGCTCGGTGCCGGCGCCTACGTCCCTGCCCAGCTGGCTCTCAACGCCGGCGGGGAGCGCCCCGGCCAGGTCGCTCGCCTGGCTACGCTCCAGGGCGGTGAGCACGGCTGCCTCGTCGTCGATGCGCTCCAGGTCGCCCACCCCCACCGCCTCTCGGAGGACGAGCTGGAAGCGGACGAAGTCCTGGAAGCCGGCCGACACGTGGCGCCGCCACTCGTCGACGTCGACCCGGCGCAGGTCGACGTCCTCGACGGTGATCCGGCCCTGGGTGGGCGGGTAGAGCCGAGGAGCAGCTTCACCAGCGTGGACTTGCCGGCACCGTTCTCGCCCACGACGGCCACGACCGAACCTGGAGCCAGCCGCAGGTCGACGTCGACGAGCACGTCGGTGTCCGTGCCCGGGTAGCGAAAGCTCACCCCTTGGAAGGCGATGCCGCGGCAGACACGGTCGGGGGCGGCGGCGGGCTCGCCGGTAGTGGTGCGGGCGGCGGTGGCGTAGTCGGTCAGCCACAGGAGCCGGCCCAGCGCCCGGAACGTCCCCGCCGACTCGTCGGCCAGCGTCACCGCCCGACCGACCTGTCTGTTCACGTCGCCGGCCAGGGTGATCACCAACAGCACGTCGCCCGCGGTGGCGCGGCCCTCGCCCCCCAGGGCGACGGCCAGGACGATGGCACCGATGTAGCCGGCGGCGAACACCGCCCAACCGAGGGTGCGCACCACCCCGGCACGGAGCTGGGCGATCG
>JADDRA010000089.1:20011-31886 GCA_016781105.1 Actinomycetota bacterium | reverse complement strand
CCCACGGGCATGTCCATGCCGCCCATCCCGCCCGTGCCGCCGCCCATGCCCCCCATCGCCGGTCAGCCCCCGACCAGGGCGGAGGCGGCGCTGTCGATGACGTCGAGCACCCATGCCGGGGCCACGCCGATGACCACGACCAGGGCCAGCACCGGGGCCAGGGCCAGCACCTCGGTCCTCGACAGCTCGGCCCAGGTGGCCCAGCGCTCGGGGAGGGCACCGAGGAAGGCCCTCTGGATCATGCGCAGGAACAGAGCGGCTGTGATCACCAGGCCGAGGAGGCCCACGCCGGCCAGCGCCGGGTAGATGGCGAAGGTGCCGGCGAAGATCTGGAACTCGGCCACGAACCCGGCCAGGCCGGGCAGCCCCAGGCTGGCGAAGGCGGCCAGCACCACCGCCCCGGTCCCGCGCTCCGTCCGGCACAGAGGCCGGCTGGCGCCCAGGATACCCCCCCACGGTATAAGTGGCAACCTCGGCACGGGCGGGAGTGGCGGGGACCGGGCGCGCCACCGGGGGTCCCTCGGTAGCGTGGCCGCCGCCCTCCCGGGGAGGGTCGGCGCCAACCGGAAGGGAGCGATGCGCGTGCTCAGCCTGATCGCCCAGCAGGGTGGCGACCTCGGCGGCGGCAGGATCGACAACTTCATCGTGTCGCCCTCGGTGCACCGGCTCAACGGCGGGCTGGTGGTGGCCGCGCTGGTCCTCGCCGCCGGCTGGTTGACGTGGTTGGCGATCAGGCGCCGCCCCTACGACCGGACCGCCCAGGTGCTGGTGGCGCTCAGCCAGGTCTTCCTGATGATCCAGGCCCTGCTCGGCGTCAAGCTGTTGGACCAGGGTATGGGCGTGGTCCAGCTCTACATCCACTACGTGGGGGGCATGCTCCCCCTCGGGTTCTTCCTCGTGGTCGGCTGGGTCCGCTTCGTCGACCCCGTGCGCCGGGCCCGGGTGCTGGCCGTCCTGGTCGACCTCGGGCTGGCCTGCGCGGTGATGGCCTACGTCATCGGTCAGGCCTACGTGAACCGCTGACGGCCGCCGGCCGCGCCTTCAGATGTTGGCCGGGAACAGGCGGGCCACCTGCTCGAAGCAGACGAACAGCACGACCAGGAACACCGGGACACCGAGCAGGTAGGCGGGCCAGCGTCGCCAGGTCCGGGCCACGAAGGAGATGGCCAGCCAGACCGCGGCGGCGAGCAGCCCCCACAGGACGGCCGGGACCCGGGCCGAGGGGTCGCCCATCAGGGCCCCTTCCGCCTCGGCCAGGGGGGCGTCCGCCGCCTCCCCGGGTGCGTCCTCGGGGAGGTCGGGCGCCGGCTCGGGTGCTGGCGCGGGCACCGGCGAGGGGGCCGGCTCGCCGGCGAGCGCGGCCGAGACGACGAGACGCTCGGCCGCGCTGAAGCGGGGGTTGCACGTGGTCAGGGTCAGGCGGGCCTCCTCGGTGGGATCGATCACGTCCACCTGGGTGGGCAGCACGACCTGGGTCCGGTCGACGACGTAGCGGAACTCGCCTTGGAGGGTCCGCACCAGGATCTCGTCACCCATCCCGAGCCGGTCGAGCTCGAAGAAGGGGGCGCCGTAGGTGGTGCGGTGACCGGCGATGGCGGCGTTGCCGGGCTGGCCGGGCATCGGAGTCCCGGGGTAGTGGCCCGGACCCTTCCTCAGGTCGGCCACCCCCACACCCTCCACCACCGCCTTCTCCACACCGATCTCGGGGATGCGCAGGATCGCCACCGCCTCACCGTCGGGCGGGGGGATGGGGGCGGGGACGGGCTGGGCCGGGGCCGCCGGCATCGCGGCGACGGCCTGGCTGAAGGCCTCGGTCAGGTCGGACTGGGCCTGGGCCTCTCGCAGACCGGTGCCCCAGAGCTGGTAGGCCACGAAGAGCAGGACCACGACCCCTGCCGCGATCAGCACGCGCCCGAGCGCACCCATCAGGCGGTAGACCCCCACGTAGTGACGCTACCGAAGGGCCTCCCGCCCCCGCTGGGCGGCGTCGGGCAACTGGGCGCACGGGAGGACCCCCCGGTACCGTGGCACCAGCCATGGACGACGCTGTCCACCTCCGGTCGACCGTCTGCCTGCTCGGGCGCTTCCCCGCCCTGGCCGGTCTCGATCTCGTCGTCGCCCGGGGCGAGACGCTCCTGGTCCGGGGGGCCAACGGGGCCGGCAAGACCACCCTGCTGCGGGCCCTGGCCGGTCTCGTGCCTGTGGTCGAGGGCCGGGCCGAGGTGCTCGGGTGCGACCTGCGGCGTGACCGGCGCCGGGTGCGGCCCCGGGTGGGCCTGCTGGGGCACGGGCCCGCCCTCTACGACGAGCTGTCGGTCGCCGACAACCTGCGTTTCTGGGCCCGGGCCGGCCGGGCCCGTCCCGCCGACCTGGGGGCCGCCATGGCCCGCTTCGGGCTCGACGGTCGCCTCCGCGACGTCCTCGTGGCCCGCCTGTCGGCCGGCCAGCGTCGGCGCGCCGCCCTGGCCGTCCTGGTGGCCCGGACGCCGGAGCTGTGGCTCCTCGACGAGCCCCACGCCGGCCTCGACGCCGCCGGTCGCGATGTCCTCGACGAGCTGGTCAGGGAGGTGACCGCGGCCGGTGCCACCGTGGTGCTGGCCAGCCACGAGCTCGAACGGGCGGCCGGCCTGGCCACCCGGTCGGTCACCCTCGCCGGCGGCCGCATCGTCGACGACGGTTCCCGCTGGCCGGACGCCCTGGCGGGACCGCGGCGCCAGGAGCCGGTCCATGTGGCGTGACGCCGTGCTGGTGGCGGGCAAGGACCTGCGCATCGAAGCGCGCTCGCGGGTGGCGACCAACCAGGTGGCCCCCTTCGCCCTGCTCGTGCTGGTGCTCTTCGCCTTCGCCCTCGACCCCGACCGGGGCGTGCTGACCCGGGCCGCCGCCGGGCTGTTCTGGGTGGCCGTGCTGCTCTGCGCCCTGCTGGCCGTGCAGCGGGCCCAGACGGTGGAGGCGGGCGAGGGCACGGCCGACGCCCTGCGCCTGTCGGGGCTCGACCCGGCCGGCATCTTCCTGGGCAAGGCCGGGGCGGTGGCGGTGCAGCTCCTGGTCCTCGAGGTGCTGCTCGGCCTCGGCCTCGTGGTGCTCTACGGCGTCGACCTCGCCGGCTACCCGGTCCTGGCCGCCACCGCGCTGGCCGCCACCCTCGGCCTGGCCGCCGCCGGTACCCTCTACGGGGCCTTGGCCAGCGGCTCCCGTGTGCGGGAGACGTTGCTGCCGCTGCTGCTGCTCCCCGCGGTGGCGCCGGTGCTGATCGCCGCCACCCGGGCGTCGGAGGCCGCGCTGGGGACGGGGGGCCTCGACGTGGCCCCGGGGGACTGGCTCGCCCTGCTGGGCGTGTTCTCCGTGGTCTACGTCGCCGCGGGCACGGTGGCCTTCGGGCCGTTGATGGAGGAGCAGTGACGATCGCGACCTCGACATCCGACCTCGGGGCGGCCGCCCCCGCGACCGGCGGCAGCGGCGCGGCGCCGGCCGGGCGAGGGGGCGGGGGGCCCCTCACCCTCAGCCTCGGGCTGGCCGCCGTCCTGGCGCTGGGCGCCACGGTGGGGCTGGGTCTCACGCTCCCGGCCACCGTCGAGCAGGGGGAGTACTCGCGCCTCATCGCCATCCACCCCGGCCTGGCCTGGGCCTCCTACGTGGCCGTCGGGGTGACCGCCCTGGCCAGCGCCCTGTGGCTGTGGCCCCGCAGCCGAAGCCTGCGCTGGGACCAGGTGGCCGGGGCCTCGGCCGAGATCGGGGTGGTCTTCACCGCCCTCACCCTGGCCACCGGCAGCATCTGGGGTCGGCCCACCTGGGGCGTGTGGTGGGTGTGGGACGCCCGGCTGACCCTCAGCGCCCTCATGCTCGCCCTGTACCTCGGGTACCTGGCCCTGCGCCGGGTCCCGGCGCCCCCCGACGTGCGGGCCCGCCGCTCGGCGCTGACCGCCCTGCTCGCCGTCGCCGTGGTGCCGCTCAACCACTTCGCGGTGACCTGGTGGCGCACCCTGCACCAGGGTCGCTCGCTGGCCCAGCTCGATCCGGGCAACGACCTCGACGGCGCCTTCATCGGGGCCATGCTCCTCGGGTTCCTGGCCATGACCCTGGTCTACGCCTGGCTGCTGGTCCACCGCGTGCGCGTCGCCCGCCTGGAGGACGAGGTCGAGGAGGCCGGCCTGGTCCGGGCCATCGAGGAGCGACGGCGGGAGGCGGTGACGGCCTGATGGACCCTTACGTGGGTGCCGGCTACGGCGTCACCCTGCTCACCCTGGCCCTCTACTCGGCCCGGGTGGTGCGCCGGTCCCGGGCCCTGGCCCGCTCCGTGTCGGGGGGGCCGGGGGCACCGGCTGCGCCGGCCGGCGAGGGGCGTCGAGGATGACCGGGTCCGAGGGCACCCGGACCGCCGAGGCGACGGCCGGCGGCGGCCGGCGCTTCGAGCGGAGTCGCCTGCGGCTCGGCCTGGTCCTCGCCGTGATCTGCGGGGCGCTGGCCTTCCTGGTCCTCCAGGGGCTGGGCAACGCCACCACCTACTTCTACAACGCCGACGAGGCCCTGGCCCGCCGGGCCGACCTGGGCGACGACCGCTTCCGGCTCCAGGGCACCGTCGTGCCCGGCTCGGTCCGCCCCGAGGGCGACGGGGTGGCCTTCCGCGTCGAGTTCGCCTGTGCCACCGTCGACGTCCGCCACCGGGGCGACCCACCCGAGCTGTTCGCCGACGGCATCCCCGTGGTGCTCGAGGGCGGCTTCGAGGGTGACACCTACGCCAGCGACCGCATCCTGGTCCGCCACACCTCCGAATACCGCACCGAGGAGGCCGACCGGCTGGCCCTGGCCGCCGAGCAGGGGTGCGCCCGGTGAACGCCGCCCTGGGCAGCGCCGGAGTGATGCTGGGCCTGGTGGCCTCGGTGCTGGGTGCCCTCACCCTGGCCGCCGGCCTGCGCCAGCGCCGCCGCACCGGCGCCCCCCCGTTCTTGTGTCGCTCCGGCCCACCTGCTGGGACTCACAGACGCAAGAACGGCTCCGGTGGTGACGAGGTGGGTGGCGGATCCGGCCCGGGGCTCGGGCTGTTGTGGCTGGGGCGGTCCTTCGCCTGGCTCGTCCTCGGAGGCGCGGTGCTGGCCACGGTGGCCATGGAGATCGCCCTGGTGACCCACGACTTCTCCCTGCAGTACGTGGCCGACAACGGGAGCCGCTCGACGCCGTTGCTCTACACCGTGGCCTCGTTGTGGTCGGCTCTGGAGGGTTCGATCATCCTGTGGGCGCTGGTGCTGTCGGGCTTCCTGGCCGCCCTCGTGCGGCGCTTCGCCGACCAGGCGGGCGACCCCCTGGTGGCCTGGGCCACGCTGGCCATGTTCGTGGTGGCCGCCTTCTTCTTCGCCCTCATGGTCGGGCCCGCCGACCCCTTCACCACCGTGGCCGGCGCCGTGCCGGCCGACGGGCCCGGGCCCAACCCCCTGCTGCAGAACCACCCCCTCATGGCGGTCCACCCGCCGCTGCTGTACCTGGGCTACGTGGGCTTCACCGTGCCCTTCGCCTTCGCCGTGGCCGCCCTGGTCACCGGCCGGGTGGGGGAGGGCTGGCTGGCCGCCACCCGGCGCTGGACGCTGGTGGCCTGGGGCTTCCTCACCACCGGGATCGTGCTGGGGGCCTGGTGGTCCTATGAGGTGCTGGGCTGGGGCGGCTTCTGGGCCTGGGACCCGGTGGAGAACGCCTCGTTCCTGCCCTGGCTCACCGGCACCGCCTACCTGCACTCGGTGATGATCCAGCAGCGCCGGGGGATGCTGCGGGTCTGGAACCTGTCGCTGCTGGTCGCCACCTTCTCGCTGACCATCCTCGGCACCTTCCTCACCCGCTCGGGCGTGCTCGACTCGGTGCACTCCTTCACCGAGTCCCCCATCGGCCCGTGGTTGCTGTCCTTCTTCGGGGCCACGGTGGTCGTCTCCCTCGGGCTCATCGGCTGGCGGGGCGACCGCCTCCGGGCCCCGGGTCGCATCGACTCGCCGGTGTCGCGCGAAGGTGCCTTCCTGGCCAACAACGTGGTCTTCGCCGCCTTCGCCTTTGTGGTCCTGCTGGGCACCGTGTTCCCCCTCCTCGTCGAAGCGGTCAACGACGACCGCATCTCGGTGGGCACGCCCTACTTCAACCGCATGACGATGCCGCTCGGCCTGGTGCTGCTGTTCCTCATGGCCGTGGCGCCGGCGCTGCCCTGGCGCAAGGCCTCGGGCGAGCTGCTGCGCACCCGGCTGCATTGGCCGGCCTGGGCGGCGACGGGGGTGGTCGTGGCCGCCGTGCTCCTCGGGGCCCGGGGCCTGGCCCCGTTGCTCGCCTTCGGCCTGGGCGCCTTCGCCGCCGCGGCCGCCCTGCGCCAGCTGGCGCTGGCCGCCCGGGCCTCCCGGCGGCGAGGGGGCTCGGTCCTGGCCGGCGTCGTGGGCCGGGCCAACGGCGGGATGGTGGTGCACCTCGGGGTGGTGCTGGTGGCCGTGGCCTTCGCCGCCGCCTCCTCCTACGACAGCAGCGTCGAGGCCCGCCTGGCCCCGGGGGAATCGGTCAGCCTGGCCGGCCACACGGTGACGTACCTGGGCATGGACGAGCCGGTCGTGACCGGCCAGCGGGAGACGGTCGCCGCCCGGGTGCAGGTCGACGGAGGCCAGGTCTTCCAGCCGGCGCTGAACCGCTTCCCCAACGCCACCCAGACCATCGGCACCCCGTCGGTGCGCACGGGCCTCACCGAGGACGTCTACCTGACGCTCGTCGCCGGACCCGACCAGCCCGGCGACCCTGCCGTCATCGGAGTGGTCGTCCAGCCCCTGGTGGTCTGGTTGTGGATCGGCGGGGGGGTCATGGCCCTGGGCACGGTGCTGGCGGTCTGGCCCGGCGAGCACCGCCGCCGCCAGGCCGGGGTGGCCGTCCGGGCCGGCCACGACGGGGGCGACACCGACGAGGACGCGGCGAGGGACCCGGTGGATGTCGATGCCCGGCCGGAGCCGGCGGGGGTGAGCTGAGTGGCTCGTGTGGCGGTCCGGCCCGAGAGCTCGGTGGCTGACGTCACGGTCGCGGGGGCGAGGCGGCACACCGCTCGCAACGTCGCCGCCGGGCTGGGGGTGGTCCTCGCCCTGCTCGTCGCCGTCCTGGCCACCAGCGACCCGTCGGGGAGCCGGCTGGGCGAGAGCCCCCTGCTGGGTCGCCCCGCCCCCGAGCTGGCCGGGACGTCCCTGCTGGGGGGTGGTGACTTCGAGCTGGCCTCCCAGTCGGGGCGCTGGGTGCTGGTCAACTTCTTCGCCACCTGGTGCGTGCCCTGCCAGGCCGAGCACCCCGACCTGCTGCGCTTCGACGCCGCCCATGCCGAGGCCGGCGACGCCCGGGTGGTGAGCGTGGTCTTCAGCGACGACCCCGACGACGTGGCCCGCTTCTTCGAGCAGCGAGGGGGGAGCTGGCCGGTGCTCGACGACGCGGTGGGGCGGGCCGCCCTGGAGTGGGGGGTGACCGGCGTGCCCGAGTCGTTCCTGGTGGGACCCGACGGCGTGGTGCGGGCCAAGGTCACCGGCGGCGTCGAGTACGAGAAGCTGGAGGACCTGCTGGCCCGGGCCCGGGGTGGGGGCGGGAGGAGCGGGTGAGCGCTCGCCGGCTGCTCCCGTGGCTGGCGCTGGTCCTCGTGCTGGCCGGGGCCCTGGTCGTGGGCAGCGCCGGCGACGGCGGGCCCCGGACCGACGCCGAACGAACGGCGGCGCTGTCGTCCCAGCTCCGGTGCCCGACCTGCCGGGGCCAGTCGGTGCGCGACTCCAACGCGCCCGCGGCGGCTGCCATCCGCACCGAGATCGCCCGCCGGGTCGAGGAGGGCCAGAGCGACGAGGAGATCCTGGCCTACGTCGACGGCCAGTTCTCGGAGTCGCTGCTGTTGACGCCCCCCCGCTCGGGCGTGGGCTCGCTGGTGTGGATCCTGCCCGTGGCCGCCCTGGTGGTGGCCCTCGCCGGTCTGGCCGCCGCCTTCCGGCGGTGGCGGCCGCCGGCCCCCCCGGAGGTGAGCGAGGAGGACCGGCGCCGGGTGGCCGAGGCGCTGGGGTCGGAGGGGACCGACCGGTGAGCCGGGCCGCCACGACGTCGTCGCTCGATCCCGACGCCCTGGCCGAGCTGGAGGAACAGCGGCGGTTCCTCCTGCGCTCGCTCGAGGACCTCGAAGCCGAGCGGGCCGCCGACGACCTCGACGAGGGTGACTACCAGGCGCTCAAGGACGACTACACGGCGCGGGCCGCCGCGGTGCTGCGGGCCATCGAGGAGGGCCGAACGGCGAACGGAGGGGAGCCAACCCGGCCCCGGCGAGGCCAGCGCATCGTCGCCGGGCTGGTGGTGGTGGCCCTGGCGGCGACGGCGGGGTTGTCGGTGGCCTCCTTGTCGGGGACCCGCCAACCGGGCGACACCATCACCGGTGGGATCCGCCAGACCGGCTCCGAGCGCCTCGCCCGGGCCGCCGCCCTGGTCCAACAGGGCCAGCCCAGCGAGGCGCTGCGGCTCTACGACGAGGTCCTGGCCGAGGACCCCGAGAACCTCGAAGCCCTCGCCGAGCGGGGCCTGCTGCTGGTGTCGCTGGGCTTCTCCACCGAGCGGCCGGCGCTGAGCCAGCAGGGGCGGGCGTCGATCGAGCGCGCCCTGGCGGTCGACCCCGAGGACGCCCGCTCCCTGTTCTACCTGGGCCTGGCCCTGCGCCTGGAGGGCGACGACGCCCGGGCGGCCGACGCCTTCACCGCCGCCCTGGCCGCCGACCCGCCCCCGCCCCTGCGCCAGGCCATGGAGGACTTCCTGGCCTCGATCGCCAACGGGGACCCGCCGGGTGGCCCTGGCGGCGGGTGACGGCAGACCGAGCCGGGGTCAGGCCGGGGGAGGGACGTAGCGGGCCCGGGTGAAGTCGCCGTCGGGGCCCACCTCGACGGTCCAGGTCGAGGCTTTCTTGCAGGTCCAGCGATCGGTGACCAGCTCGACACCCCGGCGGTGGAGCCGGTCGAGGAGGGGACCGACGAGGTTGCCGTGGGTGCACACCACCGCCTCGGTGCCGGCCAGCTCCTCGAGCAGGGCCCAGGTCGCGGCCACGTCGGCCTCCTCGGCCAGGGCCGGAGCGGTCTCGACGTCGAGGCCGAGGCGCTCGGCCAGCGGCTCGACGGTCTGGACGCAGCGCCGGTAGCGGCTGGTGAGGATGCGCTTGAGCGGCGCCCCGGCCAGCAGCTCGGCCAGGGCGTCGGCCTGGCCGGCGCCCTTGCGCGACAGGGGCCGCAGCTCGTCGGGACCGTCCCAGTCGGAGCGGTCACCGGCCTTGGCGTGGCGCACGATGTGGACGCTCATCGGGGCCTGAGCGTACGCGCCGGCCGGCGGGGGCCACCAGGGACGCCCGAGGCCTGGCCGAGTCGGGGGGTAGCGCCGGCCGCCACCGGGAAGGTCCGTCCCGGTGCCCGAGGCTGCCTTCACCGTCGGCGTGGAGGAGGAGTTCTACGTCGTCGACGCCGAGTCGCTCGAGCTGCGCTCGGCGGTTCGCGGCGTCCTCGGATCGGCCCGGCGGGCCTTGGGCGACCAGGTGCACCCCGAGCTGCTCGATCCCCAGATCGAGGCAGAGACGCAGGTCTGCGACACCCTCGACGAGGTCCGCTCGGAGCTGACCCGTCTCCGCCGGAAGCTGGCCGACGCAGCCGCCACCACCGGGGCACGCCTTCTGGCCTCGGGCACGCACCCCTTCTCCACCTGGCAGCACCAGGGCGTCACCCCCCAGGCCCGCTACCGGCAGCTGGCCGAGGACTACCGCCAGCTCGCCCGGGAGCAGCTGGTGTGCGCCTGCCACGTGCACGTGGGCGTGCCCGATCCCGACGAGGCCGTGCGGATCATGGACCGGACCCGGCCCTGGTTGGCGGTCCTGCTCGCCCTGTGCGCCAACTCACCCTTCTGGGAGGGTGAGGACACGGGCTACGCCGGCTTCCGCACCCTGGTCTTCGATCGGTGGCCGACCACTGGCACCCCGCTGCCCCTCGGGTCCCGGCGCGTCTTCGACGCGGTGCTCGCCGACCTGCTGGCCACCGGGGTGATTCGTGACGCCGGCGCTCTGTACTGGGATGTGCGCCCGTCGGCCCGATACCCCACCCTCGAGTTCCGGGTGGCCGACGTGTGCCCGAGCGTCGAGGAGGCGGTCATGCTGGCCGGCCTGGTCCGCTCCCTGGTGCGCACCGCCTCCGCTGAGCTTCGCGCCGACGAGCCGTTTCACCACCCCGGTCCCGAGGTTGTGCGGGCGGCGCGCTGGCAGGCGTCGCGCCACGGCCTGGACGGATCGTTGATCGACCTGGTCGACCCGGTCGGGCCCCGCCCCGTCCCCGCGGCCGAGCTGGTCGAGCGCCTGCTCGGCCGACTTCGGGCCGACCTCACCGCCGCCGGCGAGTGGGACGACGTCGCCACGCTGGTCCGGCGCCAGCTCGTCCAGGGCAGCGGCGCCCGGCGCCAGCGGGCGACCGCCGAGGGCGGGGGCATCGCGGCGGCGGCCGAGCACCTGCTGGTGCCCTGACGACCGAGCCTGGTCGCACTGGCGAGGTGCAGCAGGTGTGCCAGTCCGGAGCGGGCCTGTCCCTGCAGAGGTGACGAGATCGGGGACCTCGCTCGTCTCGTCTCCGCCGGCTATCCCCTCGGCCGGGCCCGAGGATCCATCCCCGACCTGAGCCTGCTCGTGGTCCAGATCGTGTCGCCGCCGGCTCGGAGCACGACCCGCTCGCCCGGTCTCCGTCCCCCGACGACGCTCACCGGGCCGGCCACCTCCATCGCCTCCTCGACCTCGACCGAGAGTGGCGGAGCGGCGGGACGGTCGCTTCCCTCGGGCCACAGGGCGACTGAGGGGGGTGCGCCGGTACCAGCGTCCGCGCCGGTAGGCCACGCCGTGCATGGGTGCACCTCGGCGAGCGCCGCCAGGTCGGCCTCGGTGCCGAGCTTCCTCCTGGTGAGCACGGCGTCGACGGCGGCGATCGGAAGAGCGATGGCGGCGTACATCCACAGGACCTGGTAGGTGGGCGACCAGCCCTCGAGGGGGCGGGCATGGCTGGGACCGTCCGGGTCGTACTCGACCACGATGGTCTCGCCGACCTCGAAGTCACCCGCTGCGCTCACCATCAAGGTGGCCTCGTAGCGCGATCCCTCCACCTCGTACTCGACCACGGCCTCGTCCGGCAGCCGCCGCCGGTAGTCGGTCTCGACCACCACGGCGTGCGCTCAATCCCCTGCCTGTCGAGGACCTGCTCGTGCATCCTCATGGGTACGATCCCCACGGCGGCGGCCACGCCGATCATGGCCACCAAGGCCACGCGACCCCACAGTGACCGGCGCCGACTGCGGGTGGCGGAGGGAGGGATCGGCGGGGCGGCCGAGCGGGGGCTGCGGGGCGAGGCCATAACCTCACCTCGGCGATCGGCGGTGCCGGCTGGAGCGACGGCTCACGTGCGCAACGCCCGCAGGTGGTCGAGGACGGGCGGGAGGGCGGCGAGGAAGGCCTCGACGTCGGCGTCGGTCGTCGACCAGCCCACCGAGACCCGCAGCGACCGGGAGGCGTCCAACCCCATGGCCTCGAGCACGGGCGAGGGCTCCAGCGACTCCGACGAGCACGAGCTGCCGGAGTGGACGGCGACGCCGGCCCGGTCCACCCCGAGCAGCACCGGCTCGGCCTCGACGCCGGCCACCCCCAGGCACACCAGGTGGGGCAGGCGGTCGTGGGGGTCGCCCAGGACCTCGGTCCCCGGTCCGAGCCGCCCCTCGGCCACGGCGCCCACCACCCGGGCGGTCTGGGCTCGGGCCCTGTCGGCTTCCTCGCTCAGGGCCCCAGCGGCCAGGTACTCGGCCACCGCGCCAAAACCGGCGATGGCGGGCACGTTCTCGTAGCCCGCCCGCC
>JADDRA010000089.1:0-19966 GCA_016781105.1 Actinomycetota bacterium | reverse complement strand
GGCCCCGGCGCACGCACAGCGCGCCCACCCCCGCCGGCCCCCCCAGCTTGTGGGCCGAGACGCTCAGCAGGTCGGCGCCCAGGCCTCGGAAGTCGACGGGGACGTGCCCGGCGGCCGCGCACGCGTCGACGTGGGTGAGCACCCCTCGCTCCCGGCAAGCGGCGACCACCTCGGCCACCGGCTGGAGGGTCCCCACCTCGTGGTTGCCCCACTGGAGGTGGACCAGGGCGGTGGCGGGGGTCACTGCGGCCATGACGCCGTCGGGGTCGACCCGACCGCGGTGGTCGACGCCCACCTCGCGCACCCGGTGGCGCGCCGAGGCGGCCAGCACGCTCGAGTGCTCCACGGTGGGCACCACGACGTGGTCGCCCCGCTCGGTGGCCATCCAGGTGGCCGTCACCACCGCCTCGGTCCCCCCGCTGGTGAAGATCACCTCTCGGGGCCGGGCCCCGAGCAGGGACGCCACCTGCTCCCGGGCCACCTCCACCGCCACCCGCGCGGCGTGGCCCTCGGCGTGGATCCGGCCCGGATCACCGCCGGCACCCAGCCAGGCGGCCAGGGCCTGCACCCCTGCGGGCCGGCACGGCGAGGTGGAGGCGTGGTCGAGGTAGTGCCGCCCCCCGCCCGTCACCGCCACTCCCTTCCTCCGCCCTCGCGCCTCGTACTCTGTCGCATTCCGAACCGGCTCGGTACGGAAAGCGACAAAGAACGGAAGGAGGGGCTGGGGCCGACAGCGAGCCTCGCTCCCAGGCTGCCGCTACGGCTGGTCAGGCCCGCACTGCGGTGACGCAGGTGTCGTCCCCGAAGGCTCGGGAGGCAGCCGTCTCGGCCACGGTGGCGCCATAGAGGGCCGAGAGCATGCCCCGCACCATGCCCCGGTCGACGGCGCAGATGACCGGCGAGGCCACCGCCGCCCCTCCGAAGGGGCAGTGATCGGACACGATGCGCAGGGCGTCGCCCCGGCCCTCGGCGTGGGCGGCGAAGCCGTGGGCGGTGAGGGCGTCGGCCACCGCGTGCAGGGACCGCCGGAACGACCGCTGGCCCTCGCCGTCGCACGCCAGCGAGGCGGCCATGGCGCGCCCGTAGTTCTCGCCCACCTCTTCGGCCATGGCCTCGGCCACGGGGCGGGGCAGCAGCTCGAGGGCCCGGCCCAGCAAAGCGATCATGAGGTCGTCGTGGCGGACGGGGAAGTCGAGGGCGACATCGTTGGCCGTGGCGGTGTAGCGCTTGGAGGGACGGCCCACCGCCCCGCCTGCGGCCCGGCCCACCTGGACCTCCAGGTACCCGCCGGCAGCCAGCTTGTCGAGGTGGTGGCGGGCCACGTTGGCGTGCAGCTCGAAGCGCTCGGCGACCTCCGAGGCGGTGACCCCACCCTCGCGCTCATGGGCGAAGAGGTAGATCTGGCGACGGGTGGGGTCACCGAAGGCCGAGGTGATGGCCGTGACCGCGGCGGAGAAGTCCTTGGCCGACAGGGAGGCGGGAGCGGCCGGCTCGGCCTCGACCCGGAGCGAGGCCGGGAGCTCGGAAGCCACGCCGCTACTCTACCCCCGCCCTGACCCCCGATCGGAGCCATCCTCCATGCCCGTCACCGACGCCCAGGTCCTCGACGCGCTCCGTCGCGTCGACGATCCGTCGATCCACCGCAGCATCGTCGAGCTGGGCCTCGTCCGGAGGGCCCGGGTCTCCGGTGGCGTCGTCGACGTCGAGGTGGCCCTGGTGGCTCCCGAGGCCGCGCCGGTCCTGGGCGAGCGGGTGCGGGCCGCGCTGGCAAACCTGGACGGTCAGCCGGCGCCTCTCGTCGAGTTGACGTCGATGACCGACGGCGAGCGCGATGAGCTCGCTCGCCGGCTGGAGGCGGAGCGGACCACACCCATCCCCTTCGCCGCTCCCGGCTCGCGCACCCGGGTGCTGCTGGTGGCTTCGGGCAAGGGCGGCGTGGGCAAGTCGTCGGTCACCGTGAACCTGGCCGTCGCCCTGGCCGGGCGGGGCCACCGGGTGTGCGTGGTCGACGCCGACGTCTGGGGCTTCTCGGTCCCGGCCATGCTCGGCATCACCCGACCCCCGACCGTGCTCGGCCGGCGCCTGGTGCTGCCGCCCGAGGCCCACGGCGTGGCCTGCGCCTCCATCGGGTTCTTCGTGCGCGAGGACCAGCCCGTGGTGTGGAGGGGACCGATGCTGCACAAGGCCCTGGAGCAGTTTCTCACCGACTTCTGGTGGGGCGAGCCCGACTTCCTGGTCGTCGACCTGCCTCCCGGCACCGGTGACATCTCGCTCTCGCTGGCGTCGTTCCTGCCCCGCTCGGAGGCCTACGTTGTGACCACGCCCCAGCCTGCCGCCCAGCGGGTGGCCCAGCGGGCCGGTCTGATGTTCCAGAGCGAGCAGATCGGCATCGACGTGCGGGGCGTCATCGAGAACATGAGCTGGTTCACCGGCGACGACGGCACCCGCTACGAGCTGTTCGGCGCCGGCGGCGGGGCGGCGCTGGCCGAGCGCCTCGGGGTGCCCCTGCTCGGCCAGGTCCCGCTGGTGCCCGAGCTGCGCCAGGGGGGTGACGCCGGCCGACCGGTCACGGTGAGCGACCCCGACGGTGAGGCGGCCCGGGCCTTCGCCGCCATCGCCGGGCGCATCGACGACGAGCTGGCCCCCACCCGCCGCGACCACCCCGGCCTGCGGGTCGTGTAGCGCCGGCGCTCCGACCCGCCCATCCAAGAACGGGAAGGGGGGTGGCGACCCCTACCATGGCGGCCGTGGACGTGCGCATCGGCGTGACCTACTCGGCCAAGGAGATCGACGTGGAGCTCGGTGAGGAGGCCGACGCCACCGAGCTCCGGGGTCAGATCGACGGGGTCCTGGGCGGGGGTGACGGGGTCCTGTGGCTCACCGACCGCAAGGGTCGCCAGGTGGGCGTCCCCGTGGCCAAGGTCGCCTACGTGGAGATCGGAAGCCCCCACGACGAGCGCCGGATCGGCTTCGGCGGCTCCTGACGGGTGGCCGTCGGGCTGCTCGACCGGCGGCTGCTGTTCGTCACCGGCAAGGGAGGGGTGGGCAAGACCACCGTGGCCGCCGCCCTCGCCCTGCTCGCGGTGGGGGAGGGCCGGCGAACGCTGGTCTGCGAGGTCGACGCCAAGGGCGACCTGGCCAGCGCCTACGAGGCCGGCCCGCTCGCCTTCGAGGCTCGCGAGCTGCAGCCCGGGCTCTTCGCCATGGCCATGGACACCGAGGCGTCGCTGCGCGAGTACCTGGCCGTCCAGCTCAAGCTGCCCCGGCTGTCCCGCCTGGGGGCCATGGCCCGCACCTTCGACTTCCTGGCCAACGCCGCACCCGGGATCAAGGAGATCCTCACCGTGGGCAAGCTGGCCTGGGAGGTGCGCCGGGGGCGCTACGACCTCGTCGTGGTCGACGCCGCCGCCTCCGGTCACATCCTGGGCCAGCTCCGGGCGCCCCAGGCCATCAACGAGCTCCTGTCGGTGGGCCTGGTGCGGGAGCAGACGGGCTGGATGCTCGAGCTCCTCGGCGACCCGGCCACGACCGGGGTCGTGGTGGTGGCCGCGCCCGAGGAGATGCCGGTGACCGAGACCCTGGAGCTGGTCGAGGAGCTGGCCACCACCGGCGTCGGCCTGGCCGCCGTGGTCGTCAACCGGGTGCTGCCCGAGCTGTTCGGGCGGGCCGAGGAGGAGGTCTTCGACCGCCTCGGCGAGCCACCTGCCAGCGCCGCCCTGGCCGGCGCCGTGGGCCACCGGGTGGCGCCGGTCCTCGACGCCGCCCGCCTGGCGGTGCGCCTGCGCCGCACCCGGGCTGGGCACCTGGTCCGCCTCCGCCAAGGCCTGGCCGAGCGGCCCGGGCCGTGCCCGCCGGTGCTCTACGTCCCCGAGCTGTTCAGCCGCAGCCACGGGCGCCGGGCCACCCACCAGGTGGCCGAGTCGCTCGGCGCCGAGATCTCCTGAACGTGGCCGCGCCGGGCATCGAGCGCCTCCTGGCGGCCAAGGAGATCGTGGTGGTGTGCGGCGCCGGCGGGGTCGGCAAGACGACCACGGCGGCGGCCCTGGCCACGGTGGCGGCGGCCGACCTGGGGGCCAAGGTCCTGGTGCTGACGGTCGACCCGGCCCGCCGGCTGGCCTCGGCCATGGGCCTCGAAGCCCTGGGCAACACCGAGACCCGAGTCGGCGGGCAGGCCTTCGCCGCCGCCGGCCTCGAGCCTCGGGGGCAGCTGTGGGCGGCCATGCTCGACACCAAGCAGAGCTGGGACGAGCTGGTGCGCCGCCACGCCCCCGACGCCGCCACCCGCGACGCCATCTTGGCCAACCCCCTCTACCGCAACGTCACCGGCAAGTTCGTCCACAGCCACGACTACATCGCCATGGAACGCCTCTACGAGCTGCACTCCTCGGGCACCTACGACTTGATCGTGGTCGACACACCGCCCACCCGCCACGCCATCGACTTCCTCGAGGCCCCCGAGCGCATGGCGGAGTTCTTCTCCAGCCGGCTGTTGCGCTGGCTGCTCGTGCCCTACCGCAGCCGCCTTGTCAACGTCGCCTCCCGGCCCTTCTACCAGATCGCCGACCGGGCCCTGGGCTCGGCCTTCCTCGCCGACGTAGCCGAGTTCTTCATCCTGTTCCAGTCGATGTACAAGGGGTTCGTGGCCCGGGCCCGGGCCGTGGAGCGGGTGCTGGAGGACCGGCGCACCAGCTTCGTGGTGGTGACCACCCTGGAGGCGGCGCCGGCCCAGGAGGCCGGGCGCTTCGTCGAGGTGCTGGCCGGCAAGCACCTCCACCTGGGCGCGGTCGTGCTCAACCGGGTGCTGCCCGCCGGGCTGCTCGACGGCGACGCCACCGCCGCGGCCCGGGAGCTGCGGGCCCGGTCCCGAGAGCTGGGCAACGCCCTGGCCGGGCTCGACGATCCTCCGGGGCCACCCGAGCTGGTGGGCCGGGTGCTCGCCGAGCTGGGCGAGAGCTTCCTCAACTTCGCTGTGGTGGCCAAGCGCGAGGCCGAGCAGCGGGCCGAGCTGGAGGTCGATCCCGCCCTGGTCACGACGGTCCCCTCCCTCGACACCGATGTCTTCGACCTGGCCGGCTTGGCCCGCCTGGGCCAAGCGCTGCGGCGCTGAGGTCGGGCCGGGGCGGCGGCCGCCCCGAGGCCCACGCCCGCTCGCCGTAGCCTCGGGATGTGATCGACTACCACCTGCACCTGTGGGCCCACGGTCCCCGCCCTCTCGAGGCCACCCTCGAGCAGATCGGTGCCTACTGCGAGCGGGCCCGGGCGGCGGGCGTGGTGGAGATCGCCCTGACCGAGCACCTCTTCCGCTTCCGCCAGGCCGACGCCGTGCTCGGGGGCTGGTGGGCCGAGGCCGACCGCCCGTCCCTCGCCGCCGCCATGGGCGAGTGGTGGGCGTCGGAGCAGGGTGCGGACCTCGATCAGTACGTCGAGGTGGTGCTGGCGGCCAAGGCGGCCGGTCTGCCCGTGGTCCTGGGCCTGGAGGTCGACCACTACCCCGGGCGCATGCACCAGGTGGCCGAGCTGCTCGCCGGCTACCCCTTCGACGTGCTGCTGGGCTCGGTCCACTGGATCGGTGCCTGGGGCTTCGACAACCTCGGCCCGAGCGCCTTCGCCGAGGAGTGGGACGCGCGCCGCGTCGAGTCGGTGTGGCACACCTACACCACCCATCTGGAGGAGCTGGCCGACTCCGGCGTGTGCGACGTGCTTGCCCACCCCGACCTGTGCAAGGTCACCGGCCGCCGGCCAGCCGTGCCCGACGAGTTCTTCCACCGCATGGCCGAGGCCGCGGCCCGCTCGGGGATGGCGGCCGAGGTGTCCTCGGCCGGGTGGCGCAAGCCAGTGGGCGAGGCCTACCCCGCGCCCGCGCTGCTCCGGCGCTTCCGCCGCGCCGGCGTGGCCGTCACCACCGCCTCCGACGCTCACCGGCTCGCCGACGTGGCCGAGCACCGGGGTGCCCTGGCCACCTTGCTGGCCGAGGCGGGCTACGACCGCCTGGCGGCCTACCGGGAGCGCCGGCGGCGCGCGGTCCCCATCGCCGCGGTGCCCCTCACCCCGGTGCCCCCTGTCACCGGCGCCACGGTCGGTGCCGGCGCCTCGCCCCCCAAGACCGGGCCCCTGCCGTCGGTCGTCGTCGAGGGGTCCTGAGTGGCCGCCCTGGCCGAGCTGGCCCGCACCCACGGAGGGATCGAGGGACCGGCCCTGGCCCACCTGCACCGGTTGGTGGCCTCGTGGGGACCCCTGGCCGACCTCTGCTTCGCCGACCTGCTGCTGTTCGTGCCCCTGGCCGGCTGCGACGGGACGGCCTTCGTCGTGGCCGGCCAGGTCCGGCCCACCACCAACCAGACCGTCTACCGCAGCGACTTCGTGGGCGCAGAGGTCGACCACCGGGAGCGGCCGGTGGTGGCCCGGGCCCTGCACGACGGTCAGATCGTCGAGGAGGAAGTGGAGGTGGCAGGTGAGCGGGGCCGCCTCCAGGTGCTCGCCATCCCGGTGCGCTGGGACGGATCGGTGGTGGCGGTATGCACCCGGGAGACCGTGCCCTCGCTCGGGCGCCAGCCTGGTGAGCTCGAGCGCACCTACGTCTCGGTGTTCCACCGCTTCGCAGCGATGATCGCCGACGGGACGTTCCCCTTCGCCGTCGAGGATGCCGAGACCGAGGAGGCGCCCCGGGTGGGTGACGGCGCCCTCGTCCTCGACGGCGACGGTCGGGTCGTCTACGCCTCGCCCAACGCGGTGTCGGCTCTGCACCGCCTCGGGGTCCACGCCAACGCCGAGGGGGAGCGGCTGGGCGACCTGGGCTTGGAGGAGGTGGTGGTGCAGACCGCGTTCGCCATCGGTGGCCCGGTCACCGAGGAGATCGAGCGGGGCGACGACATCACCGTGCTGCTGCGCTGCCTGCCCCTGCTCGAGCGCGGGCGGGCCACCGGCGCGCTCCTGTTGCTGCGCGACATCTCCGAGCTGCGCCGCCGGGACCGGATGCTCGTCTCCCTCGACGTCAGCATCCGGGAGATCCACCACCGGGTGAAGAACAACCTGCAGACGATCTCCTCGCTGCTGCGCCTCCAGGGCCGCCGCCTGCGCTCGCAGGAGGCCAAGGAGGCCATCGAGGAGTCGGTCCGGCGGATTCGCTCCATTGCCCTGGTGCACGAGACGCTCTCCCACGAGGGAGGCGGCGACGTGCCCTTCGACGACATCGTGCGCCCCCTGGTGCGCATGGTCGAGGAGAGCCTGGTCTCGTCCGAGCGGCCGGTGCGCTTCGTACTCGAGGGCAGCCCCGGACTGCTGGCGGCCCGGGTGGCCACCCCGCTGGCGGTGGTGCTCACCGAACTGCTGCAGAACGCCGCCGACCACGCCTTTCCGACGGGAGCCTCCGCGATGGGGACCTCCCCGACGGAGGCCTGCTCGCTGTCAGGCGGCGGTGCGACGGGCGAGTGCGGCGCCGGGGCGCCGGCCATCGGCTGCGTGAAGGTCGAGCTCGACAACGACGGGAGCCAGCTGGTGCTGCGGGTCAGCGACGACGGGGTCGGCCTGCCTTCCGGCTTCGCCCTCGAGGCGGCGACCGGCCTCGGCCTGTCGATCGTGCGCAGCCTGGTCACCACCCAGATCGACGGGACGATCACCATGGGGGCTCATCCCGAGCGCGCCGGCCACGAGCGTCCCGGGACCCTGGTCGAAGTCCGGGTCCCCCTCGGGATCGGCGCGGCCCCACCGGGCTGAGCATTCCCGCCCCGGGGCGCCAACCCCCGGGGCGGGGCTGCATGATGGCGCCGGTGCGGATCCACCTCGACACCGACCTGGGGTCGAACGTCGACGACGCCGTCGCCCTGGCCCTGTTGCTCGGGGCCGCCGAGGTCGAGCTCACCGGCATCACGACCTGCATCGACCCGGGGGGCCGACGGGCCGCCTGCGTCGACGAGCTGCTGGGCCTGGCCGGGCGCGGCGAGGTCGAGGTCGTGGCCGGGGCCGAGGTGTCCCTGACCACCGGGCGAACACCCGGCCCGCCTCCACGCGGCGGAGGACGTGGCGGGCAAGGCCTGGTCCGACCACCCGATCAGGCTGGCTCGGCGCTGCGCTTGCTGGCCGGCAGCGTGGCGGCAGGGGCCACGGTGCTGGCCATCGGTCCGTGCACCAACCTCGCCCTGCTGGCCGTCGACCGGCCCGGGGTGCTGGCCGGCACCCACGTGGTGCTCATGGGCGGGTGGTTCGACCTTCCCGCCGACGGCCTCCCCGAGAGCGGCCCGGCCCGGGACTGGAACCTCCAGTGCGATCCGGTGGCGGCCGAGGTGCTGCTCCGCCACGCCGGCCGGCTGACGATGGTGCCCCTGCCCCTCACCTTCCGGGCCCACCTGGTCGAGCGCCACCTGGAGCGGATGGCTCGGGCGGGTCCGCTCGGGCGGCTGCTGGCCGCCCAGGCCCGGGCGCAGGCCGGCGAGCGGTCGATGGCCGCGCTCGCCCGGGAGCACCCGGCGCTGCCGCCCGACCTGCTCGCCTTCCTCCACGACCCCCTGGCCGGGGCGGTGGCGCTGGGCTGGCCCTTGGTGACCATCGAGGAGCGCACGGTGGTCCCCGTGCTCGAGGGCGACGTGCTGCGCGTCAGCGAGGACCCGAAGGGACGGGCGGTGGGCGTGGCGGTCGATCTCGACGCCGAGGCCTTGGAGCAGGGCTGGCTGGCGGCGGTGGAAGCCGCCGGGCCCCGCCCCCGCTAGGGCTCAGCTGGCTCGACGGCGCTGCTTGCGCAGCACCCGGCGCTCCTCCTCGGAGGCCGCGCCCCACACGCCCGAGTCCTGGTTGGTGGCCAGGGCGAACTCGAGGCAGGGGGCCTGGACCGGGCAGCGTCTGCAGACGATCTTGGCCGCTTCGATCTGGGAGACGGCCGGACCGGTGGTGCCGATGGGGAAGAACAGATCGGGATCGGCGTCGCGACACGACGCATGGGTGCGCCACTCGTCCAGAGCCCAGGAGTCGAACCCGCTCGCCGTCAACGCCATTGCCCCCCCGCAGGTCGTGACTTCGTTCACACTGCCCTCGGTGAACCCCCGCCACCGTGGCGACCACTGAGCGTACCGAGCCCGGTCGCGGCGGCGCAAGGGTCGAGTCAGGGCGAGGGCGTGACCAGGCGCAGGGCCTCGGGCTCGTGGCGGAAGACCAGCTCGTCGATCTCACCCAGGTAGTCGCCGTCGACCTGGTAGGGGAAGGAGCCGTGGCCCCGCACGCTCAGCTCCGACAGGTCGCTGCGGTAGTCGCTCTGGCGGTGGCGCCGAGCTCGGCTGCCCGCCCCCATGGCCGAGCCGGTGACGCTGACGATCGTGGCCAAGGACAGGGACCGCAGGGTGAACAGGGCCAGGCCCCGGTCGAAGGTGGCGTCGGGGGCGAGGTGCAGCGGTCGCTTGCCCATGAAGGTGTAGGGGTCGGTGTTGGCGCACACCGCGAAGTAGGCGTCATCGACCACGGTGTTGCCGGGAAGGTGCACGGCGAAGCGGGGCCGGCTGCGGTCGTAGTGGCGGAACCAGGTCGACAGGGTGGCGTAGGTGTAGAGAGGGTGGCCGGCGTAGCGCTTGAGGCCGGCCCGGCGCTCGACCTGGGCCACCACCGCGGCGTCGAAGCCGATGCCGGTGTGGAACAGGAAGTAGCGCCCGTTCACCGAGCCGAGGCCCACCGTGTGCACCGCCCCCTGCTCTAGGGCCTCTAGCACTGCTCCCGTGGCCTCGATGGGATCGTTGGGCAGGCCGAGAGTGCGGGCGAACACGTTGGTCGAGCCGCCGGGGAGCACCGCCATGGCGGTCCGGGAGCGAGCCAGGCCGTTGGCCACCTCGTTGAGGGTGCCATCGCCCCCGAGGACGACCACGAGATCGGTGCCCGCGGCCGCCGCCCCCTGGGCCAGGCGGGTGGCGTGGCCCCGCCGGTTGGTCTCGGCCACCTCGACGGTGTGGTCGGCCGCGAGCGCCTTGTGGATCACCACCCGGCCGCGGGCGGTGACCGCTGACGCCGAGGGGTTGACGACGAGGAGGAGGTCCGCGGGCCGACGGTAGCAGCGCCAAGCTCGCGGGTGCGCCGGCGCGGCGACCGGTAGCGTCGGGAGCCGATGGACGAGCCGATCCGGGTCATGGTGGTCGACGACACCGACCACGTCCGGCGCATGCTGCGCAACATGCTCGACCTCGACGGCTTCGCGGTGGTGGCCGAGGCCGCCAGCGGGGCCGAGGCGCTGGAGCGGGTCGAGGAGGTGGCGGTCGACGTCGCCGTCATCGACTACAAGATGCCGGCCCTCGACGGGTTGGAGACGGCGGCGCGCATCCGGGCCGGGCACCCCGACCTGGTGATGATCCTCTACACCGCCTTCGTCGATCCCGAGCTCGAGCGCCGGGCCGACGATGTCGGCGTCTCCCTGGTCCTGGGCAAGGTCGAGGGCCTGGAGTCCCTGGAGCGGGAGATCACCCGCCTCTGCCGCACCCTGTTCTGACCGCTCGGGCGCGCCGCCCGCGCGCTCAGGTCAGGGCCACGAACTGGACGACCGCGGCGACCAGGATGAGCAGGAGCAGGCAGGCGATGGCGATGGTGGTGGCCGGTCTCACGTCATCGAGTCCGGGATGGCGCTCTGCGGGGTCGACCGGCGGTCCGGGGTGGATGGGCGGATGGTGAGGTGGAGGGGACGGTCGCTCGCGCCACGGCCGGCCCCGCTGCCGGAGCGCCCACCCTCGGCGTCGCCCAGGGTGACGCTGTCGCCCACGCCGAGGCCCAGCTCGGCGGCCGCCGGTCGACGATCGGCGCAGACCGAGACCAGGCCGTAGGCGTCGGTGACCAGCCCGATGGCGCCCGTAGGGATGTCGCCGTAGGCCGGGGCCCGGCTGGCGCTGCGCACCTGGCCGTGGAAGGACAGCGCCACGGGATCGGCGAAGCGGGCCAGCTCCTCGGGGTCGACGTTGAGCTGCACGTTGCCGAAGCGATCGACCCACAGCACTTCGGCCACCAGGGCGTCACCCTCGGGGCGGGCGAGGGGTAGCACCCCGGGCAGGAGCGTGGCCGGGTCGACCGGGTCCCCCAGGTCGTCGAGCGCCTGCCCGTTGCACAGGTGGGCGGCCACGGGGGCGAAGATGTCGCGCCCGGCGAAGGTCGGCCCGGGCGAGGGCAGGTGGAAGCGCTCGTCGGTGAGGGCAACGGCCCGGGTGGCCCCCCCGGCCAGGGCCACGCCCGACGCCAGCAGGCCGTTGTCGGGGCCGACGAAGACGCTGCCGTGCTCGGCCACCTCCACCGCCACCGCCCGGCGCTGCGTACCCACGCCGGGGTCGACCACGGCCAGCACGACCCCGGGGGCCAGGTACTGCACGGCCCGGGCCAGGGCCAGGCCCGCGCCCCGCACGTCGTGGGGCGCGATGCCGTGGCAGAGGTCGACCACGGTGGCCTCGGGGGCGATGGTGCGGATCACCGAGCGGACCACCCCCACGAACTCGTCGTCGGTGCCGTAGTCGGAGAGGAACGAGACGGTGTCGAGGCGCTCGGGCATCCGCAGCCGACGCTAGCTCGACGCCCGCCCTACCCCGCCTCGGTGAACCCCCGGGCGAGGTAGCGATCCACCTCGTCGGCTGCCAGCCGGTAGGACTTGCCCACCCGCACCGCGGCGAGGTCGCCCGACTTGATCAGTCGGTAGACGGTCATGGTCGACACCCGCAGGGTGGCAGCCACCTCGGCAACGGTCAGGTACTGGGCGCGACCCGGGAACTGGGCCATGGACATCACCCCTTCTCCGCTCGGGGGCACTGTAGGCCAGAGGGGCCGGTGGGGGAAGTGGGCAGCCGTGGAGGCCCGGCCAGGGTCAGGGCGTGGTGGACGCCTCCTGGCCCAGGTGGCGCGAGCGCTCGGTGGCGGCCACGACGGCGTCGACGACGGCCGACCGCACGCCGCCGGCCTCGAGGGCGCGCAGGCCGGCGGCCGTGGTGCCGCCGGGTGAGGTCACCGCTTGGCGCAGGGCCGCCGGCGCCTCCTCGCGCTCGGCCAGCAGCCGGGCGGCGCCGAGCAGGGTCTGGACGGTGAGCCCGGCGCTGACCTCGTGGGGCAGGCCGACCAGGACCCCGGCGTCGATCAGGGCCTCGGCCACGAGGAACACGTAGGCCGGGCCCGAGCCCGACAGGCCGGTCACGGCGTCGAGCAGGGCCTCGGGGACCCGCACCACGGTGCCCACGGCGCCGAGGACCGCCTCGGCCCAGGCCAGGTCGTCGTCCTCGGCCCAGGTCCCGGCGGCCACGGCCGCGGCGCCGGCACCCACCAGGGCGGGGGTGTTGGGCATGGCCCGCACCACGGGCAGGCGGCTGGAGCCCGCCTCCAAGGCCGCTTCCAGGGCGGCCAGGGGCACGCCGGCGGCGATCGAGAGCACCCGGCGGGCGCCGGCCCGGGCCACCGCCTCGGCCGTGGCGGCCACGTCGGCGGGCTTGACCGCCAGCACCACTCCCTCGGCCGCCGGGGGCGTGGCCACGACTCGCAGGTCGGGAGGGAGGCGCGCGGCCAAGGCCTGGCGCCGGTCGGCGAGCGTCTCGACCACGCAGAGGGTGCCGGCCTCCCACCCACCGGCCAGCAGGCCACCCACGAGGGCCTCGCCCATGCGGCCGCCGCCCACCACCACCAGCTCGGCGCTCATGCCGGGACGCTAGCGCCGGCGGGAGCGCCTCCTACGGGAGGCAGCCTCGGGGGTTGCGGGGTGAGCTCCCGTAGCGGGTCTCGAAGTGGATGTGGGGACCGGTCGAGCGCCCGGTGTTGCCCACGAAGCCGATGTTGTCCCCCTGGCCGACCGACTGGCCGTTGGAGGCGGCCAGTCGGCTCTGATGCCCGTAGAGGGTGGTCAGGCCACCCCCGTGGGAGAGGATGATCACGTTGCCGTAGCCGCTCTGGGCGCCGGAGAAGATCACGGTCCCCGCCTGGGCCGCGTAGATGGGTGTGCCGATGGGGGCGGCGATGTCGATGCCGGCGTGGAGGCGGCCCCAGCGGTTGCCGAACTCGGAGGTGACGCTGCCCCGAGTCGGCCAGATGCACCCGCCGCCTCCCACCGTGCGGTCGACCGCGGCCCCCACCGCTGATGCCAGCCGGGACCGGGCGGCGGCCCGGGCCTCGGCCTCCTCGATGATGCGGGTGAGCTCGGCCTCGCTCTGCTCCTGGGCCTCGATCTCCTGGGACACCTCGGCCTGGCGGGTGTCCAGGTTGGCCACCAGCCGGGCCTGCTCGGTGCGGGTGGCCTCCAGCTCGGCCAGCCGGTTCTCAGTCTGGACCCGGCGCTCGTCGGCCTTGGCCGAGGCCGCGGCCGCCTCGGCCCGGCGCAGCTCGAAGTCCTGGCGGGCGGCGTTGAGCTGGTCGATGACGTCCTCGTCGTTGGCGGTCACCTGGTCGAGCAGCGCCCGCTTGCGTGAGGCCTCGGCGATGTCGCGCGACCGCACCATCTCGTCGAGGCCGTCGCCGCTCGGGCGTATGAAGGTCTCCACCGCCCGCTGGACCACGGCATCGGTGAGGCCGTCGATGCTGGCCCCGGTCTCGGCCATGGCCGCCTCGGCCTCGGCCACGTCAGCCTCGGCCGCGGCCACGGCCTGGCGGGCGGCCTCCACCTCCCGGGACTGGGCCTCGACCTGCTCGCTCAGGGTCGCGATGGCATCGAGCAGCTCGTTCTCCGAGGCGGCCAGCCCGTCGAGCTCCTCGGCGAGCTGGGCCCGACGGTCGCGGGCCTCCTTGCGGGCGGCCCGGGGGTCCTTGGACACGGCCCCGGCGGGAGCGACGTGGACCGCGAGCAGGGCGAGGAGGACGACCACGAGCGTGATCCTTGTCCTGGTCATCCGGTCGACGATGGTGCCTCTCCTGAACAACGCCGCTTGGGCTGCACCACCGCCGAGCGCGTCGACGTGGTAGGCCGGGTCCTGTGGGGACCCGAGGAACGTAACAGGACCGCAACGGGGCCGCCACTACCGGGGCTCGGGGTCGCCGGTGGCCCGGGGGTGGCCGCTCAGGGCCTGGGCCACCAGCAGGGCGGCGGCCAGGGCGGCGCCGGCCAGGAAGGTCCCGGTGGCGCCCACCTCGGCCAGGGCCAGCCCGGCGAGGACCGGACCGGCGCTCTGGCCCGCCCGGGCCGCGCCCACCCACACGGCGACGACCGCGCCCCGGCTCGACGCCGGCGCCGCTCCGGCCACGATCGCCTGCAGCGAGGGGATGGTGGCCCCCTCGCCGAAGCCGTAGAGGAAGGTGCCGGCCACCACCACCCCGAGCCCGGGGGCGGCGCCCACCACGGTGAAGGCCACGGCCAGGACGCCCGAGCCGGCGAGCACCAGGCGACGGGCCCCGACCCGGCGGGTGAGGCGCCCGACCGAGAGGGACCCGACGGTGGCGCTGAGCGCGGGGACGCCGAGGACCAGGCCCCGGGCCGAGGCCGACAGCCCGAACGTCTCGGCCAGGTGGAGGGGGAGGGCGGTGAGGATCAGCCCGAAGACGAGGACGAACACCAGCGCCCCGCTGCCCACGGCGGCCAGCACCGGGGCCGAGCGCAGGTAGCCGAGGGCGTCTCGCACCTGCTCCCCCGTGCGCACCGCCCGGGGGGAAGCGGGCGCCATCACCAGGGCGACCCCGGCGGCGGTGGCCAGCCCCAGCCAGTACGGGGCGAAGGTGGCCCGCCAACCGGCCAGGTCGGTCAGGACCCCGCCCAGGGGCGGCAGGACGGCGAGGGCGAGGGTCAACACGGCGGAGTTCTGGCCGATTACGCGGGCCCGGTCGGGGCCGTGCCAGTGGTCGGCGATGACGACCACGGCCAGGTTGATGAGCCCGGCCGAGCCAACGCCCTGCGCCAGCCGGGCGGTCAGGAGGAGCTCGAAGGTGGGGGCCCACGAGCACAGCCCCCCGGAGAGCCCGAAGGCCACCAGGCAGGGGACGAGCACCTCCCGGCGCCCGTAGCGGTCTGCCAGCAGGCCGATGAGCGGCGCCACCACCACCCCGGGGAGGGTGGCGGCGGCCAGGATCAAGCCGGCGCCGCTCGGGCTCGCTCCCAGTCCGGCGAGGATGTCGGGGATCGCCGGCGCCACCAGCGTGTTGGCCATGATGCCGGTGACGGTGATGGAGAAGATCAACGCCCTCGGCGGCCGCTGCGGCCGGGTCCGGGGCGCCGGAGCTCGGGAGCCCGAGGGGCGTGGGGTCGATGCTCGCACTTCCCCGAACGAGTCCGGACGCTGCGCCCCTCGGGCTCCTGGGCGCACCCTAGCTCAGAAAGGGAATGGAGAGCAAGGAAAAAGCATGAGAAATCTCAGCATTGGACGAGCTGGCGTGCGCTCAGGTCGGCGTAGAGCCGGCGGAGCCGGGCGGCGGTGGTGGGCCACGTGTAGGCCGCGGCGGCCGCTGCGCCGCCGGCGCCCAGCCGGGCGGCCAGCTCGTCGTCGTCGAGGATCTCGGCCGCCCGCTCGGCGTAGACTCGGGGATGGCGCTCCTCGACCAGGAAGCCGCTGCGCCCGTGGTCGACGATGGTGCGCAGCCCGCCCACGGCGGCGGCCACCACCGGGCGTCCGCAGGCCGCCGCCTCCAGGGCCACCAGGCCGAAGGACTCCGAGCGGCTGGGCACGAGCACGACGTCGGCCGCCCGGTACCAGGTCGAGAGCAGATGGTGGGGCTGGGGTTCGACGAAGCGGACCTGGCGGGCCAGGCCCAGGTCGTGCACGAGCTGGACCGCCCGGGCCAGCTCCTCCGGTCCCTCGGCGCCGCTCGGGCCCCCGACGATGACGAGCTCGGCGTCGCTCCGGTCGAGCTCGGCCAGGGCCGACACGGCCACGTCGAGGCCCTTGAGCGGCTGGATGCGGCCCACGAACAACAGCACCGGGTGGCGAGCGGCGCCCCGCCCGCCCACGGCCGAGATCCGCCCCGGATCGGCCCACCCGAGGGCGGCCCGGGCGCCGTCCCGGTCGCCGGGGGAGAAGAAGGCGTGGTCGACACCGGGGGGCACGACCTCGATGCGCTCGGCGGGCGCGTCGTAGTGGCGGCGCAGCTCCTCGGCCTCCTCCCGCCCGTTGGCCAGGATGGCGTCGCTGCAGGCCACCACCTCGGCCTCGGCGTCGGCCCGGGGGCGACCACCGGGCTCGTCCAGGGCGGCCTCGGCCTTGACCCGGGCCAGGGTGTGGAACGTCGACACGAGCGGCAGGGCCAGCCGGTGCTTGGCGGCGTGACCGGCCACGCCCGAGAGCCAGTAGTTGGCGTGGATGGCGTCGACGTCACCGGAGCTGCGGATGTGGTCGACGACGCCGTCGGTGAAGTCGGGCACCAACGCCGCCAGCTCTTCCTTGGCCACCTCAGCGCGGGGCCCGGCCTCGACGTGGACCACCCGGAAGCCCGGCTCGACCACCACCTCGGGGGCGAGGTCGGCCGACCAGGCCCGGGTGTAGACGTCGCAGCGCACGCCGGCCTGGGCCAGGGCCGAGACCAGCTCGCGCACATAGACGTTCATCCCGCCGCTGTCGCCCACCCCGGGCTGGACCAGCGGCGAGGTGTGGAACGAGAGCACCGCCAGCCTGCGCACGGGTGTGCTCAACGCCCCCACCCCGGATCGGATTCCTGACCGGCGCGGCTCAGCCGAGGCTCGGCGAGGGCAGCCGCTCGATCAGGGGCAGGAAGACGGCGACCACCTCGGGGTCGAACTGGCTGCCGGCCATGCGGTCGAGCTCGGCCGCGGCCCGCTCGGCGGGCATGGCCGGGCGGTAGGGCCGGTCGGTGGTCATGGCGTCGAAGGCGTCCACGATGCTGAAGGCCCGGGCCGGCAGCGGGATCTCCTCGCCTCGGAGGTGCTCGGGGTAGCCCGAGCCGTCGAACATCTCGTGGTGGCAACGCACGATCTCGGCCGCGGTGGTCATGAACGGGATGTTCTCCAGCATCTGGCAGCCGATCACCGGGTGGGTCCGCATGATCCGCCACTCGGCGGCGGTGAGGGGGCCGGGCTTGGACAGGATGCGCTCGGGCACGCCGATCTTGCCGGCGTCGTGGAGCAGGAAGCCGTACTCGGCGTCGGGGTGCTCGTCGGCCACGCCCAGCTCCTCCATGAGGGCGACGCCGTAGGCCCGGCAGCGCTCCAGGTGCTGGCCCGTGTAGGCGTCCTTGGCCTCGACCACAAAGGCGAACGAGCGGATGGTCTCGCGGTAGGCCGTCTTCAGCGCGCCGAGGGCGCTCTCCAGTTGCTCGGCCCGCTCCTTCTGGGCCCGGTACAGGCCGCCGATCTCGGCGGCGAAGACCCGGAGCTGGGCCTCCAGGCCTTCGGGATCGCTGGGTGGGGGCGACGCCCCCGCCTCAGGAGGCAGGGTCATCGATGGAGAGCGCCTCGATGGCGTCGAGCAGCTCGACGGCCGAGAACGGCTTGGCCAGGAAGGCGTCGGCGCCGGCCGCGGCGCTGGCGTCGCGGGTGGCCAGGTCCTCGCGGGCGGTGAGCATCAGCACCTTGGTGGTGCGGTGGTCGATCTGCCGGCACACCTCGATGCCGTCCATGCCCGGCATCATGACGTCGAGCACCAGCACGTTGGGGCGGGCGGGAGCGCCGGGCCCCTCGTCGCTCCCGGACGCCAGCAGCTCCAGGGCCGAGAAGCCGTCGGCGGCCTCGGCCACCTCGAAGTCGTCGGCCTCGAGCACGGCCCGGACCACGGCTCGCACCCGGTCGTCGTCGTCGACCACCAGCACGGCCCGGCGGGTATGCCCGGCGGGAGCCTGGCTCACCGCGACGGGCTCACTGGAGCAGCGTCTCCACTGTTGCCTCCCCGGTGCGGTAGCGACGCACGACCTCGGCCTGGAGCTGGTCGATCCGCTCGTGGAGGCGGTGCCGGGTGGTCGAGCAGGCCACCTCGAACTCGGCCAGCTCGGCCACCAGGCGTTCGAGGTCGTCGTCGCCGAGCGAGGGCAGCGAGGCCAGCACGTCAGGGCCGGCGATGGCGTCGAGCTCGGGGGTCTCGACCTCCGCCGGATCGGGAGCGAGCAGCTGCGAGAGCCGCCCGGGCCCCGGTCCCCGGGTGCGGGGGGCGAGGATCTCGCTCAGGTGGGCCACCATGCCCTCGGGGTCGGGGGGCTCCCCGCCGGTCTCCCGCCGGCGGCGCTCGGCGGCCACGATGTCGAGGCGGCCCTGGGCCACGCGCCGCTGGTACGACAGCGTCACCTCGGCCCCCTGGAGCTCGGCCCGCCGAGCCCGCAGCTCCTCCATCGACAGCCCGGCCACGTCGCCTCGCTCACCGCCGAGGACGTGCTCGAAGCGGGCCGGGTCCATCGGGCTCAGCCTACCCCGAGCACCACAGCCGCTCCCGGGGAGGCCCGCCCGGTCGCCCCCGGCGCTCCGGGGGCCAGTAGCGCCACACGACGCGGCCGCTGACGGCGTGGTGCGGAACCGGGCCGAAGCTCCGGCTGTCGGTGCTGGCCCCGGCGTTGTCGCCGGCCAGCTCCACGCCCCGGACCGGGTCGAGGGCCACGACCCGCTTGACCAGGGTGCGAGCGGGGTGGCGGGGATCGCCGGTGGCGATCACGTCGCCCACCCGGAGGGGGAGCCCCCGGACCGCCACCAGGCGGTCGCCGGGGCGCAGCCCGGGGGCCATGCTCTCGCCGTGCACCTCGATCCGCAGGACCCGGCGCCAGACGCCGCCGGCCACCAGGAGGAGCATGCCGGCCCCCGCGGAGATCGGGAGACGGGGGTAGTGTCCTCGCCGCGCCACTGTGCCAACCTCGCCAACCTCGGCGACCTTGGCAAGCGGTCGTCCTCGCCCGCTGTCGTCGATCAAGGAGCCTCGAATGATCTTCCGCCTGCTCGCCGCCATCGACCGGATCCACCCGCCCGTCCCCGCCTCGGCCCACTGCGACCTGGCCTGCGGCGTCTACGACCCGGCCCAGGCCCGCATCGAGGCCGAGTCGGTGAAGGCGTGCCAGCAGAAGTACCAGGACTCCGACGACCCGGTGTTCAAGCAGCGGGCCGTGATGATCAAGGAGCAGCGGGCCGACCTGGTCAAGCACCACCTGTGGGTGCTGTGGACCGACTACTTCAAGCCTCCCCACCTCGAGGCCTACCCCGACCTGCACGACAAGTTCTGGACCGCCACCAAGCTGGCGGGCGAGGCCAAGAAGTCCGAGGACCCGGCCCAGGGCCAGCAGCTGCTCGACGCGGTGGCCGAGATCGACCGGATCTTCTGGGAGACCAAGAAGTAACGCAGGCACACCTCCCGGCCGACCTCCCGGGGTCCACCCACCTCGTTCTTTGTCGCGTTCCGTACCCAGGCGGTACCCAAGGCGACAAAGAACGCCTGCCGTGCCGGCGCACCGGGAGCTGCTGGCCGGCCTCGTTCCGGCTACAGGATGGCGGCCAGGGCGTAGGGGAGGATGGGGCCGAGGACCAGGAGGGAGTCGAGCCGGCGCACGAAGCGGGCGGGCCGCTGGCCGTCGCCGGTCAGGAGGGAGGCGGCCGGTGGGCCCAGGGGGGCGAGCAGGCAGGTGAGGGCGCCCAGGGCGTAGGCGGCCCGGGCGTCGAGGGGCTCGAGGGGCACGACGGACACGGCGAAGGTGGCCACGGCCACCGCCGCGATCCCCGCCGCCGGCCCCTCCCAGACGGTGGCCGAGCCGCTGCCGACCAGGAAGTCCCCGGCGTCGTAGGCGCAGACCAGGAGCAGCACCACCACCGCGGCCTGGACGCCGAAGCCCCGGGCGAGCACCGGGGCCGACGCGGCCAGGCCGATCCCCACGGCGACGGTGGTGGCCAGGGCGGCGTCGCGCAGGGCCCGGGCCTGGCCGGGCTGGACCGAGGCCGTGCACAGCCGCTGGACCAGGACCACCACCACCACGCTGGGCACAGCTCCGGCCAGGGTGTCGACTCCGGCGGCGGCGGCCAGGGGCAGGGCGGCGGCGGCCACGGCCGCCGGGAGCCGGCGGGGATCGGTGAGCAGCCCTCCGGGGCGACACCCGGCGGCGGCGGCCTCGTCGGCGTCACGCAGGCGCAGGACCTGATCGGCGGCCA
>JADDRA010000025.1 GCA_016781105.1 Actinomycetota bacterium | reverse complement strand
CTCCCGGTCCCCGTCCAGATCCTCGAAGCCGGGCAGGGCCAAGTCGATGCCCCGACGAGGAGCGTCGATGGCCTGGACCACGAAACGACCGATGTCCCCGCGCCGCAGCACCTCCCGGGCGCTGCGGGGCGCCGGATCACCCATGTGCTTGAGCGCCAGGTAGCAACGGACGTCGCCGACCTGGACGAAGGCGCCGTGGCTGGTGAACTCGAGTACCTCCCCCTCCACCTCCTGGCCGGGGCGGTGCTCGGCGATGAACTGGATGAAGGGAAGGGGCTCATTGACGGGCTCCGGTGGCGACGACGTCCGCCGGGGGCTCGGTGACGCGCCGGCGGCCGGGATCGCCTCGGTCCCGGCCGCCGCGACCGGCTCCGGGCGCAGCGGCTCGCTCCGTACCGCCCGCACCGGCTCCCGACGCAGGGGGCGGGGAGGCGGCGATGTCGGGACCGGCGGCGGCCCGCTGGCCGACAGGACCCTCCTCGACCTCCGGCTCCCGCCCGAGGACGAGTCCCGGTTGCGCCGCTCGGCGGCCCGGGACGACATCCGGCTCCTCGGCCCCCGCACCGGGGTGCGCTCGGTGAAGATCCAGCCCACCTCGGGCACCGGCTTGCCCCCGATGAGGCGCCCTTCGTCGAAGAGCCAGTCGTACTCGCCGTGGAACTCCTGGAACGAGTCGTTGGAGAAGACGGTGGCGCCGGCCCGGTCGGCGATCTCGAGCAGGAACTTGTCGCCTCTGCCGATCGTCCCCGCCGGCGGGGTCACCAGCTCGTTGGCCGCCAGCGCCTCCTCGTAGATCTGCTTCTCCGAGGAGTCGATGCGGTGCCCGAAGGTGGCGTCGACCACGACCGTCCAGCTCTCGAAGGGCCGCTCCTTGAGCAGGGCCCGCACCGCGTCGTCCAACTGGGCCAGGCTGGGGAGGCTGCGTCCCTCGGTGGCGATGTTGGACCCGTCGACGACCAGGTGACGGCGCCCGTCAGCCACGATCGACCATCTCGTTCTCCTCTCGGTGGTCGGCCCGAGCGCCGGCCCGGTGCGCACCGGCGCCGACGCCACCCCGACCTCCGTCCACTGGGGACGAGGAGCCGAGGATGGAACCCACGCTGCTACCCGCCCTGTTCCTCCCGGCGCTGCGAGGCGGGAAGCCGCCGAGCCGGTACCGACGGACCTTCCCTCGTCGAGAGGAAGGGCCGACGGGCCAAACCCTACCGGTTGCGACCGCCGAGTGGGCGGATGGTCGCGCGGCCGGGGATCAGTCGACCCCTTCGAACGCCCGGTCGAGGAGCTCCTCCTGCTCGCGCAGGTGGAGCCTGAAGCTGCCGGTGGCGGGGCTGCCCAGCTCCTGGCGGCTGGCGTGGCCGAGCTTGGTCCCGCCGCCGAGGACGCGGTGCAACCGGCCGTGGACGTACGGCCAGGCCCCCATGTTTTCGGGCTCCTCCTGCAGCCAGTACAGCGAGTCCGCCCCCGGGTAGCGCTCGAGCAGCTCGGCGAGCACTCGCTCGGGCCAGGGGTAGAGCTGCTCCACCCGCAGCACGGCCACCTGTGCCTTCGCCTGGTCGCGCCGCAGCAGGGCGTCGTAGGCCACCTTGCCCGAGCACAGGATCACCCGTCGCACCGCCGCCGCATCCTCGACCGAGGGATCGTCGAGGATGGGCCGGAACGCACCGTGCACGAGCTCGTCGACTGTAGAGCGGGACTCGCGCGCCCGCAGCAGGTACTTCGGGGTGAAGACCACGAGCGGTGTCCGCGCCGGGCGCCTGACCTGGCCCCGCAGGAGGTGGAAGTACTGGGCTGCGGTGGTGGCGTTGACCACCCGCAGGTTCTCGTCGGCGCACAGGGTCAAGAAGCGCTCGATGCGCGCCGAGCTGTGCTCGGGACCCTGCCCGTCGTAGCCGTGGGGCAACAGCAGCACCAGCCCCGACCGCTGGCCCCACTTCTCCTCGGCCGCGGCCAGGAACTGGTCGACGATGATCTGGGCGCCGTTGACGAAGTCGCCGAACTGCGCCTCCCAGGCGACCAGCGCCTTGGTGTGCACCACCGAGTAGCCGTACTCGAAGCCCATCGCGGCGTACTCCGACAGCGACGAGTCGTAGACCCAGAACTTGCCCTGCCCGGCGCCGATCTGGGTGAGGGGCACGTGCTCGGCCCCGGTGCGGTGGTCGAACAGCACGGAGTGGCGGTGCGAGAACGTGCCCCGGCGGGTGTCCTGGCCAGTGAGGCGGACGTCGGTCCCCTCGGCCAGCAGCGACCCCAGGGCCAGGGCTTCGGCCGCGGCCCAGTCGACCTTGCCCGTCGCCCAGAGCCGGCGCCGGGCCTCGAACTGGCCGGCCAGCTTGGGGTGGACCTCGAAGCCCTCGGGCACCCGCTCGAGGGCGTCGAGCACGCCGGCCAGCAGCGCCCGCTCGGCACCGGTGGCCGGCTCGGGCTCCGACGCCGGGGACGGGCGCCGTTCGGGGGCGCCCGTGGGCGGGACGGACAGCGCCCGGGTCTGCTCGAAGGCCTGCTGCAGGCGATCGCTGAAGTCGTCGAGGGCCTGCTCGGCCTCCTCCAGGGTGATGTCGCCCCGCTTGACCAGGAGCTCGACGTAGAGCTTGCGCACGGACCGGCGCGCCTCGATGCGCCGGTAGAGCAGGGGCTGGGTGTAGCTCGGATCGTCGCCCTCGTTGTGACCGAAGCGCCGGTAGCACCACATGTCGATCACCACGTCGCGGTGGAAGGCCTCGCGGTAGGCGAAGGCCAGCCGAGCCACCCGCACGCACGCCTCGGGGTCGTCGCCGTTGACATGGAAGATCGGGGCCTGGACCATCTTGGCCACGTCGGTGGCGTACACCGAGGAACGACCGAACTCGGGCGCGGTGGTGAAGCCGAGCTGGTTGTCGATCACCAGGTGGACGGTGCCGCCGGTGCGGTAGCCCCGCAGGTCGGACAGGTTCAGCGTCTCGGCCACCACCCCCTGGCCGGCGAAGGCGGCGTCGCCGTGGACGAGGAGCGGGAGGATCGAGTACGAGGTGGGCTGGTCGACCAGGTCCTGGCAGGCCCGGACCATGCCCTCGACCACCGGGTCGACCGCTTCGAGGTGCGACGGGTTGGCGGCCAGCTCGACCTCGATCTCGGCCCCGGTCCGGCTGCGGAAGCGGCCGCTGGCGCCCAGGTGGTACTTCACGTCGCCCGAGCCCTGCACCGTGCCCGGGTCGATGATCCCCTCGAACTCGCCGAAGATCTGGTCGAGCGGCTTGCCCACGATGTTCGACAGCACGTTCAGCCGGCCCCGGTGCGCCATGCCCATCATCACCCGGTCGAGGCCGGCGCCTGCGGCGGCGCCGAGCACGGCGTCGAGGAGGGGTATGGCCGACTCCGCCCCCTCGATGCCGAAGCGCTTGGCCCCCACGTACTTGGTGGCGAGGAAGCGCTCGAACGCCTCGGCGGCGTTGAGGCAACCCAGGACGTGGCGCTGCTCGTCGAGGTCGAGCCCGGCGTGGACGCCCTCGACGTGGCGTTGGATCCAGCGCTTCTGCTCGGGGTCCTGGATGTGCATGTACTCGATGCCCACGGTTCGGCAGTAGGCGTCGCGCAGGATGCGCAGGATCTCGCCCAGGGGCAGGCGGTGGCTCCCGGCCAGCCCTCCGGTCAGGAACTCCCGGTCGAGGTCCCAGATGGTCAGGCCGTAGGTGGCAGGGTCGAGCTCGGGGTGCATGTGCGGTTCCTTGACCGCCAGCGGGTCGAGGTCGGCGATGAGGTGACCCCGCACCCGGTGCATGTTGACGACCCGGTTGACCTGCATCTGCTTCTCGAGGTGGGTCTCGGGCGCATCGACGGGGTTGACGTCACGCCGCCACTGCACGGCCTCGTAGGGGATGCCGAGGGCGCGGAAGAGCTCGTCGTAGAAGCGGTCGGCGCCGAGCAGCAGGTCGTGGACCCTCTGGAGGAACAAGCCCGACTCCGCCCCCTGGATGATGCGGTGGTCATAGGTGGAGCTGAGGGTGACGACCTTGGAGACCCCCAGCTCCGCCAGGGCCCGGGGGTCGGCGGCCTGGTACTCCGCCGGGTGCCCGATGGCGCCCACGCCCACGATGAGCCCCTGGCCCTGCACCAGGCGGGGGACCGACGCGACGGTCCCGATGGTGCCCGGGTTGGTCAGGGTGACCGTGGTGCCGGCCACGTCGTCGGCAGCGAGCCGGTTCGATCGGACCTTGCGCACCACCTCCTCGTAAGCCGCGTGGAAGCCGCGGAAGTCGAGGGTGTCAGCGCCGCGAATGCAGGGCACCACGAGGCTGCGGGTGCCGTCGGGCCGCTCCATGTCGACGGCGATCCCCAAGCCCACGTGGTCGTGACGGACGACCCCGGGTTGGCCGTCGACCTCCTGGTAGGCGGCGTTCATGGCGGGCACGGCCTCGAGGGCCCGGACCACGGCGAAGGCGATGAGGTGGGTGAAGCTGACCTTGCCGCCCCGGGTGCGCCCGAGGTAGCCGTTGATCACCTGGCGGTTCACCTCCAGCAACTTGGCCGGGACGATCCGCAGGCTGGTCGCCGTGGGGACCTCGAGGCTCGCCTCCATCGTCCGAGCGATGCGCGCCGCCACCCCTCGCAGGCGCGCCGCCCCCGGCACCGGTCGCTCCACCTCCGGCCCGGCGGCGGGCCGGACCGACGCCTGTGCAGGGGGGCTCGGCGCAGCGGCAGCGGGCGGACGAGCCACCCGGCTGCTCCGGTAGTCGGAGAAGAACTCCCGCCAGCGCTCCCCCACCGACGCCGGGTCCTCGACGAAGCGCTCGTACATCTCGTCGACGAGCCAGGCGTTGGGACCGAACGCGTCGCTCGGCCCGGGCTGGGTCACCAGCCCAGGGTACCGGCGAGGGTGGGCCCGCCGAGGTTCCCGGCGGCCGCCATCCGATGGTAGATGCGGAATGTCGCTACTGCGAGGGTGGACAGCCGGCGCGAGAATGGGTTCAGGCGCGAGAACCCCTCCCGCTGCCGACCCCCCCAACCGCACCACCGACCGGCACCCCCACCAGCACGGGTGCCGGTCGGTGCGTGCAACCGGCGGTGGGAGGCCCCGGTACGGTCGTGGCCATGCCCGCCCAGTACATCTACACCACGCGCCGCCTCGGCCGGTTCCACCCTCCCGACCGCCAGGTCCTGGAGGACATCTCCCTCTCGTTCTACCCGGGGGCCAAGATCGGCGTGATCGGCGCCAATGGGTCGGGCAAGTCGTCGCTGCTGCGGATCATGGCCGGCGAGGACGACGGCTACACCGGGGAGGCACGGCTCAGCCCCGGCTTCTCGGTCGGCCACCTGCCCCAGGAGCCGGTGCTCGACGAGTCCAAGGGCGTGCTCGCCAACGTCATGGACGGCGTGGCCGAGACCAGGTCGCTGCTCGAGCGCTACGAGCAGGTGTGCGCGGGCTTCGCCGAGGCCGACGCCGACGTCGACGCCCTGCTGGGCGAGCAGGCCGAGCTCCAGGACCGCATCGACGCCAGCGGGGCCTGGGACCTCGAGCGCAACGTCGAGGTGGCCATGGACGCCCTGGGCGTGCCCGCGAGCGACGCCCCCGTGGCCACCCTGTCGGGTGGGGAGCGGCGCCGGGTCGCGCTGTGCCGCCTGCTGTTGCGCCAACCCGACCTGCTGCTGCTCGACGAGCCCACCAACCACCTCGACGCCGAGGCCGTGGCCTGGCTCGAACGCTTCCTCCAGGACTACCGGGGGACCGTGGTCGCCGTCACCCACGACCGCTACTTCCTCGACAAAGTGGCCGGCTGGATCCTCGAGCTCGACCGGGGTCGGGGCTACCCCTTCGAGGGGAACTACTCGGGCTGGCTCGAGCAGAAGTCGGCCCGGTTGGCGGCCGAGGAGCGCGAGGAGTCGGCCCGCCGGCGCACCCTGGAGCGGGAGCTGGAGTGGGTGCGCCTGTCCCCGCGCGCCCGCCAGTCGAAGGGCAAGGCCCGCCTGCGCAGCTACGACCAGCTCCTGGCCGAGGCCTCGGCCGCCGAGCGCCGGGGCGACGGCCTGGAGATCACCATCCCTCCCGGCGCCCGGCTCGGTGACCTGGTCGTCGAGGCCGAGCACCTGCGCAAGGGCTACGCCGGCCGCTGCCTCATCGAGGACCTGAGCTTCTCCCTCCCCCCGGCCGGCATCGTCGGGGTCATCGGACCCAACGGCGCGGGCAAGACCACGCTGTTCCGCATGATCGCCGCCGGTGAGCGCGCCGACGGCGGCGAGGTCGGTGGTGGCGCGGACGAGCGCCCCGACGGCGGCGAGCTGCGGGTGGGGCCCAGCGTCGAGCTGGCCTACGTCGACCAGTCCCGGGCGTCGCTCGATGCCGAGCGCAGCGTGTACGAGGAGGTCACCGGCGGCGTCGACCAGCTCCGGGTGGCAGGGCGCGAGGTGCACGGGCGGGCCTACGTCGCCTCCTTCGGCTTCAAGGGGTCCGACCAGCAGAAGCGAGTCGGGGTCCTCTCCGGGGGCGAGCGCAACCGCTTGCACCTGGCCAAGCAGCTCCTGTCCGGCGCCAACCTCCTGCTGCTCGACGAGCCGACCAACGACCTCGACGTCGACACCCTGCGGGCCCTGGAGGACGCCCTGCTCGCCTTCGCCGGGTGCGTGGTGGTCATCACCCACGACCGGTGGTTCCTCGACCGGGTGGCCACCCACATCCTCGCCTTCGAGGGCGACGGGGTGGTGCACTGGTCGGAGGGGGGCTTCAGCGACTACGAGGCCGAGCGCCGGCGCCGGGGGCTCGACGAGGCCTCCCCGCGGGGCGCCTACAAGCCGCTGTCCCGGCGCTAGGCGCCCAGGCGCGAAGAAGCCGGGCCGGGGCGCACGGCGGAAGCACCCCAAGCCCGGCGCCGAGAGGATTCCACCGGATCCGGTCGCCGTCAAGACCTGCCCTCACGAGCCCGGCGACGCTCTCTCCCGTCCTCGCACCGGGCAGGATGGGGGGGTGCGGCCGACCGTGCCCGAGGCAGAGGAGGGTGGCACGGTCCCCGCCGACCTGGCCTGGGGGACCTTCAGCGACCAGGCCCCGTGGGTCGTCGAAGCGGGCGGGTTGCGCTGGCGCATCGGGCTGGCCCGGGTCCGGGCCCGGACCAGGGCCGAGGTGCCCGAGCTGGTCCGGCGACGGCGCATCCCACCCCTCGGGCGCCTGGTCTCGACCGCCCGCCACCTCGGCATCCCGGTGGGGCTGTGGGCGGCGGGTGAGCGGCGCCGGGGCCGGGCCGCCTCGCGCGCCGGGCTCTCCCGCCGCCTGCGCCGGGCCGCCGAGCGCCTGGGCCCGACCTACATCAAGCTGGCCCAGATCATCTCCGCCGGCGAGGGCCTGTTCCCCGAGGAGCTCGTGACCGAGCTCAAGCGCTGCCGCGACCGGGTCCCCCCCGAGTCGTGGGCCGACGTCCGCACCGTGGTCGAGGAGGACCTGGGCAGGCCTCTGGAGGAGGTCTTCGCCCGCTTCGACCCCAACCCGCTGGCCGCCGCGTCCATCGCCCAGGTGCACGCCGCCACCCTGCGCACCGGCGAGGAGGTGGTCGTCAAGGTCCAGCGCCCCCAGGTGGCCGGCCTCGTCCGGCGCGACCTGGCCATGATGTCGTGGCTGGCGCCCGCCCTGGTCGGGCGCATCCCCGTCGCCTCCCTGGCCAACCCACCCGCCCTGGTCGAGCTGTTCGCCGACACGATCAACGAGGAGCTCGACTTCCGCCTCGAGGCCGAGAACATGCTCGACATCGCCCGTGTGCTGGCCGAGCTCGGCCAGCGCCGGTTCGTGGTCCCCCGTCCCCACCCCGAGCTGGTCACCCGCAGGGTGCTGGTGATGGAGCGGCTCTTCGGCTTCGCCTTCGACGACGTCGCCGGCATGCACGGGGCCGGGATCGACACCGAGGCGGTGGTGCGCACCGGCATGATCGCCTTCCTGGAGGGCGCCATGCTGCACGGCATCTTCCACGGCGACCTCCACGGTGGCAACCTCTTCGTCCAGCCCGACGGCCGCACCGCCCTGCTCGACTACGGCATCACCGGCCGCCTCGACGAGTCTCGCCGGCTCGCCTTCCTGCGCCTGTTGATGGCCAGCATCACCAACGACGTGCGCACCCAGCTCGCCGCCCTGCGGGAGCTGGGCGCCCTGCCCGCCGACGCCGACCTGGAGGCGGTGATCCAGGACCTCAGGCTCGATCAACCGGCCGTCGACCCCACCACGATGTCCGGTGACGAGCTGGTGGCCGAGCTGCGCCGGGTGGTCAGGGCGCTCCTCGGCTACGGCGCCCGCCTGCCCAAGGAGCTCATGCTCTTCGTCAAGAACATGGTGTTCCTCGACGGCGCCATCGCCACCCTGGCCCCCGACCTCGACCTCTTCGCCGAGATCGCCAACGTGGCCGGCCACTTCGCTACCGCCCACGGCGAGCGCCTCACCCGCGACATCGGTCTGGCCGCCGGCGCCTTCGAGGTCGACCTGACCGGGGTCAAGGCCAGCTTCGGTGTCGCCCCCGAGACCGAGGGCCTGACCTACCGGGAGCTCCAGGCGCGCCGTGACCTCATCCGCAGCCGGCTGGGCGAGCGGGAGGACCGCGACGCCCGCCGACGCCGGCGCGCTCGCTGAGCGCCAGCTCCTAAGCTCCCCCGCCGTCCGCTTCGTCGGGAAGGGACCAACCCGTGCCCGACCTGACCAAGGGAGCACGCCGTGCGCCGCAGCTTCGCCCTCCTCGCCGTCGTGGTCCTCGCCCTCGCCCCCCTGCTGGCCCCCTCGGGCGCCAGCCCCGGAGGTGACGAGCGGGCGGGGGCGAGGTCGGGCCTGGAGCGGTGGGCCCACGAGGAGGTGGCTCGTCAGGTGGCCGAGGCCGCCACGGCGACCAGCCTCGCTCAGGCCCCTAGGTCAGCGGCACGACCCGCGGCGGCCGAGGGCCAGGGTGACCCGAGCGGGTTCGACGCCGACGTCGAGGGGGGCCGGCCCCTCCCGGGCGTGTGGGTGGTGGCCCTGCAGCCCTCCACCGACCCCGACCAGTCCGACGCCCTGGCCCGGGCCGCCGGCGGACGGGCGGCCGAGCGCTTCGAGGCGGTCTTCCCCGGCTTCGTCTTCGAGGGTCCGGCCGAGGCCGCCCGCCGTCTGGCCGCCCACCCCCGGGTGCGCACGGTCACGGCCGACGTCGTGGCCCAGACGACCGCCGACTCCTCACCGACGGGCGTCCGACGGATCCAGGCCGACGACGCCCGGGCCGGAGGCCGCACCGGGTCCGGCCAGCGCGTCGCCATCCTCGACACCGGCATCGACCTCGACCACCCCGACCTGCGGGACAACATCGACGCCGGCCGGGGCACCAACTGCGTCGACCCCGGGCGCAGCGCCGACGACGACAACGGCCACGGCACCCACGTGGCCGGGATCGTGGGTGCCGAAGCCGACGGTTCGGGGGTGGTGGGGGTGGCACCCGAAGCCGAGGTCGTCCCGGTCAAGGTGTCGGACAGCCAAGGCAGGGCGAGCTTCTCGGACATCATCTGCGGGATCGACCACGTCGTCGCCCTGGGCGGCGCCGTCCGGGTCATCAACCTGAGCCTGAGCGGTGCCAGCGGCGCAGGGAGCTGCACCGACGGGTTCCTGCGCCAGGCGGTCTGTGAGGCCGTCGAGCGCGGGATCGTCGTCGTGGCCTCCGCCGGCAACAACGACGGCAACGCCGGCTCCCAGGCCCCGGCCCGCTACCCCGAGGTCCTCACCGTGTCCGCCCTCGACGACCGAGACGGGGAGCGGGGCGGCGACCAGTTCGCCTCGTTCAGCAACTACGGCTCGGTGGTCGACCTGATCGCGCCAGGGACCAACATCAGCTCCACCGGGCGGGGCGGGGGGACCACGACCAAGAGCGGAACCAGCATGGCGGCTCCCCATGTGGCCGGTGCCGCCGCCCTGGCCCTGGCCGACGGTGCCTCGTCCGCCGGAGTGCGCAACCGCCTGCTCGAGACCGGCGAGTGCCCCGATGGCCGGCAGGCGGGGACCGACCGGACCTGCTCGGGCCAGGGAAGCTGGAGCGGCGACCGCGACTCGACGGCCGAGCCCCTGGTGAACGCCCTGAGCGCCGGGGGTGCCGGTGGTGGTGGGGGTGGGACCGCCCCGCCCCAGGAGCCTCCGAGCCAGGGCGGCTCCGGCCAGGGCCGAGCCCCCACCCTGTCCATCACCAGCCCCGGCGGCGGCGCCACGGTGGCAAGCTCCGTGAGCATCTCCGCCGACGCCGAGGACGCCGAGGACGCCAGCCAGGCCCTCGCGCTGCAGTACCGCATCGACGGCGCTGCCCCCCAGCCCATGGCCCACCGCAAGGGGGACCGGCACCGGGCTACGTGGGACAGCACGCGCGTCGGTGACGGCAGGCACACCATCACGGTGACGGCCACCGACGGCGACGGGAACGCCACTTCGGCCTCGGTGGAGGTGACGACGGTCAACGGGAACCAACAGGTCCCGCCGGGTGAGCAGTCGCCCGGCTCGGGCACGGGGGCCCCGCCCACGGTGGCGTTGGTACGCCCCGACGCCGGTGACGCCGTGGACCGAGGCGACAAGGTCGCCCTGCGGGCCGAGGCGAGCGACGGCGAGGACGGCCCCGGCGACCTCGTGGTGGAGTACCGCATCGACGGTGCCGGCCCCTGGCGCACCATGAGCTACAACGCCTCGAGGGACTTCCACCAGGCCACCTGGAGCACCGCCGGCCTGCCCGCCGGCTCCCACAGCATCACCGCTCGGGCCACTGACCGGGCCGGGAACACCTCCACCGCCCAGCCGGTGGAG
>JADDRA010000017.1:8248-10849 GCA_016781105.1 Actinomycetota bacterium | reverse complement strand
CTGATCCAGCAACTATTACGTAGCAGAATTGCGATTGCGGTACTTCTGGCCATGCCAGGGATGGGTCTCCTCCTGCTCCTTGTTCAAGCACTTATTGGAGGGATCAACAGGGAAGTAGTCGTAGGTGCACTGTTCGGAGCCTTTCTCATGCCGTTCTGGCTGAGCCCCAGTCCTTCACGCAACCGTCGGACTCCAGACCTCTGAGCGCGCCCAGGAGTTCGGGCGCCTACACGACGACGAAGGAGGAACCTGCCCGGCACGAATTGTGGCTCCAGTAGCCGGCTGTGGCTCGCCAGCGGCACCGAGGCGTCTCATCCTGTCCCGGGACGTGGGCGCCTCCTTCGACGAGCCGGTCATCGTCTTTGCTGCCGCCGTGCAGCTCTACGACCCCACCGACACCACCAGTACCGGTGCCTCGCCGGCGTGGATCACGTGGCCCGCACCGTGCAACGGCTGCGGCAGGATCCCCGAGTCGGGGTGGTGGGCGGGATGCAGGTCCCTCTTGCCGGCGCCTCGGGCGCGCTGGCGGGGGGCATCGCCCGGGCGCTGGCGAACCCGTGGGTGACGGGGGGTGCGTCCTATCGTCGGCGGGGGCGATCGGGGCCGGTCGACACCGTCTACCTGGGGGCGTTCCGCCGAGACGAGCTCCTCGCCCTGGGCGGCTACGACATCCGCCTCGACGCCAACGAAGACTTCGACCTGTGCCAGCGCTACCGACGCGAGGGGTTCGGTGTCTGGCTGGAGGAGGGGTTGGAGGTGGGCTACGTCGCTCGCACCGGACTCGGCCAGATCTGGCAGCAGCACCTCCTCTTCGGGCGCAGCAAGGTCCGGTACTGGCGGGTGACGAGGTCGCGACCGAACCGGCGCCAGGCCAGCGTCCTCGCAGGTGCGGTGATCGCCGCCATCGCGGCCGCGGCGTCGGTGACACGAGTCCCCTTGCTCCTCTCCGTCACCTCGTCCGGCCTCGCCCTTGCCGCCCTCGACGTGGCCGCCCGGCAGGGACCAGCCACCCCCGCCACCCGGCTCGCCGCGGCAGCAGCGAGCGTCGTCGTCCCCGTGGCCTGGCTTGCGGGCGTCGTCTACGAGTGGCTCTGTCCGACCAGGACGGCCACCGGCACGCTGTTCCCTCACACGATCGACAGCATCCGCTCCAGGGCGACCTTGGCCCAGGTAGCCGTCTCCTCGTCGACGGTGATGCGGTTGACGACCTCGCCTGCCACCAGGGACTCGAGCACCCAGGCCAGGTGGGCGGCGTCGATGCGGAACATGGTCGAGCACGGGCAGACGATGGGATCGAGGGAGACCACGGTGCGATCGGGGTGCTCGGCGGCCAGGCGCTGGACCAGGTGGATCTCGGTGGCCACCCCGATCACCGAGCCCGGTGCCGCCGCGTCGACGGCGCGGATGATCGCGTCGGTCGAGCCGACCTGGTCGGCGGCCGCGCACACCTCCCAGGGTGTCTCGGGGTGGGCCAGGACCAGGCCCGTCGGGTGGGCGGCCCGGAAGGCATCGATCTGGGCCGGGGTGAAGCGCTGGTGGACCGAGCAGTGGCCCCGCCACAGCAGGAACGTCGAACCCTTGACCTCGGCCGGCGACAGGTCACCCAGGTCCCGGCGCGGGTCCCACACGGCCATGTCGTGGTGGCCGTAGCCCATGGCCAGGCCGGTGTTGCGCCCCAGGTGCTGGTCGGGGAAGAACAGCACCTGCTCACCCCGGGCGAGGGCCCACTCCAGCACGGCCCGGGCGTTGGTCGACGTGCACACCGACCCGCCGGTCCGTCCCACGAACGCCTTGAGGGCGGCCGAGGAGTTCATGTAGGTGATGGGCACCAGGCGCTCGACGTCGATGACCTCGGCCAGCGACTCCCAGGCCTCCTCGACCGCGTCGATGTCGGCCATGTCGGCCATCGAGCAGCCGGCGTTGAGATCGGGCAGCACCACCTGCTGGTGGGGGGCGGTGAGGATGTCGGCCGACTCGGCCATGAAGTGCACGCCGCAGAACACGATGAACCCGGCCTCGGCGTTGGCCGCAGCGAGCTGGGACAGGCGGAACGAGTCGCCCCGGGCGTCGGCCCAGCGCATCACCTCGTCGCGCTGGTAGTGGTGGCCGAGGATGAGCACCCGCTCGCCGAGGGCGGCTTTGGCCACTCCGATCCGCTCGGACAGCTCCTCGGGCGTGGCGTCCACGTAGCGGTGGGGTAGGGGCGCCTGCATGCGCAGCATTCGGTTGTCCTCCCTTGGGGGAGCGCTCCGATCGACGGCCGGTGCGGACAGCCTGGTCGCCCTGCACGGGGATGTCGGCCTCTCGGAGACAGATATGTCGCCGCAGTGCCAGGACGGCGAGTCCCCGCCAGCCTAACCCGCCCGTGGCCCGGTCCGCCTGAGACCGCTCACCCCTGTGCCAGCTCCTTCTGCAGGGGCGTGGGGAAGCGTGGCGTCACCCGCACCTCGCCCAGCCACTCCTGCAGGCGGTCGACCTCCGTGTCGACTGCAGCACCACCGTCGGCCCCGACGTCGTCGAGCAGGCGTGTGACCACCTCGCCGTCGCGCGCTGGGCCCAGCCGCCCACGATGCGGCCGTCCCACCACAGGGTCGGGCCGGC
>JADDRA010000017.1:0-8071 GCA_016781105.1 Actinomycetota bacterium | reverse complement strand
CGGCCGTCGGCCGCCAGCCCTCCCGCCTCCACGTCGCGGACCAGGCGGTCCCGCTCCCTGGCGGCGATGGTGTCGGTGCAGGCGGCCTGCACCACCGGGACCAACGTGGCCGGCACCACGAACAGGGTGCGGCGCATGCCGAGGTGGCGGACCAGGGTCCGCTCGGCGTAGAGGGCCGCCTCCACGTCGGCCACCGTCGAGCCCGGCAGCCGGGCCCGGGCCGAGAGGAACACCGTGGCCGGGTCGGTGGCGTGCAGGCCGACCAGGCGCTCGGCCACGGCGACGACGTCGGTGCCCGGGACGGCCGGGGAGAGGTGGTGGCGCCGGGCCAGCCGGGCGCGGCGCTCGCCCACGTCGAAGCTGCGCACGGCTGCAGGCTGGCACGGCGACGCTGCCCGGTCCCGCCCGCCGGCGGCGAGACTGGGCCCGTGGTCCAACGCCCGCCCGCCGGCACGGTCCCCGACGCGCCCGGTTCCTACCAGTTCAAGGACGCCGAGGGCCGGGTGGTCTACGTGGGCAAGGCCAAGTCCCTGCGCTCCCGGCTGAACAGCTACTTCGGCGACCCCCGCTCGATGCCCCCGCGCACCGCCCAGATGGTGCAAACGGCGGCCAGCGTTGAGTGGATCGAGGTCCGCAACGAGGTCGAGGCCCTCATGCTCGAGTACAGCCTCATCAAGGCCCACCAGCCCCGGTTCAACATCCGCCTGCGCGACGACAAGAGCTATCCCTTCCTGGCCGTCACCCTGGCCGACGAGTGGCCCCGGCCCCGGGTCATGCGGGGACGCAAGCAGAAGGGGACCCGCTACTTCGGTCCCTACGCCCACGCCTACGCCATCCGCGAGACCCTCGACCTGTTGCTGCGCACCTTCCCGGTGCGCACCTGCTCGGACAACAAGTTCGGGCGCCACCAGCGCCTGGGCCGGCCCTGCCTGCTCTACCACATCGAGAAGTGCGTCGGCCCCTGCGTGGGCGAGGTCACCCACGACGACTACCAGCGCCTGGTCGACGACCTCGTCGCCTTCCTCGACGGCAACACCGACCCGGTCATCGCCGGCTTGGAAGCCGACATGGCCGACGCCGCCGAGCACCTGGAGTTCGAGCGGGCCGCCCGGCTGCGCGACCGGCTGGTCAGCGTGCGCAAGGCCGTCGAGCGCCAGCAGATGGTGGCCGAGCGCTCGGAGGACCTCGACGTGGTCGGCATCGCCGACGACGACCTGGAGGCGTCGGTCCAGGTGTTCTTCGTGCGCAAGGGCCGGGTGGTGGGGAGGCGGGGGTTCATCGTCGACAAGGTGGAGGACGTCTCCCGGCCCGAGCTGGTCGGACGGGTGATCGAGGGGCTCTACGACGAGCCGACGCTCGGCATCCCCCGCCAGGTCCTGGTCCCCGACGATCCCGACGATCCCGAGCTCTACCAGGACTGGCTCGGCGAGCTGCGGGGCGCCCGGGTGACGGTGCGGGTGCCGAGGCGAGGCGACAAGCGCAGCCTGGCGGAGACCGTGACCCGCAACGCCAGCGAGGAGTTCACCCGCCACCGCCTGCGCCGGGCCACCGACCACAACAGCCGGGCCCGGGCCCTGCGCGAGCTCCAGGAGGCCCTCGAGCTGCCCGACGCGCCGCTGCGCATCGAGTGCTACGACATGAGCCACATCCAGGGGACCGACTACGTGGGCTCCATGGTGGTCATGGAGGACGGCCTGGCCAAGAAGCGCGACTACCGCCGCTTCAAGGTGCGCGACGTGCCCGGCAACGACGACCTCTCGGCCATGCGCGAGGTGCTGACCCGGCGCCTGCAGGCCTACCTGGTCGAGCGGGAGCGGCCCGTGGTCGACCGGGAGGGCCGCTTCTCCTACCCCCCCCAGCTCCTGGTGGTCGACGGGGGCAAGGGCCAGCTGGGCGTGGCCCGGGAGGTGGTCGAGGACCTGGGCCTGGAGGACGAGATCCCCGTCGCCGCCCTGGCCAAGCGCTTCGAGGAGGTCTACGTCCCCGGGCGGGCCGACCCGGTGCGCATCCCCCGTCAGTCCGAGGCCCTGTACCTCCTGCAGCGCCTGCGCGACGAGGCCCACCGCTTCGCCGTCTCCTACCACCGCCAGCTGCGAGAACGTCGCATGACCACCAGCGTCCTCGACGGCATCCCCGGACTCGGCCCCGCCCGCCAGAAGCGCCTGCGGGCCGAGCTGGGCGGCGTCGCCGGGGTGCGGCGGGCCTCGCTCGACCAGCTCCAGGCCCTGCCGTGGCTGCCCGACGCGGTGGCCCGGGCGGTGTGGGACAAGCTCCACTCGTCCGGTGGCTGACCGCCAAGGGGCGGGCGACGCCGGTGAGGACCTCTGGGAGCGCCACGCCCAGTGGTGGCAGGAGGGCTTCACCGGAGGTGCCGACGCCGAGTACGTGGAGCAGATCCTCCCCCTGGCCGCCGAGCACCTGGCCGGGGCCGGGGCCGTGGTCGACATCGGCACGGGAGAGGGCCAGGTCGCCCGCCTGGCCCGGGCGGGCGGTGCCCGGACGGTGGTGGGCGTGGACCCGACGTCCGCCCAGCTCCGGCTGGCAGCCCGGCGGGGGGGTGGGGCGTCGTATGTGGCCGGCGACGCCGCCCACCTGCCCCTGGCCGGCGCCGCCTTCGACGCGGCCGTCGCCTGCCTGGTGTTCGAGCACATCGTCGAGGTCGACCTGGCCCTGGCCGAGGTCGCTCGCGTGCTGCGCCCGGGCGGGCGCTTCCTGTTCTTCTTGAACCACCCCCTGCTGCAGGCACCGGGCAGCGGGTGGATCGACGACCACGTCCTCGACCCGCCCGAGCAGTACTGGCGCGTGGGCGCCTACCTGGTCGAGGACCACGCGGTCGAGGAGGTGGACAAGGGCGTGTTCATCCCCTTCATCCACCGACCCCTGTCGCGCTACGTGAACGCCATGGCCGGGGTGGGGCTGGTGATCCGCCACCTGGCCGAGCCCCCGCCTCCCGCCGGCTTCCTGGCCCGGGCCGCCGAGTACGTCCAGGCCGCCACCATCCCCCGCCTGCTGTTCGTCCTGGCCGAGCGAGAGGCCACCGAACCCCCTCGGTAGGCTGCCGGCGGTGAGCGAGTTCGTCGTCATCACCGGGCTGTCGGGTGCCGGCCGCAGCCAGGCGGCCAACGTCTTGGAGGACCTCGGCTGGTTCGTGATCGACAACCTGCCGCCGGCGCTGATCGACAAGGTGAGCGAGCTGGCCCAGGCTCCGGGGACCTCGATCGAACGGGTCGCCCTGGTCATCGGGCCCAAGGCCGGGCTGGACGAGCTGACCACCAGCCTGGCCAGCCTGCGAGCCACCAACGCCCGGGTCCGGGTGCTGTTCCTGGAGGCGTCCGACAAGGTCCTGGTGCGCCGCTACACCGACACCCGCCGGCGCCACCCCCTCGGGGAGGGCGAGAGCATCGTGGAGACCATCGAGCGGGAGCGGGCCAACCTCGAGCCGGTCAAGGGCGAGGCCGACGTGGTGGTCGACACCACCGAGCTCAACGTCCACCAGCTCCGGGAGCGCATCGTCGCCCTCTTCGGGGTGGACGCGGCGGCGTCGACCATGCAGACGACCGTGCTGTCCTTCGGCTACAAGCACGGCCTGCCCCTCGACGCCGACCTCGTCGTCGATTGTCGCTTCCTGCCCAACCCCCACTGGGTGGAGGACCTGCGCCCCCACACCGGGGAGCACCCCGACGTCCGGGCCTACGTCATGCGCTTCCCCGAGACCGCCGAGTTCCTCGGGCGCCTCGATCATCTGCTCGAGCTGGTGCTGCCCGCCTACGTCAAGGAGGGCAAGTCCTACCTGACCCTGGCCCTGGGCTGCACCGGCGGGCGCCACCGCTCGGTCGTCATCTCCGACGAGGTGGCCCGGATGCTGCGCCGCAAGGGCTATGAGGCGAGCCTCGTCCATCGTGACATCGAGCGCTGAGCTTCGCCCCGGGGGTCCCGCCGTGGTGGCCCTGGGCGGCGGCCACGGCTTGGCCGCCACCCTGGCGGCCGTGCGCCGCTACGCCTCGGAGGTCACCGCGGTGGTGTCGGTGGCGGACGACGGAGGATCGAGCGGCCGGCTGCGCCAGGCCCTCGACATCCCCGCCCCCGGCGACCTGCGCCGGTGCCTGGTCGCCCTGGCCGATCCCGCCGCGCCCTGGGCCGGGTTCTTCGAGCACCGCTTCGGTGCCGGTGAGCTGGAGGGCCACGCCCTCGGCAACCTGGTCATCGCCGGACTGGCCTCGGCTCTGGGGGACTTCACCGCCGCCCTCGACGAGGCCGGGCGCCTGGTGGGCTGCGTGGGACGGGTCCTGCCCGCCAGCACCCTCCCGGTGGTGCTCCAGGCCCAGGCGGCCGGCGGCCCGGTCGAGGGCCAGGTCAAGGTCTCCGAGGCCGACCACATCAGCGCCGTCTCGCTCCTGCCCCCTGACGCCCCCGCCCACCCGGCCGTGCCCGCCGCCATCGCCACCGCCGATCAGGTGGTCCTCGGCCCCGGATCGCTGTTCACCAGCGTGCTGGCCGCCGCCATCGTGCCCGAGGTGACCCGGGCCCTGGCCACCACGCCGGCCCGGACGGTCTACGTGTGCAACCTGGCGCCCCAGCGGCCCGAGACCGACGGGTTCGACGTGGGCGACCACGTGTCGGCCCTGGCCGCCCACGGGGTGCGCCCCGACGTCGTCCTGTGCCACCCGGGAACCCGCGGGCGCGACACCTGCCCCGTCGAGGTGGTCGAGCGGGAGGTGGCGGCGCCGAGTGGCCTGGCCCACGACCCCGCGCTCCTGGCCACGGCGCTGGCCGCGCTGGCGGGGGAGCGGGCGGACCCGAGGGCCGGACGGGCGCCAGGGGGCGAGGGGCGACTACGGTTCGACCCCAGAGGTGCGGGCGCCTCACCGCTCGCAGTGCCACACGCGGGACGAACCACGCCCGCCTGACGGGATCGGGGAGGAACATGAGCATTCGAGTCGGGATCAACGGGTTCGGCCGGATCGGCCGCAACTTCTACCGGGCGGCGCTGGAGTCGGGGGCCGATGTCGAGGTGGTGGGGGTCAACGACCTCATGTCGCCCGCCACCAACGCCCACCTGCTCAAGTACGACTCCACCCACCGCAGGCTCGAGGCCGACGTGTCGGCCAGCGACGATTCCATCACCGTGGGCAACAACACCTTCAAGGTCTTCGCCGAGCGCGACCCCAAGGCCCTGCCCTGGGGTGAGCTCGGGGTCGACGTGGTGGTGGAGTCCACCGGCATCTTCACCGACGGCCACAAGGCCGCGGCCCACATCGACGCCGGGGCGCCCCGGGTCATCATCTCCGCCCCCGCCACCAACGTCGACGGCACCTTCTGCGTGGGGGTCAACGACGACACCTTCGACGGGTCGGCCCACAAGGTCGTCTCCAACGCCTCGTGCACCACGAACTGCTTCGTGCCCATGGTCAAGGTGCTCGACGACGCCTTCGGGGTGGAGAAGGGCCTGATGACCACCGTCCACGCCTACACCAACGACCAGAACCTGCTCGACCTGGCCCACAAGGACCTGCGCCGGGGGCGGGCGGCGGCGGTCAACATCGTGCCCAGCTCCACCGGCGCGGCCCGGGCCACCAGCCTGGTGCTGGAGTCCATGAAGGGCAAGCTCGACGGGACCGCGCTGCGAGTGCCCGTCCAGAGCGGTTCCATCACGGACTTCACCGGTGTGCTGCGCGACGAGGCCAGCATCGACGACGTCAACGACGCCTTCCGGGCCGCGTCCTCCGACGGTCCGCTGAGCAAGGTGCTCGTCTACACCGAGGACCCCATCGTCTCCACCGACATCGTGGGCTCGCCGGCGTCGTGCACCTTCGACTCGGAGCTGACCATGACCATGGGCAACCTGGTCAAGGTCCAGGGCTGGTACGACAACGAGTGGGGCTACTCCAACCGTCTGGTCGACCTGGCGCTGATCGTGGGCGCTGCCAACCAGTAGCACGCTGGCCATGGAGCTCCCGGCCTTGGAGGACCTGCTGCCGCTCGACGGCACGCGGGTCCTCCTTCGGGCCGACTTCAACGTCCCCCTCGGCGACGGGCGCATCACCGACGACCTGCGCATCCGGGCCGCCCTGCCCACCATCGAGTGGCTCCAGGGCCAGGGCGCCCGGGTCACCGCCTGCAGCCACCTCGGGCGGCCCAAGGGCGAGCCCGACCCGAAGTACTCGATGGACCCGGTGCGGGCGCGCCTGTCGGAGCTGGCGCCCGACGTGGAGCTGATGGAGAACCTGCGCTTCGACCCGGGGGAGACGGCCGACGACCCGGACTTCGTCCAGCGCCTGGTGGAGGGCCAGGACGCCTACGTGCTGGACGCCTTTGGAGCCGCCCACCGGGCCCACGCCTCGGTGGTGGGTCCGCCCCGGACCCTGCCCAGCGCGGCCGGGCGCCTGCTGGCCCGCGAGGTCGAGGTCCTGGCCGGGCTGCGGGAGTCGCCCGAGCACCCCTTCGTCGCCATCCTGGGGGGAGCCAAGGTCAGCGACAAGCTGGGTGTCATCAAGGCCCTGCTCGACACCGTCGACACCCTGGTCATCGGCGGGGGGATGTGCTTCACCTTCCTTCTGGCCCAGGGCCACGGCATCGGCGACTCGCTGTGCGAGCCCGACCAGGTCGACACCTGCCGGTCGCTGCTCGAGACCGCCGAGGGACGGATCCGGCTCCCGAGCGACCTGGTGGTCCTCGGCCCCGACGACGAGGTTCGCCAGAGCGGGCTGGAGGTCGAGGAGAGCTGGAAGGCCCTCGACATCGGTCCTGGTACCGCCGCCGAGTTCGCCGAGGTGGTGGCCGAGGCCCGCAACGTGCTGTGGAACGGCCCCATGGGCCTCTTCGAGGACGAGCGCTTCGCCGCCGGGACCCGGGCGGTGGCCGAGGCGGTGGCCGAGGCCCCGGGCTTCACCGTGGTGGGCGGGGGCGACAGCGCGGCGGCCATCGCCTCCTTCGGCCTGGCCGACCAGGTCGACCACCTCTCCACCGGAGGAGGGGCCTCGCTGGAGCTGCTGGAGCAGGGCGACCTGCCCGGCCTGGCCGCCCTGCGGGAGGCGGCGGCCCGGGCGGGAGCGCGTTGATGGCCTCGGGCGGAGGCAACGGGCGCAAGCCGCTGATCAGCGGGAACTGGAAGATGCACCACAACCACTTCGAGGCGATCCAGACCGTCCAGAAGCTGTCCTACCAGTTGGGCTCCGACGACTACGCCGCCGTCGACGTGTCGGTGCACCCCCCCTTCACCGACCTGCGCTCGGTGCAGACCGTGCTGGAGTCCGACGAGGTGCCGGTGGCGCTGGGCGCCCAGCACTGCCACTGGGAGGACAAGGGGGCCTTCACCGGTGAGGTCGGCCCGCCGATGCTGGCGAAGCTCAACGTGGCCTACGTGATCGCCGGGCACTCGGAGCGCCGTGACCTGTTCGGCGAGACCGACGAGATGGTCAACCGCAAGGTACGGGCCATCATCGCCGCCGGCATGACGCCCATCATGTGCGTGGGGGAGCACCTCGAGGAGCGGGAGGCCGGGACCACCGAGGAGCGGGTCTCGTCCCAGGTGCGAGCCGGGCTCGAGGGGGTGCCGGGCGAGCAGGTGGGGGCCATGGTCATCGCCTACGAGCCCATCTGGGCCATCGGCACCGGCCGCACGGCCACTCCCGAAGACGCCCAGGCGGTCTGCGGGGTGATCCGCTCGGTAGTGGGGGAGCTGGCCGGCGAGGCGGCTGCCGGCGCGGTGCGCATCCAGTACGGCGGGTCGGTCAAGCCCACCAACACCGCCGAGTTGATGGCCCAGCCCGACATCGACGGTGCCCTGGTGGGCGGGGCCTCGCTCGACCCCGACGACTTCTCCCGCATCGTCCGCTACCGCAAGGAGTAGCCGGGGCGGGAGGGCGGCGCTGGTAGAGTCGTCGTCCGTGACCATGGCCTCGGTGGGGAAGCGATGCTGACGGCGGTGATCGTGGTGGTCCACGTCCTCGTGGCCCTGCTCCTGGTCCTGCTCGTGCTGCTCCACAGCGGACGGGGCGGCGGGGTCTCGGACATGTTCGGCGGGGGCATAGGCAGCGCCGCGGCCGGGTCCTCGGTGATGGAGCGCAACCTC
>JADDRA010000010.1:589-10892 GCA_016781105.1 Actinomycetota bacterium | reverse complement strand
CGTAGGCGCGCTCGAAGTGCCCCGCGAAACACTCCATCTCGTCACGCCGGCCCACAACCCGAGCCGGGTTGCCGACGACCACGTCACCAGGGCGGACTGACCGCGTGACCACCGATCCGGCTCCCACCAGGGCCCCTGCCCCGATCACGACGCCGGGCAGCAGCGTGGCGTTCGCCCCGATGCTGGCCCCGTTCTCGACGCGAGGGCCTCTGACGCAGTCGAGGTAGCGGGGGCAGGGCGGATGAGGATCATCGGTGAAAACCACCCGAGGACCGATGAACACGTCGTCGCCCACTACGGCCGACGACAAGAAGGCGCCGGAGTGGATCCTCGAGCGGTCGCCGACCCGGTTTCCCGGTTCGAGATGGGCGCCCGAACCGACCGAGACGCGCTCCCCGAGCACGTTGCCCTCCCGGACCAGCGCCCCGTGTCCGACATGGACACCGGCACCCAGGGTCGCACCCTGGTACAGCACGGCATAGGACCTCACCACGACCCCAGCTCCGAGCACGAGGGGAGCTTCGTGGTCGTTCGCGGTCGGGTGGCCGAGGATGCAGGGGCCGAGGACCCGGGCTTCCTCCAGGCCCACCACCGGGCCCACGATCTCGACGCCGTTCACCGTCTCACGAGATCGGGCGAGGACGAGGGGTCGGGCAACGTGCTTTCGACGGCCACCTGCCCGCCCTCTCGCCAGGAGCGCTCCGCCGCCTCCAGCGCTTCGACCACCCGCAAGCCGAAGCGCCCGTCGGAGCGGCACGGAAGGGAGGCGGCACCATTGATGCAGTCGAGGAAGTGGCAGAGCTCCTGGGCCAACGGCTCACGGGGGGAGACGAAGGGGACCAGCATGTCCCCGTGGCGGTAGGTGAGCTGGTGCTCACCGAAGTTCTCGGGGTCGGGCATGACCACTCCCTTGTCGTAGATCCTGACCGGCCCCTCGTTGTCGAGGTCGTCGTACACCATCATCTGCCGGTTCCCCACCAGGACGGTGTTGCGAACCTTGCGGGGCGCCAGCCACGAGACATCCACCGAGGCCAGGATGCCCGACGGGAAGGTCAGGGTGATGAAGGCGACGTCGAGGTTGTCCTTGCGCACGACCCCTCGGCCGGCCGTCTGGACCAGCACGGGAGACTCGCCGAGCAGGTGGAACAGGATGGAGAAGTCGTGGGATGCAAGGTCCCAGATGACGCCGATGTCACGCTGGTGCAGGCCGAGGTTGAGCCGTGAGGAGGTGGCGTACTGGATCCGGCCCAGGCTGCCGTCGGCCAGGTACTGCGCCATCAGCTCGACGCGCGGACTGAAGAGGAACGTGTGGCCCACCATCAGCACCAGGTTGCGCTCCTCGGCGCACTCGACCACGGCCACGGCGTCGGCCACCGAGGCGGCGAGGGGCTTTTCGACCAGGACGTGGCGTCCCGCCCTCAGGGCCGCGAGGGCCAGCTCGGCGTGGGTGCTGACCGGCGTGGCCAGGATGACCGCCTCCACCTCCTCGTCCTCGAGCACCTGCTCGAGCGACGTCGAGCAGGTGAGGCTCGGGTACTGGGTGGCGATGGCGGCGATGCGAGCGGGCGACTTCTCGACGATCACGACCGACTCCGGACCCTGCAGCGCCACCAGGTTGCGAAGCAGGTTGGGGCCCCAGTAGCCGAGCCCCACGATGGCGATCTTCATGCCACCACCGCCAGGGCATGGGTCAACGCCTCGACGGAGCGGTCGACCTGGGCCTCGGTGATGCCCGCAAAGAGGGGGAGCGACAGGACCGAGTCGGCGAGGCCTTCTGCGAAGGGGAAGTGACCGCGTTCGCCGAGGTCCACGAAGGCGGGCTGAAGGTGGATGGGCGTTCGGTAGTGCACCGATGCACCGATGCCCGCCGCATTGAGCGACGCCAGCACCGCGTCGCGGTGCGGGACCCGAACGACGAACAGGTGGTGGGCATGGTGCGCGCCCACCGCGGTCTCCAGGACCCGCACCTGCTCCGTCGCTTCCAGGCGCTGCCGGTAGAGCGCCGCCGCCGCGGCCCGGGCTGCTTGGGCAGCGTCGAAGTGAGGGAGCTTGGCGGTCAGGAAGGCGGCTTGCAGCTCGTCGAGGCGTTCACAGAACCCGGAGACGAGGTGGACCCCTTTGGACTCCTCACCATGGCTCCGCAGCAGCCGCACCCGGCGGGCGAGATCGGCGTCTGTGGTGGTCACCGCTCCGCCATCGCCGAGCGCCCCGAGGTTCTTTCCCGGGTAGAAGCTGAAGCCGGCGGCGTGACCGAGTGAGCCGGCCGGGCGATCCCGCCAGGCCGCTCCGAGGGCTTGGGCGGCATCCTCGAGAAGGAAGAGCCCGTGGCGCTGGGCGATGGCCCCGAAGCGCTCTCCGTCGACGGGCTGCCCGTAGAGGTGCACGGCGGCGATGGCCGCCGTGCGATCGGTGACGGCGGCCTCGACCGCAGCCGGGTCGAGCAAGGCGGTGCGCTCGTCCACATCGGCGAGCACCGGCGTGGCTCCGGTCGCGACCACCGCCTCGGCGGTGGCGAAGAAGGTGTTGGGGGGCAGGATCACCTCGTCGCCTCGGCCGATCCCTGCCGCCTGGAGGGCCAGGTGCAGTGCCGCGGTTCCCGACCCGACCGCTATTGCGTGCCGGACTCCGACTCGCTCGGCCAGCGCCTGCTCCAGCCGTTGCACCTCCTGGCCGGCGACGAAGGTCGCCGACGACACGACTCGTTCGAATGCAGCGCGAAGCTCGATGAGCAGTGGCTGGTGTACGCGTTGCAGGTCGACGAGCGGGACCGGGTGTTCGAGGAGGGCTTCGGAGCTCACGCAGTGTCGCGGTTCCACAGCACCGCCTTGGGCGTACGCAGGAGGATGCGCAGGTCGAGCAGTGGGCTCCACTCGCGCCAGTAGCGGATGTCGAGCTCCACCATCTCCTCGAAGGTGAGACGACTGCGGCCGCTCACCTGCCACAACCCCGTGAGACCCGGCTTCACCGCCATCCGATCCCAGGTGGCGCCGTCGTACAGGGCTGCCTCTTCGGGCAGGGGAGGCCTCGGCCCGATGACGCTCATGTCCCCCCGCAGCACGTTCCAGAACTGAGGGAGCTCGTCGATGCTGAAGCTGCGGAGGAACCGCCCCACCGTGGTCCTGCGGTCGTCGTCGACGATCTTGTAGATGCCGTCTTGCGGCTCAGCCTCGCCCTCGATCAGGGCAGCGACGTAGTCCCGGTGCTCACGGTCGTCGTTGCCGGCTCGCATGGTGCGGAGCTTGACGACACGGAAGGGTCGCCCCCCGGCCCCCACCCGAGCCTGGGTGAACAGCACTCCCCCCCTGCTCTCGGCCACGATGGCCGCCGCGGCCACGACCAGCAGGGGGAGGGTGAGAACCAGGGCGACAACCGCGATCAGCACGTCGGCGGCGCGCTTGAGCGACCGGTACAGCGGCGGGAGCACGCTCGTGCGCGGCGCATTCCCGTGGATGCCTGCCACCGCGTTGCCGGTGCTGACGGTCGTTCCGCCCGTCGTTTCGAGCGGAGCCGGGACGGTCCAGGGCTGGATCAGGTCCCACCCACGCTCAGCATGCCCACCCATGCATCCCCCTGTGCCTTCTCGGCATCGAATCTGCAGCGGCTGCTCGCCGCCCGGAGAACCCCACCCTGTGACGACCGTCGCGGACGTCCACGTTGACGGCACGAGACAGCGGAGGCCGAGGCGCAGCGTGATGACGGTTTGCGATGCCGAGGCGGCGCTGCCGCTCGAGAACGCTCCTGGCGCCGGCGTCAGCTCTTCGAGGGACGGCGACCCAGACGCAGGATCAGACCGCCGACGGCGATGGCACCGGCCCCCAGGGCCGTGAGACCGACGACGTCGCCGCCGGTGACCGGCAGGCCCCCTCTAGCCGACCTCGCTGCGGCGCGGGCCGTCCGGGCTCCGCCTGCTTGCACGGCAGACGCCTGGCGCGGGTTGCGCTCCCTCAAGACGACTTGCGTCACCGTCTGGCCGTCCGCCGCCGGGCCCGTAGGAGGCTGCGGCGTCACGTACTGGGCCGAGGCTGTCCCGGCCAGCCCCAGCGACCCCGCGCTGGCGGCTGCGGCAGCGACGAGCAGCCGCACGCGGAGCCCTCGCCCCCGCATTGTCGCACCCCGATCACGATCGGTTGATCCCCGCATGCAGCACCGCCCTCTGCGTTTGACTCCGCCATGTACCGGGCTGTCGCGAGGTGCCCGAGCTGCAGCGCTTAGAACCGAGACGCTACTACCCTGGACCGGCGCTGACATGGCAGGTTGGTTACGTTTCTGACGCCCTCACCAGCCCAGCCGCTGAACGTGGTCGTCCTCCCACACCAGGTCATTGGCTCGCCAGGAGACGGTGGGGGTGCGAGCGGACGAGAGCACGTCCATCGTCCCGGGCCCGGGTGGGAGCTCGAAGCGCAGCGTGAGGCTGCGCTGCTCACCACGAGGGATCTCGACCGGCACGGCGACCACCCGGTTGGGACCATCGGCGCCGGCCACCGCCAGCTGGTCCACACCCTCGAAGCGACCCGATCCGGCGGTGCCGGGCAGGGTGGCCGCCACCAGGCCGACGTAGGTGCCCGGCGCGACCTCGAGCGGTGGCGACGGGCCGAGGATGTACGCGGGTTCCTCGCTGGTGACCGTGTTCATCATGGTCAGGTCGACCGAGACCACAGTGGCGTCGGGACCGGGCTCGACCGAGAGCTCGGCGACCACGTCGAGGTAGGGGTCGAGCTTGTTCCCACCCCGGTTGAGCAGCGCCACCAACAGCTCGTCGCCCTCCAGGGCGCCGTCGAGGTCCATGGCCTCCCACCCTCGCTGCACGTCCTGGTCCGGTGACCAGGCCAGGAGGTGGCGCCCGCGGGCAGCGCCGGCCAGCTCCTCGGCCAGGAGGCGGGCGTCGAGCTCGGGGCGATCCAGCGATTCCAGGGCCAGGCGCGCCACCTCGGCCAGTCGCCCCCGGCGGGCCTCCTGGCTGGCGGGGTCGACAGGGTCGAGGCCGAGGTACTGGTCGTGGAGCAGGTCCTGGACCACGGTGTCGGCGTCGACGGACTCGCCCTGGACCTGGACAGGGCCCACGCCCGCCAGCAGGGCCTGGAGGGCGAGCACATCGACGCCCAGCACGCCGTCGACCCTCTGGCCCCGAGCGGCCTCCCACATCCTCGCCGCCTGCTCGGCAGTCACGTCGAAGCGAGGCGTGACACCCAGGTTGCGCCACTCCCGGCCCGGCTCCAGCCATCCCCAGCGAGCGGCCACGTCGTCCTCGACCGCCACCGGTTCGGGGAGTTGGAAGTCGAAGGTGGGCACGATCTCGCCCACGCTGAGGCGGCCGTCGGTGATGCGCACGGTCCCCACGGTGAGGAACATGCCCGAGCCCGCCCGCATCTCGGCGTTGTTGCCGAGCAGCAGGAGCTGGGTCGAGTCGGTGGCGAGCAACTCGGCCAGGCCCGCCGCCGCCACTCGGCCCCGCTCCGCCGACCCCACCAGCCCCTGAAGCTCGGCCTCGGCCCGGGCCCGCCCCTCGGTCAAGGGGCCAACCAAGGCTTCGTCGGGACCGAGGTCGACGGCCCGCAACCGGGCCTCGGCCTGGCCCGCTACCTCGGCCAGGCCGGCGAGGAGCTGCGCCCGCCCGGGGCCGGGCGGCAGCCCGTCCTCGAGGCGCGCCTTGACCTCCTCGAGCGCCTCGGCAGCGGTCCCCGCCACCTCGCCGGCGGCGTGGCTCAGGTGGTCGGCCGACCGCAGCTGGCGCCCGACGATGGGCAGGGCCCGCAGGGGCGACACCACGAGCGAGCGAACCCGGGCCCGGGCGGTGCGAAGGTGGGCCTCGGCATCCCGCAACCGGGCTACGTCCCGGCCCGAGTCGAGGGTGGACACCGAGGCGCCGGCTCGCACCTCCTCGAGCGTGCGCAGCCCTTCCCGGGCCGAGACCCCGGCACTGAGCAGTGTGAGGGCCACGGCGACCAACCACACGGCGACCACGCCCAGGACGAGCAGGCGCCCCCGCCTCGGGCGTGGACCGAGCGGGGCCGGTGCCGGCGGCTCCCCGCCGTCCCCCCTGTCCTCGCCGTGGTCCTCCTCAGCCGGCGTGGTCGCCAGCGTGGCCTCCCAGCGTCGGGTACGGGGTGAACTTCGAGCATAGGGCGGCCACCTCGTCGCGCACCGCCGCCACCTCGGCCTCGTCGTCCCGGCCCCGCAACGTGCGGGCGATGAGGCCGGCCACGCTGCCCATCTCCTCGGCCCCCATGCCCGCGCTGGTCATGGCCGGGGTGCCCAGGCGCAGCCCGCTGGTGACGAAGGGCGACCGGGGGTCGTAGGGGATGGTGTTCTTGTTGGTCGTGATGCCGGCCCGGTCGAGCACCTCCTGGGCCGCCTTGCCGGTCAGCTCGGCGTCGAAGGGGCGCAGGTCGACCAGCACCAGGTGGTTGTCGGTGCCTCCCGAGACCAGGCGGAACCCCTCGGCGGACAGGGCCCGGGCCAGGGCCTCGGCGTTGGCCACCACCTGTGTCGCGTAGGCCCGGAACTCGGGTTGGGCGGCCTCGAAGAAGGCCACCGCCTTGGCCGCGATGACGTGCTCCAACGGCCCCCCCTGGAGGGTGGGGAACACCGCCTTGTCGACGGCCGCGCCGTGCTGCTCCCGGCACAGGATGCACCCGCCCCTCGGGCCCCGCAGGGTCTTGTGGGTGGTGAAGGTCACCACGTCGGCCAGGGGCACCGGGTTGGGGTAGGCGCCGCCGGCGATGAGGCCGGCGTAATGGGCGGCGTCGAAGAGGAAGAGCGCGCCCACCTCGTCGGCGATCTGGCGGAAGGCCTCGGCGTCGATGTGGCGCGGGTAGGCCGTGGCCCCGGCGATGAGGAGCTTGGGCCGGTGCTCCCGGGCGAGGTCGCGCACCTGGTCATAGTCGATGCGCTCGTCGGAGCGGGTCACGCCGTAGGTGACCCCCTGGTACCAGCGACCGCTGATGTTGACGGCCTGGCCGTGGCTGAGGTGGCCCCCCTGGTCGAGGCGCATGCCGAGCAGGGCGTCGCCGGGCTCGAGCAGGGCCAGGCAGGTGGCCAGGTTGGCGTTGGAGCCGGAGTGGGGCTGGACGTTGGCGTGCTCGGCCCCGAAGAGAGCAGTGACCCGCCGCCGGGCCAGGTCCTCGGCCTCGTCGATGAACTGGTTGCCCCCGTAGAAGCGCTTGCCGGGGTAGCCCTCGGCGTACTTGTTGGTCAGCACCGACCCGGTGGCGGCCAGCACGGCCGGCGAGGTGAAGTTCTCCGAAGCGATGAGCTGCAGGGTGCTGTTCTGGCGGGTGAGCTCCCGGTCGAGGATCGCGGCCAGCTCCTCGTCGACCGCGGATGGGACGATCACGTCGCCCCCTGGCGGTCGTGCTCCAGGGCGGTGATCTTGTCGACCCGCTCGGCGTGGCGCCCGGCCTGCCAGGTGGTGGCCAGGAAGGCGTGCAGGGCCTCCTGGGCCACCTCCGGACCCACCAAACGGGCACCCAGGCACACCACGTTGGCGTCGTTGTGCTCCTTGGCCAGGCGGGCCGAGGTCACGTCGTGGACGACCGCAGCCCGCACCCCGTCGACCTTGTTGGCGGCGATGGAGATGCCGATGCCGGTGCCGCAGACGCACACGCCCAGCTCGCTGGAGCCCGACGCCACCGCCCGGCCCACGGCCGCGCCGAAGTCGGGGTAGTCGACCCGCTCGTCGCCGGTCGTGCCCAGATCCTCGATCTCGTGGCCCCCCTCGGCCAGGAAGGCGGCCAGCTCCTGCTTGAGCGAGAAGCCGGCGTGGTCGGATCCGACGGCGATGCGCATGTCAGTGCTCCTTGGAAGCCGAGGTAGGGGTGGCCGAGGCCGACCGGTGTGCGGCGGACCCGACTGAGGCCGGATCGGCGTCGGCGGCGAAGGCCAGGGTGACGAGGCGCTCGACCAGGTCGTCGAGCTCGACCGCGGTGGCCTCGTAGACGTGGTCGCGGGCGCCGATCGGGTCCTCGATGTCGTCGAGCGGGTCGTCCCCCAGCAGGTCGGAGGTGCGCCGGCCGACGTGGACCAGGGCCAGCCAGGCGGCCAGGCTCTGGCCCGCCTGCCGTGGCGCGGCTGCCTCTCCCCGCCGCACCAGCTCCTTGAGGGTGAAGGTCCGGGGCCAGGCCTGGGGCTCGAGGAGGACGGCCTCCCGGACGTGGCGGCGAGCCATGCCCACCACGAGGTCGGCCCGGCCCAGGTGCTCGGCGGTGAAGGCCCGGCTGCGGTGGCGCCCGAGATCGAGGCCCCGGGCCGCCATGGCCCGCACCGAGCCCCCCTCGGCCGGGACCCCGCCGGGCAACTCCCCGGCCGACGACACCACCGCGTCGACGCCGAGCTGGTCGAGCCGGTGGCGGAGCAGGGCCTCCGCCATGGGGGAACGGCACCGGTTGCCGGTGCACAGCACGAGGATCTCGATGGGGGAAGTCTACCGAGGTGCCGAGTCGGCGTTCCCGCCGCTGGTGCGGCCGCGGCCGCTCCCGCGGGACCCCGCGTCCGTGCTGGCCCCGGGTCGGGCCCCGTCTCGGCCGACCGGCTCCTCGGCCCGTTCCTCGAACCGCTCCTCGGTCACCTCGGTCCGGCCCTGGCGCTGGACCACCCTGAGGCGCTGGCGACCGGATGCGACCGCCCGCCCACCTCGCTGATCGGTGCTCGCGCTGACCACGGTGTGCGCCTCGGTCACGATCCGGCGCTCGCCCGAGCGTCGAGCCCGTCGCCTCGATGTCATCGCGTCACGCTCCTCATCCTTCGCCCCCTTAAAAGTGAAACGGCAGAGCGGCCCGCCGACCGCCCTGCCGCACTTTGCCAGCCTGATCCGGGGGATCAGATGGACTGATCGATGGGGGCGTCCTGGGTGGCGTCGGCCGTGGCCGTCGAGCCGTCCGAGAGCACGTTGGCGGCCACGGCGGCGTTGACCGGGGCGGCCAGGTTGAGGTCGACCAGCGACATCGCCTCGCGGTCGGGCAGGGCCTCGCCCTCCTGACTCTCGAGCTCGTCGGCGCTGAGCCCCTTGGGCATGCCGTTGCTCAGGTCATCTCCTCGGTGTCGGGGACGGGCACGCTGCCCACTACTGTCAACGGTCGAGGTACGGCGGAAGATACGGCCGGTCACGAACTTTTCCTTTCTCGCAGCACGGGGCGGTCGATGTGAGGTCCGGCGGCGGACGACCCTCAGAGGCAAGGCGGCCCTCGGAGGACGCCGCCTTCGGGGCCACGCTGAAGGCCGCCCGCCAGGGCGCTTCGTGGGCGTTCGAGCGCCTCTACCGGTGCCACGCCCCCCGGGTGGCCGCCTACTTGCGCTCGCACCGGGTGCCCGACGTGGGCGGAGCCACCAACGACGTCTTCCTGCGGGTGTTCACCGGGCTGACCGGCTTCCACGGCGACGAGGCCGCCTTCCGCTCCTGGCTGTTCACCATTGCCCACCACCACATGGTCGACGAGGTCCGCCGGGCGGCGCGCCAGCCCAGGATGGCCGAAGGCACTCCCGTGGAGGACCAGGGACCGGGAGGCGACGCCGAGGAGGATGCCCTGGTCGGCATGGGTCGCGAGCGCGTCGACCGGCTGCTGTCCCGGCTGTCGACCGACCAGCGGGCCGTGGTGCTGCTGCGGGTCGTTGAGGACCTGTCGATCGAGCAGGTGGCCGAGACCCTGGGGAAGCGACCGACGGCGGTCAAGGCCCTCCAGCACCGGGCCCTGGCCGCCCTGCGCCGCCACCTGGTCGACGAAGAGGTATCCCCGTGACCGACGAGGGCGTCCACCGAAGTGGGATGCAAGGACGTGACGACGAGGAGGAGGAGGTGGTCGAGTCGCTCCGGGAGGGCCGGACACCCCCGGGCCGGGAGGAGCTGGCCGCCCTGGCCTCCCTGGCCGCCGAGCTGCGGAGCCTCCACGCCGCCGAGCCGGCACCACCCATGGGCGCCGAGCTGCGGGAGCTGGTCGCCTCGGGTGCGCCCTCGGCGGTCCCCTCTCCCGCCGAGCCCTCCGGGTCGTCGTCCCGGTCCCGGCGGGCCAAGCTCGCCCTCGCCGCCCTGGCGGCCAGCCTCGGCCTCGCCGGCGGCCTGGGCGCCGCCGGCGCGCTCCCGGCACCGGTGCAACGGGTCGTGGCCGCCACCGCCGGCGTGGTGGGCCTGGACTTTCCCCGCCCTCCCACCACGCCTCCGTCCCGAGGGCCGGCGGAGGGCGGAGGGGCTGGTCCCGCGCCCGCTCCGGCCCCCGCCCCCGCACCGGCCCCCGCCCCCGCACCGGCCCCGGCCTGCCTGACCCCCTCGTCGTCGCCCACCGCCACCTCGTCCCCGCGGGGCGGGGCGCTGCCC
>JADDRA010000010.1:0-578 GCA_016781105.1 Actinomycetota bacterium | reverse complement strand
GCCAGGCCTGGACCCGGCACCACCACCCTCAGCCACCGCCGGTCCGGGAGCAGGGGGCCCGCCAGCCGGCCGGCCCACAGGGGACCCGGCGTGCGTGCCCACCTCGTCCTCGACGACCGGAGTGCGCCGGTCCACCACCACGACCACGGGGGCAGGCCGGTCGTCGACCACGACCACCACGGCGCCGACCACGACGACCACGGCGCCCACCACCAGCTCGACCACGGCCCGCTCGGATTGAGGCGCCCGGTGGCGGGGCGCTCGGGCTAGCTGCCGGCGCCGGAACCGCTCACCGCCGTGCCCGGCGTGGGTGCTGAGGTCGGCGTCGAGCGCCGGGTGGTGGTGCTGGAGGGCGAGCTCATCGTGGTGGTGGTCGAGGGGGCCCGGGTGGTCGTGGTGGGGTCGACCGCAGTCGTGTCGGTGCTGCTGGGGATCGCCGGGCGGGAGTCCTCGGCGCCGGGCGGGCGATCTGTGGCACCGGGACGGCCGGCGGCGTGGCGGTGGGGGCGGCCTCGGCCTCTCACACCGTGGGCGAGAGCATCGGGAGGTCGCCGCTGCGTACGTCAGACCTCGCCCAG
>JADDRA010000107.1 GCA_016781105.1 Actinomycetota bacterium | reverse complement strand
GCCGTCGTTGTCGACGTCGGCCTCCTGGTCGGCGATGGCGAAGCCGTCACCGTCGATGTCGGCCGAAGCCAGCTGACCGATGTTGGTGCTGCCGTCACCGGCGTCGACACCCACGGCGTGGGCGTCACCGGTGGTGATGGTGGCCGTGCCGTCGGAGTGGTTGCTGGTGCGGGCGTTGTTGGTCACGACCGTGTCGTCGTCGCCGTCCTCGGCGTCGGCGTCCTGGTCGTTGTCGGCGTCGTTGTCCGAGTCGTTGCCGGTAGCGCTGTTGCCACCGGTGTCCGCGTCGGCGTCGCCGTCGTTGTCGACGTCGGCCTCCTGGTCGGCGATGGCGAAGCCGTCACCGCCGAGATCGGCCGACGCCAGCTGGCCGACGTTGGTGTCGGCGTCCACACCCACGGCGTCGGCGTCACCGGTGGAGATGGTGGCCGTGCCGTCGGAGTCGTTGCTGGTCTGCGCGTCGTTCGTCACGATCTGGTCGCCGTCGCCGTCGCTGTCGTCAGCGTCGGCGTCCTGGTCGTTGTCGGCGTCGTTGTCCGAGCTGTTCCCGGTGGCGTCGTTGTCGCCGCTGTCGGCGTCGGCGTCACCGTCGTTGTCGATGTCGACGGACTGGTCGGAGATGGCGAAGCCGAAACCGTCACCGGTCTCGGTGTTGGCCACCTGCACGACGTTGGTGTCGGCCCCGGTGCCGACGGCGTGGGCATCACCGCTGTGGATGGTGCCGCTGCCGTCGCTGTGGTTGGTGGTGCTGGAGAAGTTGGTGGCGACCGAGTTGCCGTCGCTGTCGTCAGCGTCGGCGTCCTGGTCGTTGTCGGCGTCGTTGTCGGAGTCGTTGCCCGTGGCCACGTTGTCGCCGGTGTCGGCATCAGCGTCGCCCTCGTTGTCGATCTCGACGTCCTGCTCGGAGAGCACGAAGCCGGAGCTGTCCTCGTCACCCTCGACGTCGACCAGCTGGGCGACGTTGTCGGACGCAGCGTTGCCGGTCGCCGTGGCATCACCGGAGGTGATGTCGGCGGTACCGCCGCTGGTGTTGCTGACCTGGCCGAAGTTGGTGGCGACGCTGTTGTCCTCGCCGTCACCGGAGTCGGCGTCCTGGTCGCTCTCCGCGTCGTTGTCGGAGGTGTTGCCGCGGGCCTCGTTGTCGCCGGTGTCGGCGTCAGCGTCGCCCTCGTTGTCGATCTCGGTGTCCTGCTCGACGAGCGTGAACACACCGTCGTCGACGATGGCGTCCTGGAGGACGTTGGTGGTGGAGTCGCTCCCGGTGGCGGTGGCGTCGCCGCTGGCGATGCTGGCCGAACCATCCGAGTCGTTGCTGGCCTCACCGAAGTTGCTGGCGACGCTGGAGCCCTCGGCGTCGTCCGCCTCGGCCTCCTGGTCGTTGTCGGCGTCGTTGTCCGAGTCGTTGCCGGTGGCGTCGTTGTCACCGGTGTCGGCGTCGGCGTCGCCGCTGTTGTCCACGTCGCTGGCCTGGTCGATGAGGGCGAAGTCCCCCCCGTCGACGTCGGCGACCTGGGCGACGTTGGTGGTCGACGCGTTGCCTGTGGCATGGGCGTCTCCCGTGGTGATGTCGGCCGACCCGTCGCTGGTGTTCTCCGCCAGCCCGAAGTTGGCCCCGACCGAGTCGTCGGCGTCGTCGCCGTCGGCGTCGGCGTCCTGCTCGCTGTCGGCGTCGTTGTCGGAGCTGTTGCCGGTGGCGTCGTTGCCCCCGGTGCTCGCGCTCGCCGACCCGCTGTTGTCGACCTCGCTGTCCTGTTCGATCAGGGCGAGGCCGCCGTTCATGTCGACCTGGGCCGACTGGGTGATGTTGGTTTCAGAGTGGTTGCCCGTCGCCGTGGCATCGCCGGTCGTGATGTCGGCGCTGCCGTGGGACGTGTTCAGAGCCTGTCCGTCGTTGGTTGCGATGGCGTTGCCATCCGGTGGACCGGCTCCGGAGACCGCACCCTGCACGGCGTTGGACTCGTTGTCCGAGTCGTTGCCGGTGCCCGTGTTGCCACCAGTGTCGGCGCTGGCCGTCCCCGAGTTGGAGACGTCCGCGTTCTGGTTGATCAACACGACCCCGCCCAGGCTGCCCGCCATGGAGACGTTGGCAATCTGGTTGACGTTGGTCGTCGACCGGTTGCCCGTCGCGTCGGCGCTGCCAGTGTTGATGCTGGCCGAGCCGTCGGACGAGTTGCTGGTCGTGCCGTTGTTGCTGGCCACGGCGTCGCCGTCGCCCGAACCGTCAGCCTCGCTGTCCTGGGACGACGATGCGTCGTTGTCGCTGGTGTTGCCGGTGGCCGTGTTCCCACCCGTGGTCGCGGTGGCGTCTCCGCTGTTGGAGACGTCCGCGTCCTGGTTGATGATCACGACACCACCGAGGCACTCACCGCCGCAGTCCTCGTCGGAGATGTCGACGTCCGCGATCTGGTTGATCGTGGTCGTCGAGTCGTTCCCCGTCGCGGTGGCCGCGCCGGACGTGACGTCGGCGCTGCCGGTCGAGGTGTTGGAGGTGTCGGCCGTGTTGGTGCTCACGTCCGACCCCGTGCCCGAACCCGAGGTTGCCGTCTGGCCGCTGCCGGACGCCGTGTTGTCGCTGGCGTTGCCGGTTGCCGTGTCGTCGCCCGTGCTGGCCGAGGCGCTCCCACTGTTGGAAACGTCCGCGTCCTGGTCGACGATCACGACGCAGCCGCCCGTCCCGCAGACTCGCGTCTCCGGGGCTTGCTGGTTCAGCGTGGTCCCGGTGCCATTGCCCGTGGCGTCAGCGTCGCCGCTGGTGCTCTGGGCGCTGCCGCCGGTGGTGTTGCCGGTCTCGCTGCTCGCTGCGGGTGCCGTCGTCGACGGCGATGCTGAGGTGGCGTTCGACTGTGCGTCGTCGCTTGCTGGGGTGCTGGTCCCGTTCGAGGAGGCGTCCGCTGCTGCTGCTCCCTCGGAACCGCCTGCTGCCTCGGCAGCGGATGCGGTTCCTCCGAAGAGCATCAGCAGGACCATCGAGGCCGCTGTCGCCAGCAGTCCCATCGCGGTGCCCTTGCGGGCGCCTCCTGAAGATTTCATACTCTTCACCAATTCACCTCCTTTCGTGTGTGCTCGTAGGTATGGGTCAAGGTGTTGCTGTGGTTGCGTTGCTCGGGCCTCAGCGCCCACCATCCCGGTGAGCGCCCGGCCCCTCGTTCGTCGCGCTGCCCGCCCGCTTGGGGAGGGCTCGCCCGACGAACCGTGCAGGTCTACCGGCGGGTCTGGCCGATGTCAACCATCTCGGACCGGACGTCACAAAGGGGCACGAGCTCGGCCACGGAGCGTGTGGGGTCGGGCGCAGAAGCAGACGTGGCCTCGGCTCGCGTCGAGAAGGGCTACGCCGTCTCGGTGATCTCGATGCGCTCGATGCGGTGGGGCTGGGCGGGGCTGGGGTCCTCGGCGCTGCCACCGTCGGCCTCGATCCGGGCCAGTGCCTCGAGGCCCTCGGTCACCTGCCCGAACAGGGGGTAGATGTGAGGGAGCTGGGCGACGTCAGGCCCGAGGAAGATCAGGAACTGGCTGCCGTTGGCGTCGGCCCGCTCGTGGGGGAACACCAGCGAGCCCTCCCGGTAGGTGCCGTCCGGCGGCAGGGGATCGTCGGGGAAGGTGTAGCCCGGTCCGACCAGATCGGGAGCCACCGGATCGCCGGACTGGGCGTAGAAGTCCCGCACCACCCGGTGGAAGGGGAGGCCGTCGTAGAAGTGGTAGCGGGCCAGGAAGACGAAGTTGTTGACCGCCAGGGGTGACCGTCCCTGGTCGAGATCGGCGACGAAGGATCCCGCCGAGGTGACGAAGCGAGCCCGGTAGCTCGCCGCCGGGTCGATGCACCGGGGTGGGGCGGCGTCGAAGAGGGTGCGCCGGGGCGACGACCCGTCCGGTGCCGGGCACGGGGGTGGCACCGGGGCACCCGGCTCGGTCGTCCTGGAGGTGGGGGTCTCGGCGGTGGTCGCCTGGTCCCGGTTGGCATCCTGGCGCAGGGCGCTGCCCAGCACCCCGAGGAAGAGGATCCCGAGGGCGGCAACGACGCCCACCGCGGCCCGGGCCAGGCGCCGGCGGGGTCGGCTGGCGGCGGTCGCCTCCGTGCGCAGGGCGTGGTCGCGGCGAGACCGGCGTGCCCTCTGCTTCTGCCGCTGGCGGACCTTCGACACGGGAGGCGAGCCTACCGCCGGCCCCCTCGCCTCCCGGGCCAGGCGACCCAGCAGCGCCGCTCTCTCCTCAGCGCTCGAGGCGGTGCAGGACGGCCCGCTCGAGCTCCCGGGCGTGGTCCCGGTCGAGCACCTTGCCCCCCTCAGCGGTGCGGACGTAGAAGGTGTCCATCACCTCGCTCCCGAGCGTGGCCACCTTGGCCAGGCCGATGTCGAGGTCGAGCTCGGCCAGCGCCGCAGTGATGTCGTAGAGCACCCCCACCCGGTCGGGTGCCCGCACCTCCACCACCGTGGACGAGGCCGAGGCGTGGTTGTCGATGCGCACCCTCGGTGCCGCCAGCAGGGCAGCATGCCGAGGCTGGGACCGGCCCCTCGCCCCCCGCTGGGCCAGGCGGGCAGCCAGGGCCAGGCGCCCGTCGAGCGCCAGCCCCACCGAGGTGGCGACCTCGTCCCAGTCCAGGCCTCCCGGGCCGGGCTCGACGATGAACCGTGACGCCGCCATCCCCTCGGCGCTGAGCGCGTCGGCGCCCCGGACGGCCACCGACTTCAGGGCGAGCGTGCCCGCAACCCGGGCAAAGAGGCCGGGTCGGTCGGGCGCCACCACGGTGAGCACGTTGCCCTCGCCGTGGATCACCCTGGCCCGCTCGGCCAGCAGGCGACGCACCTCGGGGTCGGGGAAGCCGCCGGCAGTCACCTCGGCGGCGGTGCCTCCCCGCAGCACGTGGGCCACCCGCTCGACCAGCTCGGCTACCAAACCCGCCTTCCACGTGCCCCACGCCGAGGGGCCGGTGGCGAGTGAGTCGGCCTCGGTCAGCGCGGCCAGCAGCTCGAGGGTGTCGAGCGAGCCCACGGCGGAGGCGACGGCCTCGATGACGTCGTGGTCGGTGAGGTCGCGGCGGGTGGCCACGTCGGCCAGCAGGAGGTGGTGGCGGACCAGGTCGACGAGGGTGGCCGTGTCGTCCTCCTCGAAGCCCATCCGTGGTGCGACCTTCGACATCAGCTCGATGCCGACCTCGGTGTGGTCCCCCGGGTAGCCCTTGCCCAGGTCGTGCAGCCAGGCCCCGACCAGCAACAGGTCGGGGCGGGCCACCTCGGTGGTCAGGGCCGCGGCGTGCGCCGCCGCCTCGCACAGGTGACGGTCGACGGTGAAGCGGTGGTAGGCGTTGCGCTGGGGCCGGCTGCGGTTGGGCTCCCACTCGGGGAGCACCCGGTGCACCAGCCCCCGCTGGTCGAGCGCCTCCAGCACGGGGATGGCCCGGCGCCCGCTGGCCAGCAGCTCCACCAGGGCGTGGCGGGCCGCCTCGGGCCAGGGGCCGTCGAGCACCCGGGCCTGCGCCCCCAGGCGCTCGAGCGAGGACCGGTCGATGGGGACACCGGTCCGGGCCGCCGCTGCCGCCGCCCTGAGCACGAGGGACGGGTCATCCTCGACCGGCGCGCCAGCCTCGACGTGGACCTCAGCGTCACGCAGGACCAGCCCGGTCCCGAGCGACCGGTCCCGCCGGGACAACCGCCCCAGCGGCCCCGCCAGCGACGACGCCAGCCGCTGCCACACCTCGTCACCGATCCAGGCCACCGTCCGGGCGGCGGCGGCCACCCGGGCCATGAGGGCGTCGGCGCTGGGATCCCCCAGGGCTGCGGCCACCTCGTCCTGGCGCTCCAGCACCAGCTCGTCGGAGGCCCGGCCGGTGGCCCGGTGCAGCTCGACCCGCACGGCCAGCAACGTCTCCTCGGCCCGATCCAGGGCGTCGGCGTCGCCGTCGAGGAGCACGGGCCGGGCCGCGTGGGCCCAGGCCAGGGCGTGCACGTCGCGCAGGCCCCCGCGGGACTCCTTGACGTCGGGCTCGAGCAGGAAGGCCACCTCGTCGGCCCGTTCGTGGCGCTGGGCCACCCGGGTCCGCAGCTCGGCCAGGAAGCGCGCCGAGCGCTTGCGCCACTGGCCGGCCGCCCGCGACGCCACGTCGTCGGCCAGGGCCTCGTCGCCGGCCAGGTGACGAACCGACAGGGCGGCGGTGGCGGAGTCGAGCTCCCGGGCCGCCAGGGCGAGGGCCTGGCGGGGAGTGAGGACGGCGTGGCCGAGCTTCAGGCCCGCGTCCCACACCGGGTACCAGAGGCGCTCGGACCGCTCCGCCAGCGCCTCGGCCTCGAGCGAGCCGTCGTGCAGGAGCCACAGGTCGAGGTCGCTGCCGGGCGCCAGCTCCCCCCGCCCGTAGCCGCCCACGGCCACCAGCGCCACCGACCCCTCGGAGCCGGCACCCACCGCGCTGGCGAAGACCGAGCGCAGCCACTCGTCGGTGACCTCCGAGAGCGCGCGGCACAACGCCCGCCCCTGGCGGGACCCGTCCTCGATCAGGGCCGCCCGCCGGGCCCGCAGCTCGTCGCTCACCAGGCGCTCCCGGTCACAGCGCGTCCTCACCCACCTCACCGGTGCGGATGCGGATGACCCGATCGACCTCGGTGATCCACACCTTGCCGTCGCCGATCTTGCCCGTGCGAGCCGCGGCGACGATCACCTGGGCCACGTCCTCGGCGTCGAAGAGGTCGCAGAGCACCTCGATGCGGGTCTTGGGCACGACGTCGACGCTGTACTCGGTCCCCCGGTAGACCTCGGTCTTGCCCCGCTGGCGCCCGTAGCCCGAGGCCTCGGTGATCGTCAGGCCCTTCACTCCGTAGTCGGACAGCGCCGACTTCACCTCGTCGAGCTTGTGCGGCTTGATGACGGCGGTGACCAGCTTCATCGGGTGCTCCTCGTGGGGTCGGTCGGACGGAGTGGGACGGCAGACTGGGCGGGTGGGCGTGCGCCTGGACTGCCGTCACTACTCGACCCGCACCACCGGCGACGACGTGGTCCAGCGCTGCCGGGTGGGGGCGAGCCTCGACACCCCCTTCGCCTGCCCCGACGGGTGCCTGTTCTTCGAGCCCCGCTCCATCGCCGACGCCGGGTGGCGCCGGGCCGACGACGGGCGGGACGGCTGAGCCGACGCTCCCCTCAGCTCACGGGGGCCCGCTCGCCCTGGTGGGTGACGGGCGTGCCGAGCGAGGAGCCGAGGTCGCTGAGGAAGTAGGCCGTCTCGGCGTGCTGGCTGCGGTCGAGGCCCTCGAGCTCCTCGTCGGGGCTGACCCGCAGACCCAGGGTGACGTCGATCACCTTGGCCAGGGCGGCGGAGACCACCAGCGAGTAGACGAGCACTGCGGCGCTGGCCACGATCTGGTCCACGAGCAGGCCGGCACCGCCTCCGAGGAACAGGCCGTCGACCGCCAGCTCGTTGATCGCGCTGTCGGCGAAGAGGCCGAGCACGATCGAGCCGAGCAGGCCACCCACGAGGTGGATCCCGACCACGTCCAGCGAGTCGTCGTAGCCGAAGCGGTTCTTCAGGCCGATGGCGAGCAGGCAGAAGACACCGGCGGCGGCGCCGATGAGGATGGGGCTGACCCCACCCACGAACCCCGCGCACGGGGTGATGGCCACGAGCCCGGCCACCGCCCCCGAGGCCGCCCCCAACGTGGTGGCGTGGCCGTCCTTCAGGCGCTCGACCAGCATCCAGCTGAGCATGGCGGCCGAGGCGGCCAGGAAGGTGTTCATCACCGCCTGGGCGGCCACCCCGTTGGCGGCCAGGGCCGAGCCGGCGTTGAACCCGAACCAGCCGAACCACAGGATCCCCGTGCCCAGCATGGTCAGGGGCAGCGAGTGCGGCGGCATGGCCTCGCTGCGCCAGCCCCGGCGCGGGCCCAGCACCAGGATGACCCCGAGGGCGGCGGCCCCGGCGTTGATGTGGACCACCGCGCCGCCGGCGAAGTCGAGGGCGCCCAGGTCGGCCAGCCAGCCCCCGGCGAAGACCCAGTGGGCCACCGGGGCGTAGACCAGGACGAGCCAGGCACCGATGAACACCAGGTAAGCGCTGAACTTGAGGCGGTCGGCGGTCGCCCCGGTGATGAGGGCGGGGGTGATCACCGCGAAGGTCATCTGGTAGGCGGCGAAGAGCACCAAGGGGATGGTCAGGCCCTCGATGAGGCTCCCGGGATCGGTCCCCACCCCGGAGAGGCCGAGGAAGTCGAGGTTGCCGAGGATCCCGGCGTTACCCAGGTCGCCGAAGGCCAGGGAGAAGCCCACGAGCGCCCAGAGCACGGCGATCAGGCCCATGGCCGCGAAGTTCTGCATGAGCATCCCCAGCACGTGCTTGGAGCGCACCATGCCTCCGTAGAACAAGGCCAGCCCCGGGGTCATGAACAGCACCAGGGCTGTCGACATCAGCATCCAGGCGGTATCGCCGCTGTCCATCGCCATCCACTCCTGTCGTCGGTCGGTGGTCCCCGAGAGGCTGCCGACCGGGTGTTACCGGCCCGTTTCGTCGCCGTGAACGCTCGCTGATTCGTGCCTGGGGGCCCCCGGCCCACTCGTTCTTGCGTCTGTGAGTGGCACCTGCTGGGACTCACCGACGCAAGAACGGAAGAGCCAGGCACGCGGGCGGGTCAGCCTCGGGGGCCAGCCGGACCTCGAGCGCCGTGGCCCAGCGCAGGGGCCTTGGCCCGGGGCCGGAGGCGGGGGACGCCCCGCAGCCGCAGCACCCGCTCCCGCTGTCGCTCCTCTTGGAGGTTGCGCTCCCGAGCGGCGAGCAGGTCGAAGCTGGTCAGGATGCCCCGCAGCCGGCGTTCGCTGCCCCGTTCCACCACCGGCAGCACGCCGAGGCCGGTCGTGGCCATCCGATCGGCGGTCTCCGGCAACGTCTCGTCCGGGAACGAGACCACCACGTTTGCGGTACATGAGATCGCCGACCTGCCCCATCACCTCGCCCCCGGCGGCCCGCTCGAGGATGTCGTTCCAGGGCACCACGCCCACCAGGGCGCCGTCGTGGACCACCGGCAGCAGCCGCTGCCGGCGCATGCCCGCCCGGCCAGCTCGGCCTCGATGACGTCGTAGCCCACCCCGAGCGCCGGCGGCTCCACCAAGCCGCCGATCCCCACCACCAGCCCACCGATGGCCGGCCACCACATCCAGTGGATCGGCAGCTTCTTGAAGCGTCCTCGGCGCCGTAGACGGCCTTGGTGATGATCCACGCCGTCATGCCGGCCACCACGCCCACGGCGAGCGCGCCGAGCATGCTGCCCGCGCCGGAGCCGACGACCTGGCATCAGCCCCACCACCAGGCCACCAGCACGGGGATGAGCGCCGCCAGCAGACCGAGCCCGTTGCCCGCCGGGGTGCGCAACTCGGTGCTCCAGTCCTGGAAGTAGGCCAGGTTCGCCGCCAGGGCGATCAACTGGAGCAGGACGAGGGCGACGACCGCGCTCAGCACGCCGACCACGGCCGCGAGCGCCACCATGCGCAGCACCCCGACCCCGACGGTGAAGTCGCCGAGCTCGTGCTCGACGCCCTCGGGCTCCCGCTCGTCGGGGCTCATCGCCCTGGCGACCGCGGGATCGGGCGTGCCGGCCGCCGATCTCGGGGGCGTGATCGTCGGTGCGGCGTCGGTGTTCATGGCCTACGAGGGCTTCCAGCTGCTCACCTACGACTACGACGACATCGACGACCCGACCCGGACGCTGCGCCGAGGCGTGCTGGGGGCCGTCGTCGTCGTGATCGGCGTGTACGTCCCGGTGACGCTGGGCGCCGCCTCGCTGGTGGGCGCCGGCTCGATCGTGGAGCAGAAGGAGGTGGCGCTGGCCGCTGCAGGCGAGGAGGCGCTGGGCACGGCCGGGCTGGTGGCAGTGTCGATCGGTGCCGTTTTGGCGGCGGCCTCCGCCATCAACGCCACCCTCTTCGCCACCGCCCGCCTGGTCCGCCGGGTGGCCGACGACGGAGAGCTTCCGGCTGCGGCGGCGTCGGTGAACGGCGCCGGCATCCCTGACCGGGCCGTGATCGCCCTGGGGGCCACCGCCACCGGGGCAGCGGTCATCGGGTCCCTGGCCACCTCGTCGAGGCGGTCGGCCTCACGTTCCTCATCACCTTCGCCGCCGTCAACGTCATCGCCGCCCGCCGGGCGCCCGGGCACCGCATCGTCTCCTGGGCCGGGGCTGCCGGCGCCGGTGTGGCTGCGGTGGTCCTCGGCGTCCGTCTCCTGGGAACCCGTCCGCTCGCCCTCGTCCTGCTCGTGGCCATGGTCCTGCTGGCCACGCTCGGCCGCCCCAAGCTGATGGCCCTCACCCGGCGCTGAGAAGCGTCGCCGGGAGCAGGGACCCATACCCCGCTCTCAGCCCCCCGCACCCGCCTCCTGGCGGGCGGCCCACCAGGCGTCGAGGCGCCGCTGCGCCTCCTCCTCGCCGAGGGGACCCTCCTCCAGGCGCAGCTCGAGGAGGTGGTCGAGGGCCTGACCCACCAGCGGGCCCGGCGCCAGGCCGAGCTGGTCCATGACCTGGTTACCGTCGAGGTCGGGGCGGATGCGGCTCAGCTCCTCCTGGCTCCGAAGCACCTCGATGCGCTCCTCCAGGGTGTCCATCCTCCGGGCCAGCTCCTCGGCCTTGCGCCGGTTGCGGGTGGTGCAGTCGCAGCGGGTGAGCTCGTTGAGCTCCTCGAGCAGGGGGCCGGCGTCGCGGACGTAGCGGCGCACGGCGCTGTCGGTCCAGCCCATCTTGTAGGTGTGGAAGCGCAGGTGCAGCTCCACCAGGCGGGACACGGCGTCGATGTCGTCGGCGGGGTAGCGCAGCGCCTGCATGCGCTCGCGGGTCATGCGGGCGCCCACCACCTCGTGGTGGTGGAAGCTGACCTTGCCCCGGGGGCCGAAGGAGCGGGTCTTGGGCTTGCCCACGTCGTGGAAGAGCGCGGCCAGGCGGACGGTGCGCTCGGGCCGGGTCTTGGCC
>JADDRA010000057.1:2922-32612 GCA_016781105.1 Actinomycetota bacterium | reverse complement strand
CCGACCTGGAGCCGCCTGGCTTCACCCTGCCTCCCGAGGCCGGCGGCCCCCCGCCGCCGGGGGAGCCCCCCCCTCTGCCGCCCCCGGGAGACCCGCCCCCGCCCCTGCCCGGCGACGGTGAGCCGCCTCCGGTCGACGCCGGACCCTTTCCCGAGAGCCTTCGTCGCCTCCAGAACTCGGTCAAGCGCAGCGGGCCCAACGACACCGGGGCGCTGATCGAGGCCCTGGCACCGCTCGGCCAGTTCGGCGTGAGCCCCGAGGAAGCCGCGCTGGTGGGCTTCGGCCGCTTCCCGGTGGCCGGCCGGGCCAACTACACCCACGACTGGTGGTTCCCTCGCTTCGGCCCGGGCTGGCGCCTCCACATGGGCACCGACATCTTCGCGGCCATGGGCACCCCGGTGCGGGCCTCGAGCGACGGCACCGTGCGCATCACCAACGGCGGGCTCGGTGGCCTGGCCGTCTACGTGGTCGAGCCCAACGGCACGTTCTGGTACCTGGCCCACCTCTCGGGGCTGGCCGAGGGCCTGACCCAGGGCACGCCCGTCACGGTCGGCCAGGTCGTCGGCTTCGTGGGCGACTCGGGCAACGCCCGCGGGGGCTCGCCCCACCTGCACGCCGAGTACCACCCGGGCGGCGGCGGCGCGGTCGACCCCAAGGCCATACTCGACCAGTTCCTGGCCGACGCCGTGGCGGGCGCCCCGGCCCTGATCGCCCGCTACGCCGAGGCGGCCGGCACCGACGAGGCCATCCCGCCGCCGGAGACGCCCCGGCCGGCAGGGGGGCAGGTGGCGCTGGTCGAGGCGCCCCGCTCGGCCCTGCTGTGGGCCTCGGCGATGAGCCCGAGCGGGGGTGCGCTGGCGCTGGCCGAGGCCGAGGCCGCTCGCGTCGCCAGCTCGCTGCGCTGGGAACCCACCCGCGCGTCCCGGGCGTCGACCGCCGCCCCTCGCAACGAGTAGGCGGTCAGTCCCGGAAGTTCTTGAACTGCAGGGGCAGGTCGATGTCGGCATCCCTGAGGGCGCCGATCACCGCCTGGAGGTCGTCGCGCTTCTTGCCGGTGACCCGCACGGTGTCACCCTGGGTCTGGGACTGGATGCCCTTGAGGCCGAGCGCCTTGATGCGCTTGTTCAGGTCGCGGGCCGCATCGCTCGAGATGCCGGCCCGCAGCGCCGCCACCTGGCGGACGCTGGAGCCCGCCGCCTCCTCGACCCGGCCCCAGTCGAGGACCTTCAGCGAGAGCTTCCGGCGCACGAAGCGCTCCTCGACCACCTGGCGCAGGGCGGCCAGGCGGTCCTCGGTGCCCGAGCGCAGCGTGATCTCGTCCTTGCCCAGCTCGACGTCGGACCCGGTGTTCTTGAAGTCGAAGCGCGTGCCCACCTCGCGCTGGGCCTGGTCGACGGCGTTTCGCACCTCCTGCTCGTCGATCTCGGAGACCACGTCGAAGCTGGGCACCCCGGCCACGCTATCGTGGCCCCTCCAGGGGTCGGTACCCAAGCGGCCAAAGGGAGCAGGCTGTAAACCTGCCGGCTTCGCCTACGGAGGTTCGAATCCTCCCCGGCCCACTCACAGCAGGCGCTGCATGACCGCCACGTCGAGCCAGCGGCCGAACTTGCGACCCACCTCCCGCTCGGTGCCCACCAGCGTGAAGCCGTGGCGCCGGTGGAGGGCGATGGAGGCCTCGTGGCCCCCCACGATGCGGGCCATCACCGCGTGGAAGCCGTGGGCCGAGGCCACCGCCAGCAACTCGCCCAGCACCACCGAGCCCACGCCCGCGCCCTGGTGGGCGCGGTGGACGTACACCGAGTCCTCCACCGTGGTGCGGTAGGCAGGCCGGTCGCGGTACGGCGACAGCGAGCCGAACCCCACCACCTCGTGGCGCTCCACCGCCACCACCACGGCATGGGCACCGGCGCGGTCCGCCAGCCAGTCCCGCTGCTCGGCGAGGCTGCGGGGCACCAGGTCGAAGGTGGCGTGGGAGGTGGTGACCTCGAGGTTGTAGATGGATCGGATGGCTTCGGCGTCCTCGAGCCGGGCCGGGCGAACCTCCACCAGCGCACGAGGCTACCCGTGGGCTCCGGTATGCTCGGCCTGCGCGCGCCCCCTTCGCAAGAGAAGGGGCCGTACACCGCCCCCTTAGCTCAGTCGGCAGAGCGTTTCCATGGTAAGGAAAAGGTCGTCAGTTCGATTCTGACAGGGGGCTCGGAGCCGAGCTTCGGCTCTCGTGGCGGCGTAGCTCAGTTGGTGAGAGCACTCGGCTCATAATCGAGGGGTCGCCGGTTCGAGTCCGGCCGCCGCTACCAACGCCGGGACCGTGCAGCACGGCTCCGGGAACGACAGGGAGGACGACGACATGGCCAGCGACAAGCGGGTGAAGGTCACCCTCGCCTGCGAGGTGTGCAAGCGGCGCAACTACATCACCATGAAGAACAAGCAGAACGACCGCGAGCGCATCGAGTTGCAGAAGTACTGCCGCTGGGACCGCCGCCACACCGCCCACCGTGAGACGCGGTAGCCAGCCGCTTCGGCCCGGGTTGGGCGTGCAGCGATCCCACGGGGTAACCCCGGCGCACGAGCACCGGTCGGACCGGCGGTGAGCGACGCCAGCGACACCGTCGACGCCTTGGCCCGGGCCGCCCGGGAGGGCGATCGCAGGGCTTTCGAGGAGCTGGTGCGCTCGACCTCGACCGAGACCTACACCCTGGCCTACCGCTTGGTCGGCGACGAGGACGACGCCCGGGACGTGGTGCAGGAGGCCTACCTCCGGGCCTACCGCGGCATCTCGAGGTTTCGGGGGGACGCCCGCTTCACCACCTGGATGTACCGCATCACCGCCAACTGCGCGGTGACCCATCTGGAGCGGCGCAGGCGCCACCGCCACGAGGAGCTGGCCGACGACGCCCCTCTGGCCGACCACTGCGCCGAGCGCGACCCCCAGGCCCGGGCCGATGTGGGTGCCCTGCGGGACGAGCTGACCCAGGCCCTCCAGGAGCTCCCACCTCGCCTGCGGGCCGTGGTAGTGCTGCGCGACGTCTACGACCTGCGCCACGAGGACATCGCTGCCGAGCTGGGGATCACCGAGACGGCTGCCAAGGTCCGCCTGCACCGGGCCCGGGCCCGGCTGCGCGCCCGGCTCTTCCCCGAACGCGAGACGCGGGAGGAGGTGACCGCCCGTGCGGTGTGAGGACCTGGCGGGCATGGTGACGACCACCGCCGAGGGCGTCGCCGTCGACGACTGGCGGGGCCGGCGCCACGTGGAGAGCTGCCTGCGGTGCCAGGCCGAGCTGGCCCGCTACCGCAAGCTGCTGCGCACCCTGAGGACCTTGCGCAGCGACCTGTTCGATCCCGGTCCCGAGTTGGTGGCCGACGTGCTCGCCTCCCTGGAGGAGGCGGGCGAGCGTCACCTGTTGCGCTCGCTGCTGAGCGGCCACCGGGTGGTGTACGTCGGGGGACTGGCCGTGGCCACCGCCGGCGCCGCGGGGGCCCTCGTCATCGCCTCCCGGACCCGCGGCCGCAGGGTTCCCCTCGCCGGCTGATCCTCCCACCCGCTATCCTCGTCTCCGACCCTCCCGGAGGGCAGTAGCTCAATTTGGCAGAGCACCGGTCTCCAAAACCGGCGGTTGGGGGTTCGAGTCCCTCCTGCCCTGCGTGCCCCCGGCCCCCCGACCCCGGCAGATGACGGCAGTGTGGTGCTCATGGCGATGAACCGACAGACCAAGAGGATGCTGCAGCGCCAGGGCGAGCTCGGCCCCGACGGCGAGCCGGCGCGGGCCAAGCCCAGGACCCAGGCCCGCCCTGCCCCCCGCCCGGCGACGGAGCGCACCAGCCCCAAGGAGTACCTCCACGAGGTCCGCAGCGAGCTGCGCAAGGTGGCCTGGCCCAGCCGGGCCGAGGTGGTGCGGTACTCGGGCATCGTGCTGTTCACCCTGGTGGTGCTGACCACGTTCATCTTCGGTCTCGACTACGCCTTCGCCGAGAGCGTCTTCTTCCTCTTCGGCGGATGACGCCATGACCGCGCAGTCGGCTGCCGGCGACGACGACCTGCGCCCGCCCGAGGGCATGACCCCGGGGGAGGCCGCGGCCATCCTGGGAGGCGGTGCTTCGGCTGGCACCGGATCGGCACCCGACGGCGCCGCCGCCGGCGGGGCCGTCGGCAGCGAGGAGGTGGAGGTGGTCGACGCCGAGGACCTGATCGCCGAGGTACCCCGGCGCCAGAGCCCCTACGACCGCCCCGGGAACTGGTACGTGGTCCACACCCAGTCGGGCTACGAGAACAAGGTCAAGTCCAACGTGGAGAGCCGCATCGCCTCCATGGGGATGGAGGACTCCATCTTCGAGGTGGCCATCCCCATGGAGGACGTCATCGAGTTCAAGGGCGGCAAGAAGGTCGTGGTGCAGAAGAAGGTGTACCCGGGCTACCTATACCTGCGGTGCTTCCTCGACGACCGCTCCTGGGACGTCATCCGCAACACCCCCGGGGTGACCGGCTTCGTGGGCGGGGCGGGCAAGCCGCTGCCCCTGTCCCGGGCCGACGTCGAGGCCGCGCTGGCCCAGCCCGACGAGGTGGGGGGCCCGGCCGTGGTCCGCCAGCGGCCCAGGCTCGAGTACGAGGTGGGGGAGAGCGTGCGGGTCCGCCAGGGCCCCTTCGCCGACTTCTCCGGCCAGATCGCCGAGATCAACGAGGATCAGCTCAAGGTGAAGGTGCTGGTCAACATCTTCGGCCGGGAGACACCGGTCGAGCTGGAGTTCAGCGAGATCGCCAAGCTGTAGGCGGCCGGGCGGTAGGAGGAGGCAGCATGGCAAAGAAGAGGGTCGCGACCGTAGTCAAGATCCAGATCCCGGCCGGGGCGGCCACCCCCGCGCCCCCGGTGGGCACCGCGCTCGGTCCTCACGGAGTGGCGATCATGGACTTCTGCAAGGCCTACAACGCGGCCACCGAGGCCCAGCGGGGCACCATCGTGCCCGTCGAGATCACCGTGTTCGAGGACCGCTCCTTCACCTTCGTGACCAAGACGCCGCCCACGGCGGTGCTGATCCGGGATGCGCTGGGCCTCGAGAAGGGGTCCCAGAACCCGGGCCGGGAGCAGGTGGGAACCATCACCGACGCCCAGGTCACGGCCATCGCCGAGACCAAGCTGCCCGATCTCAACGCCAACGACCTCGAGGCGGCCAAGCTCCAGGTGGCGGGCACCGCCCGCTCGATGGGGATCAAGGTGGCCCGGTGAGCCGGGGCAAACGCTACCGCGACGCCGCTCGCCGGTTCGACCCCCAGCGCCTCCACAGCCCGGCAGAGGCGGTCGAGCTGGCCAAGAGCCTGGCCACCGCCCGCTTCGACGAGACCATCGAGGTGGCCGTCCAACTCGGGGTCGACCCCCGCAAGCCCGACCAGCAGGTCCGGGGCACCGTCTCGCTGCCCGCCGGGACGGGCAAGGAGGTCAGGGTGGCGGTGTTCGCCACCGGGGATGCCGCCGCCGAGGCCAGGGCGGCGGGCGCCGACCTGGTGGGCGCCGACGACCTGATCGCCCAGGTCCAGGGGGGCATGCTCGACTTCGACGTGGCCATCGCCACGCCCGACCAGATGGCCCAGGTGGCCCGCCTGGGCCGGACCCTCGGTCCCCGAGGCCTCATGCCCAACCCCAAGACGGGCACGGTGACCACCGACGTGGGCCGGGCCGTGCAGGAGTTCAAGGCCGGCCGGGTGGAGTACCGCACCGAGCGCCAGGGCGCCAACGTGCACGTGCCCATCGGTCGGGCGAGCTTCACCACCGACTCGCTGATGTCGAACTTCACCGCCCTGGTCGAGGAGCTTCACCGGGTCAAGCCCTCGGCGTCGAAGGGCCGCTACGTGAAGCGGGTGAGCGTGTCGTCGACGATGGGCCCGGGGGTCAAGGTCGACACCGCCCGGCTGTAGGGCCCTTCGCAGGCTTGGTGGGGGCGAGGCGAGGGGCTAGCCTCGGCTCCACAACCGATCCGCTCGCCGCAGACCTCCGGTGCGCTTGGCGCGCAAAGGGGAGATCCCCTACCCGACGAGGCGAACTCCACGTGCTCCCGGGGTTCGCGCGCTGCGAGCCCGATGCTGTGTCGAGGACGTGATGGACAACCCGAGGCCGGAGAAGGTGGCGGTGGTCGCCGAGGTGCGCGACCGGCTGACGGCGTCGGGGGCCACCCTCCTCACCGAGTACCGGGGCCTGAAGGTGGGTGAGCTGGCCGAGCTGCGCCGCAACGTGCGCCAGGCCGGCGGTGACTACCGCATCTACAAGAACACCCTGGTGCGCCGGGCCGCCCAGGAGCTCGAGCTCGACGGGGTGGACTCGCTGTTGACCGGTCCCACGGCTCTGGCCTTCGTCACCGGCGACCCGGTCGAGGTGGCCAAGGCCCTGCGCGACTACGCCCGGGCCAACCCGGCGCTGGTGATCAAAGGCGGCGTGCTCGGCACGAGCGCCCTCTCGGCCGACCAGACCCGGGCCCTGGCCGAGGTGCCGCCGCGCCCGGTGCTGCTGGCCCGCCTGGCGGGCGGCCTGGCCGCCCCGCTGCAACAGTTCGCCGGCCTGCTCCAGGCGCTGCCTCGGAACCTCGCCTACGGCCTGTCGGCCCTCATCGACCAGCGCTCCGCCGGTGAGCCCCAGGACAGCGAGTGAGCGCTCGGGGAGGCCGGCCCCCGGCCACAGCAGCGCCGAAGGCGCCCCTTGGGGGGGCGGTCCAGGCGGTCGGAGCTCGCCCAACGAAGTGTTCATCGCGGAGGGTGCCGGCGTTGCCGGTGCCCGGAGCTCGAGACATCTCACCGTCGAACCTGCGGTTCGGCGGTGACTTCGACGAAGGAGAAGACTGATGGCAACCAAGGAAGAGATCCTCGACGCGATCTCGGGCATGACCGTGCTCGAGCTCTCCGAGCTGCTCAAGGCGTTCGAAGAGCGCTTCGAGGTGACCGCGGCCGCGCCGGTCGCCGTGGCCGCTCCCGCCGGCGGCGGGGGAGGGGAGGAGGCACCGGCTGCCGAGGAGGAGCAGGACGAGTTCGACGTGGTCCTCGTCGCTGCCGGGGAGAAGAAGATCCAGGTCATCAAGGAGGTGCGCTCGCTCACCAGCCTGGGCCTGAAGGAGGCCAAGGACGTGGTCGACAGCGCCCCCAAGCCGGTGCTCGAGAAGGTCTCCAAGGACGACGCCGAGAAGGCCAGGGCCGCCCTCGAGGGCGCCGGCGCCACGGTCGAGGTCAAGTAACAACAGGCGAGCCTTCGCTCGCCGGAAGGGCTCGGCGCCGCCTCCGGCGGCGCTGATCGCCGTTCCGACCGGGCAGGCCTCGCTGCGCTCGGCGCCCGGTCGGTCAGCCTCGCAGCTGCGAGGCTGAGGCGTTGACGGCGCTCCGAGCAGGGGCGTAGCCTGCTGGCCGCCAGCCAGCCGGCCGCTGTTTGCCGACCCCGGAAAGGGGTTGCTTCTCAGGCGTCGCGGCGGTATGTTTGCAGGTCGCCGTGCCCGCCCCCCTGGTCGCCTTTCTCCTTGCGAGTCGACCCGGCGCGTGCCGCTTTCCCTGCTCGCCTGCGCCTAGGAGCACCCCTTGCCTGCTCGTCTCGCCGCCCGGGACCGCTATTCCTTCGCCAACCTCGACGAGGTCCTCAGCCTTCCCGACCTCGTCTCCATCCAGAGCGCCTCGTTCGAGTGGTTCCTGGGCAAGGGCCTGAACGAGACCTTCCGCGACATCAGCCCCATCGAGGACTTCAGCGGCACGCTGCGCCTCGAGCTGGAGTTCGACCCTGACGACGACGACCTGTGCCCCCCGCCCAAGTTCAGCGTGGAGGAGTGCAAGGAGAAGGACATCACCTACTCCGCCCCCATCTTCGTGCGGGCCCGGTTCATGAACGCCACCACGGGCGAGATCAAGGAGCAGACCGTCTTCATGGGGGACTTCCCCATGATGACCGACAAGGGCACCTTCATCATCAACGGCACGGAGCGGGTGGTGGTGTCCCAGCTGGTGCGCAGCCCCGGGGTCATCTTCCAGCCCGGTGAGCGCTTCCGCCTGCGCAACCTGGCCAAGCACCAGCTCGTCACCGGCACGATCCACCCCTACCGGGGCGAGTGGATCGAGTTCGACGTCGAGCAGAAGCCGGGCAAGGACGTCACCGCCGGCACTCGGGTGGCCCGCAAGCGCCGCCTCAGCCTCTTCGTGCTGCTGCGGGCCCTGGGCTACGACGAGGAGCACCACCCCGGCTTCCTCGACCGCCTCGTGCGCCACTTCGACTTCCTCGAGGGCCAGTGGGACAAAGAGCGCGACCTCGCCCCCACCCAGGAGGAGGCGCTGATCGAGATCTACAAGCGGGCCCGCCCGGGTGAGCCCCCGACCCCCGACGCCTCCCGCAACTACTTCGAGAACGCCTTCTTCAACCCCAAGCGCTACGACCTTTCCCGGGTGGGCCGCTACAAGCTCAACCGCAAGCTCGGCCCCGAGATCGACAAGCTGGAGTCGCTCTTCGGCCTCACCGGCATCGAGCGGCCCGAGGAGGAACAGTCGATCCTCTCCCGGGTCGAGGTGCTGGCCGCCACCACCTACCTGCTCCACCTGGCCTCGGGCGAGGCCGGCTACCGCCTCGACGACCAGGACCACTTCGCCAACCGGCGCATCCGCTCGGTGGGCGAGCTCATCCAGAACCAGGTGCGGGTGGGCCTGTCGCGCATGGAGCGGGTGGTCCGCGAGCGCATGACCACCCAGGACGTCGAGGCGATCACCCCCCAGACCCTCATCAACATCCGCCCGGTGGTGGCGGCCATCAAGGAGTTCTTCGGCACCAGCCAGCTCTCGCAGTTCATGAACCAGGTGAACCCCCTGTCGGCGCTGGCCCACCGCCGCAGCCTGTCCGCCCTGGGCCCCGGGGGGCTGTCCCGGGAAAGGGCCGGCTTCGAGGTGCGCGACGTCCACTTCTCCCACTACGGCCGGATGTGTCCCATCGAGACGCCCGAGGGGCCCAACATCGGCCTCAACGGGGCGCTGGCCACCTACGCCCGGGTCAACGACTTCGGCTTCATCGAGTCCCCCTACCGCCGGGTGGTTGACGGCCGGGTGACCGACGAGATCGTCTACCTGGCCGCCGACGAGGAGGAGGAGTACGTCGTCGCCCAGGCCAACACCCCTCTCGACGACGAGGGCCGCTTCACCGAGGAGCGGGTGCTGGTGCGGCGCAGCCCCACCTCGGCGTCCCTGTCCGATCTCAAGCTCCAGCTCGAGCGGGACGTGTTCTTCGGGGCCACCACCGAGATCAGCTCGGTTCCCCCGGCCGAGGTCCAGCTCATGGACGTGGCTCCCCAGCAGATCGTCTCGGTGGCCACCGCCCTCATCCCCTTCCTCGAGCACGACGACGCCAACCGGGCCCTCATGGGCGCCAACATGCAGCGCCAGGCGGTGCCCCTGGTGCGGGCCGAGGCCCCCTACATCGGCACGGGCATGGAGTCCCGGACCGCCCGGGACGGCGGGGACATGCTCCTGGCTACCGGCGACGGCACCGTCACCGAGGTCAGCGGCGACCACATCACCGTGGAGTACGACGCCGACGGCACCAACCGTCGCAGTGCCGCCTCCCGGCGCAAGGTCTACCGGGTCTCGAAGTTCCGCCGCTCCAACCAGGACACCTGCATCAACCAGCACGGCCGGGTCGCCGAGGGCGACCGGGTGAAGGCCGGCGACGTGCTGGCCGACGGCCCGTCCACGGAGAACGGCGAGCTGGCCCTGGGCAAGAACCTGCTGGTCGCCTTCATGCCCTGGGAGGGCTACAACTTCGAGGACGCCATCATCCTGTCCGAGCGCCTCGTGCGCGACGACGTGCTCACCTCGATCCACATCCACAGCCACGAGATCGACGCGCGGGACACCAAGCTCGGTCCCGAGGAGATCACCCGCGACATCCCCAACCTCTCCGACGACATCCTGGCCGACCTCGACGACCGGGGGATCATCCGGGTGGGCGCCGAGGTCGACCCCGGCGACGTGCTGGTGGGCAAGGTCACCCCCAAGGGCGAGACCGAGCTCACGCCCGAGGAGCGCCTGCTGCGGGCCATCTTCGGCGAGAAGGCCCGGGAGGTGCGCGACACCAGCCTCAAGGTGCCCCACGGCGAGTCGGGCAAGGTCATCGACGTCAAGGTGTTCAGCCGGGACGAGGCCCACGAGCTGCCCCCCGGGGTCAACCAGCTGGTCCGGGTCTACGTGGCCCAGAAGCGCAAGATCTCGGTGGGCGACAAGCTGGCCGGGCGCCACGGCAACAAGGGCGTCATCAGCCGCATCCTGCCCGTGGAGGACATGCCCTTCCTGGCCGACGGCACGCCCGTCGACATCATCCTCAACCCGCTGGGTGTGCCCTCGCGCATGAACGTGGGCCAGGTGCTCGAAGCCCACCTCGGCTACGCCGCCCGCTGGGGCTGGGACCTGTCGGGCGACGGCAACGTCGACGTGGGCGACGAGCCCGTCCGGGGCACCGAGACCAAGACCCGCCCCTCGACCGCACCGTCCACCCTGGTGGCCACGCCCGTCTTCGACGGCGCCCACTGGGACGAGGAGGTGGGCCGTCACCCCACCATCCAGCAGATCTTCGGTGCCCTGCACCCCGAGGCGGTTGACGCCGGCTACGGCGACGGCGGGCGCCTCATCGGCACCGACGGCAAGACCACCCTCTACAACGGGCGCACCGGCGAGCCCTACGACAACCCCATCACGGTGGGCTACGTCTACATCCTCAAGCTCGCCCACCTGGTCGACGACAAGATCCACGCCCGCTCGACCGGCCCGTACTCGATGATCACCCAGCAGCCCCTGGGCGGCAAGGCCCAGTTCGGGGGCCAGCGCTTCGGCGAGATGGAGGTGTGGGCCCTGGAGGCCTACGGGTCGGCCTACTGCCTCCAGGAGCTGCTCACCATCAAGTCCGATGACGTGCTGGGCCGGGTCAAGGTCTACGAGGCCATCGTCAAGGGCGAGAACATCCCCGAGCCGGGCATCCCCGAGAGCTTCAAGGTGCTCATCAAGGAGATGCAGGCCCTGTGCCTCAACGTCGAGGTGCTCGACAACGCCGGGGCCGAGATCGAGATGCGCGAGCTCGACGAGGACGTCTTCCGCACGGCCGAGGAGCTGGGGATCGACCTCTCCCGGCCCGAGCGGGGGTCCGACGAAGAGGACGAGCGGCGCCGGGAACGGGTCTGAGGGATCTGACGGACTGAGGGAGAGGACGACCGGCCGTCGAGCGCAGCGAGCTTGGCCGGTCGGGGGAGAGACGGAGCGCCGGAGGCGCTGCGATGACGAGGAACGTGAGAGCAGTGTTCGGGAACCGGGCGTAGGAGGAATCAGGTGCTCGACGTGAACAACTTCGACCAGCTCCGCATCGGCCTGGCCACGGCCGACTCGGTGCGCACGTGGTCCAACGGGGAGGTCAAGAAGCCCGAGACCATCAACTACCGCACCCTCAAGCCCGAGAAGGACGGCCTGTTCTGCGAGAAGATCTTCGGTCCCACCAAGGACTGGGAGTGCTACTGCGGCAAGTACAAGCGGGTGCGCTTCAAGGGGATCATCTGCGAGCGCTGCGGCGTCGAGGTCACCCGCTCCAAGGTCCGCCGGGAGCGCATGGGCCACATCGAGCTGGCCGCACCCGTGGTCCACATCTGGTACCTGCGGGGGACCCGTTCGTGGCTGGCGTACCTGCTGGCCGGCATCGAGGCCCGCGAGGAGCTCAAGGCCAAGCAGCTCGAGAAGGTCATCTACTTCGCCGCCAACCTGGTGACCTGGGTCGACGAGGACAAGCGCCACGAGGAGCTGGGGAACCTCGAGGCCGAGCTGGCCGAGGAGCTCGAGGAGGTGACCAAGCAGCGCGACCTGGAGATCGACCGCAAGTACAAGGCCCTCGAGGACGAGCTGGCTGCGCTGGAGGCCGAGGGCGCCAAGGACGCCGACCTCAAGGCCCGCCAGCGCCTGGCCGAGCGCGACATCGCCAACGTCCGGGAGCGGGCCGACGCCGAGCTCGACCTGGTGCAGCGCGCCTTCGACGAGTTCAAGGGCCTGCACGGGCGCAAGATCGTCGAGGACGAGCTGCTCTGGCGCGAGCTCAAGGACCGCTACGGCGCCTACTTCGAGGGGGGCATGGGGGCCGAGGTCCTGGCCCGGCTGATCGAGCGCATCGACTTCGACGAGGAGGAGGTCAAGCTCCGGGAGGCCATCGATCCCTCCGACGGCCAGCGCCCCCTGTCGGCCCAGCGCAAGCAGAAGGCCATCAAGCGGCTCAAGATCGTCAGCGCCTTCAACCGCCGTGACGAGCACGGCCGGCGGGTCAACAACCCCCGGGCCATGATCCTCGACGTCGTGCCCGTCATCCCGCCCGACCTGCGTCCCATGGTGCAACTCGACGGTGGCCGCTTCGCCACCTCCGACCTGAACGACCTCTACCGCCGGGTCATCAACCGCAACAACCGGCTCAAGCGCCTGCTCGACCTGGGCGCGCCCGAGATCATCGTCAACAACGAGAAGCGCATGCTCCAGGAGGCCGTCGACGCCCTGTTCGACAACGGCCGTCGGGGTCGCCCCGTCACCGGGCCGGGCAACCGCCCGCTCAAGTCGCTGTCCGACATGCTCAAGGGCAAGCAGGGCCGCTTCCGCCAGAACCTGCTGGGCAAGCGGGTCGACTACTCGGGCCGCTCGGTCATCGTGGTCGGCCCCACCCTCGAGCTGCACCAGTGCGGCCTGCCCAAGCTCATGGCCCTGGAGCTGTTCAAGCCCTTCGTCATGAAGCGCCTGGTCGACACCGAGCTGGCCCAGAACATCAAGTCGGCCAAGCGGATGGTCGAGCGCCGCCGCCCCCAGGTGTGGGACGTGCTGGCCGAGGTCATCCGTGAGCACCCGGTGCTGCTCAACCGGGCTCCCACCCTGCACCGCCTGGGCATCCAGGCGTTCGAGCCGGTGCTGGTCGAGGGCAAGGCCATTCAGATCCACCCGCTGGTGTGCACCGCGTTCAACGCCGACTTCGACGGCGACCAGATGGCCGTGCACCTGCCCCTGTCGGCCGAGGCCCAGGCCGAGGCCCGGGTGCTCATGCTCTCGGCCAACAACATCCTCTCGCCGGCCAACGGCCGCCCCATCATCACCCCGACCAAGGACATGGTGCTGGGCGCCTACTACCTGACCCTGCTCACGCCCAAGGCGCCCGAGGAGCGCCGCGTCTTCCGTCACCTCCACGAGGTGGAGCGGGCCTACGAGGCGGGGGCCATCACCCTGCACGAGGAGATCGAGGTCCGCATCCCCGAGCTGCGTGACGACGCGTCGTCCAACGGGTCCTCGGTCTACACCCCGACCACGGCCGGGCGCCTGTTCTTCAACCAGGCCTTGCCCGAGGGCTTCGGCTACGTCAACGACGTGGTGGGCAAGCGCAACACCAACGTCGGCGCCATCATCGAGCGGCTGTCCGACAGCTACTCCAAGGCGGTGGTGGCCTCGTGCGCCGACGCCATCAAGAACGTCGCCTTCCGCTACGCCACCCAGTCGGGGCTCACCTTCTCCATCGACGACGTGCGCACCCCGGTCGAGAAGCGCTCGATCCTCGACCGCTACGAGGCCGAGGCCGAGAAGGTCGAGACCCAGTTCAAGCGGGGGATCATCACCGACGGGGAGCGTCGCCAGAAGGAGGTGGAGATCTGGACCAACGCCACCGCCGAGGTGGAGGGGGCCATGCGCACGGGCATGGAGTCCCAGGTCTTCAACCCCATCGAGATGATGGTCACCTCCGGGGCCCGCGGCAACGTGCTGCAGATTCGCCAGATCGCCGGCATGCGGGGCCTGGTGACCAACCCCAGGGGCGACTTCATCCCCCGGCCCATCAAGTCCAACTTCCGCGAGGGGCTGACGATGCTGGAGTACTTCATCGCCACCCCCGGTGCCCGCAAGGGCCTGGTGGACACCGCCCTGCGCACCGCCGACTCGGGCTACCTCACCCGGCGCCTCGTCGACGTGGCCCAGGAGCTGATCGTGCGTGCCGAGGACTGCGGGTCGCCCCGCGGCCTGTGGATCGAGGGGATCGTCCCCGACGCCGCCGGCACGCGCAGCTACCTCGAGACCCGCCTGGAGGGCCGGGTGTTGGTCGACGACGTCACCCTCGCCGACGGGCGGACGCTGGCGGCGGGGACCATGGTGGGTCCGCAGGACGTGGTCGCTCTGCGCGACGACCCGGGCGTGGATCGGGTGCGCGTGCGCTCGGTGCTCACCTGCGACGCGCCCCAGGGGATCTGCGCCGCCTGCTACGGGCGGTCGCTGGCCACGGGCAACAACATCGAGCTGGGTGAGGCGGTGGGGGTCATCGCCGCCCAGTCGATCGGGGAGCCCGGGACCCAGCTCACCATGCGCACCTTCCACACCGGGGGCGTCTCCTCGGGGGTGGGCGACATCGCCGGCGGTCTGCCCCGGGTGGTGGAGCTGTTCGAGGCCCGCAGCCCCAAGGGCAAGGCCACCCTGGCCCGGGTGTCGGGCGTGGTCCGCATCGGCGAGGACGAAGGCCGGGGCCGGACCGTCACGGTGGTGGCCGACGACGGGACCGAGGACAGCTACGTCGTCCCCGGGCCCAGCCGCCTGGAGGTGAGCGAGGGCCAGGAGGTCACGGCCGGCGATGCCCTGGTCGAAGGCCCCCGCGACCCCAAGGAGCTGCTCGAGATCAAGGGGGTGCGGGAGACCCAGATGTACCTGGTCGACCAGGTCCAGCGGGTCTACCGGGACCAGGGTGTGTCGATCCACGACAAGCACATCGAGCTCATCGTGCGCCAGATGACCAGGCGGGTGGCGGTGCAGGAGCCGGGCAACTCGCCCTTCCTGCCCGGCGAGCAGGTCGACGCCCGGGTCTACGCCGAGACCAACCGCCAGCTGCTCCAGGCCGGGCAGCTGCCGGCCGAGGGTCGGCCCGAGCTCATGGGCATCACCAAGGCGTCACTGGCCACCGACTCGTGGCTGTCGGCGGCGTCGTTCCAGGAGACAACTCGGGTCCTCACCGAGGCGGCCATCGAGTCGAGGTCCGACTCCCTCGTCGGGCTCAAGGAGAACATCATCATCGGCAAGCTGATCCCGGCGGGCACGGGCATGGACCGCTACCGCGCCTTTGAGACCGTCGCCCCCGAGTACGAGCCGATGCAGTTCTGGACGAGCGAGGACGACACCGAGGGCGACGACCTGGCCTCGTGGCTGGCGACCCAGGGCGACGGCTACACCGGTGACGGGGAGGCCGCGGTGCTGGACGGTGCCGGACCCGAGGAGCCGATGGCCGAGGTGGTCGACCTCCCTCGGGAGGGCTCGGTCTAGCGGCTGCACTTTTGCACCCGGCTTTGTGGGCAGTTCTGGACCCCAGAGGGCTACAACTGCCCACAAAGCTGGCCGGTGCCGCTGCCGCCGGTGCCGGATGCGGCGGTTGTGGCCCGTGCTCCCGGCCCCGTAGACTCCACCCTTCGTGCCCACCATCCAGCAGTTGGTCCGCAAGGGCCGCGAGTCCAAGCCCGAGAAGGGCAAGACCGCCGCCCTCAAGGGTGCCCCCCAGCGCCGAGGTGTGTGCACGCGCGTCTATACCAACACCCCGAAGAAGCCGAACTCGGCGCTGCGCAAGGTGGCTCGGGTGCGCCTGACCAGCGGGATGGAGATCACCGCCTACATCCCCGGTGAGGGCCACAACCTCCAGGAGCACTCGATCGTGCTGGTGCGGGGCGGCCGGGTGAAGGACCTACCCGGGGTGCGCTACAAGGTCATCCGCGGCGCGCTCGACGCCGCCGGCGTGCGCGACCGCAAGCAGGCCCGCAGCCGCTACGGCGCCAAGAAGGCCTAGCCGTGCCTCGCAAGGGCCCGCCCCCTCGCCGGGTGCTGACGCCCGATCCCATCTACCGCTCCCTGCTGGTCACCCAGATCGTCAACAAGGTGCTCCAGCGGGGCAAGCGCTCCACGGCCGAGCGCATCGTCTACGACGCCCTCGACATCATCAGGGACAAGACGGGGGCCGAGCCCATCGGCACGCTCAAGCGGGCCATGGACAACGTCAAGCCGGCCCTGGAGGTCAAGAGCCGCCGGGTCGGCGGCGCCACGTACCAGGTGCCGGTGGAGGTGCCTCCCCGCCGGGCCAACACCCTGTCGATCCGCTGGGTGGTGGGCTACGCCCGCCAGCGCCGGGAGAAGACCATGGCCGAGCGCATGGCCAACGAGCTGCTCGACGCCTCCAACGGCATCGGCGCCAGCATGAAGCGCAAGGAAGACCTGCAGAAGATGGCCGAGTCCAACAAGGCCTTCGCTCACTACCGCTGGTAGACGCCGGTCGGCGGTGCCCCGCCGATAGGCTGGTTCGTCGCGGCCCCGGCCGCGGCCTCCTCTCCGATCCTCTCGAACGCGGCAGGCTCACGCGCATCCCGCGAAGGAGTTCCCATGAGCGCACAGCGTCAGACGCCCCTCGGCCGGGTCCGCAACATCGGGATCATGGCCCACATCGACGCGGGCAAGACGACCACGACCGAGCGGATCCTCTACTACACGGGCAAGAACTACAAGATCGGTGAGGTCCACGAGGGCGCGGCCACCATGGACTGGATGGTCCAGGAGCAGGAGCGGGGCATCACCATCACCTCGGCCGCCACCACCTGCGCCTGGCGCGGCCACACCATCAACATCATCGACACGCCAGGTCACGTCGACTTCACCGTCGAGGTGGAGCGGTCGCTGCGCGTGCTCGACGGCGCCGTGGCCGTCTTCGACGCCGTGTCGGGGGTCGAGCCGCAGTCCGAGACGGTGTGGCGCCAGGCCAACAAGTACGGGGTCCCCCGCATCTGCTTCATCAACAAGATGGACCGCATCGGCGCCGACTTCTTCGCCGCGGTCGACTCCATCGAGGACCGGCTCCAGGCCAAGGTGGCCGTGGTGCAGATCCCCATCGGAGCCGAGGGCCACTTCCGCGGGGTGGTCGACCTGATCAACATGAAGGGCTTGGTCTGGGCCGACGCCGAGGGCGAGAAGGGCGAGGAGTGGGCCGTCACCGACGTGCCCGACGAGCTGGTGGCCGAGGCCGAGGCATGGCAGGCCAAGCTGCTCGACGTCCTCTCCGAGTTCGACGACATCATCCTCGAGAAGTACGCCGGCGACGAGGAGATCACGGCCGACGACCTGCGCCGGGCCCTGCGGGCCGGCACGATCGCCAGCCACTGCGTGCCGGTGCTGTGCGGCTCGGCCTTCAAGAACAAGGGCGTCCAGCCCATGCTCGACGCCGTGGTCGACTTCCTTCCCGCGCCGCCGGACCTGGCCGCCATCCGGGGCCTCGACCCCAAGGGCATCGAGGAGCTGGAGCGCCCGGCCGACGACAACGGGCCCTTCTCGGCGCTGGCGTTCAAGATCATGAGCGACCCCCACGTGGGCAAGCTCACCTACTTCCGGGTGTACTCGGGCAGGCTCGAGTCGGGTTCCTACGTCTACAACTCCACCAAGGACCGCAAGGAGCGGGTGGGCCGGCTGCTGCAGATGCACGCCAACACCCGGGCCGACCTGGAGGCGATCTTCGCCGGCGACATCGTGGCCGCCATCGGCCTCAAGGGCACCACCACCGGCGACACCCTGTGCGACCCCGACCAACCCATCGTGCTCGAGGCCATCGACTTCCCCGAGCCGGTCATCCACGTCGCCGTGGAGCCCAAGACGAAGTCCGACCAGGACAAGCTGTCCAAGGCCCTCCAGGCCCTGTCCGAGGAGGACCCCACCTTCCAGGTGCGCACCGACGAGGACACCGGCCAGACGGTGATCTCGGGCCAGGGCGAGCTGCACCTCGAGGTCATCGTCGACCGCATGCTGCGGGAGTTCAAGGTCGACGCCACCGTGGGCAAGCCCCAGGTTGCCTACCGAGAGACCATCACCGCTCCGGCCCAGAAGGTGACCTACCGCCACGTCAAGCAGACCGGTGGCTCGGGCCAGTTCGCCCACGTGGTCATCGACCTCGAGCCCACCGGCCCCGGCGGCGGCTACGAGTTCGTCGACAAGATCACCGGCGGGCGCATCCCCAAGGAGTTCATCCCCTCGGTCGACCAGGGCATCCAGGCCTCGCTCGCCTCGGGCGTGCTGGCCGGCTACCCCGTGGTCGACGTGCGGGCCGTGCTCACCGACGGCTCGAGCCACGACGTCGACTCCTCGGAGATGGCGTTCAAGATCGCCGGCTCCATGGCGTTCAAGGAGGCGGCCCGCAAGGCCAAGCCCGCCCTGCTCGAGCCCATCATGGCCGTGGAGGTGGTGACCCCCGAGGACTACATGGGCGATGTGTTCGGCGACCTCAACGCCCGCCGGGGCAAGGTGGAGGCCAGCGACCAGCGGGGCAACAGCATGGTCATCCGGGCCCAGGTGCCCCTGTCCGACATGTTCGGATACGCTACCGATCTGCGCTCGCGCACCCAGGGCCGCGCCACCTACACCATGCAGTTCCACTCCTACCAGCAGGTCCCCAAGGCGATCGCCGACGAGATCGTCGCCCGGGTCCGGGGCGAGTAGCCCGAGGTCCCGTGCAGTCGATGATGGACGCAACCCCTCGAAAGGAAAGCTGACGACATGGCCAAGGCGAAGTTCGAGCGGAACAAGCCCCACCTCAACGTGGGCACGATGGGCCACATCGACCACGGCAAGACCACGTTGACCGCGGCCATCACCAAGGTCCTGGCCGAGGCCAACCCCGGGGTGCAGGTCATGAGCTTCGAGGAGATCGACAAGGCGCCCGAGGAGAAGGCCCGGGGCATCACCATCACCATCTCCCACATCGAGTACGAGACGGGCAACCGCCACTACGCCCACGTCGACATGCCGGGCCACGCCGACTACATCAAGAACATGATCACCGGCGCCGCCCAGGTCGACGGCGCCATCCTGGTGGTCTCCGCCGCCGACGGCCCCATGCCCCAGACCCGGGAGCACGTGCTGCTCGCCCGCCAGGTGGGCGTGCCCTCGATCGTGGTCGCGCTCAACAAGGCCGACATGGTCGACGACGAGGAGCTGCTCGACCTGGTCGAGCTCGAGGTGCGGGAACTGCTCAACGAGTACGAGTTCCCCGGGGACGACACCCCGGTGGTACGGGTCTCGGCGCTCAAGGCGCTCGACGGGGACGACGAGGCCAAGGCCCAGGTCCTGGAGCTCATGGAGGCCGTCGACAGCTACGTGCCCGAGCCGGCCCGCGACCTCGACAAGCCCTTCCTGATGCCCATCGAGGACGTCTTCTCCATCACCGGCCGGGGGACGGTCGTGACCGGCAAGGTCGAGCAGGGGGCCGTCCACACCGGCGACTCGGTGGAGATCGTGGGCATCCGGCCCACCCAGACCACCACCTGCACTGGGGTGGAGATGTTCCGCAAGATCCTCGACGAGGGCCAGGCCGGCGACAACATCGGCGCCCTGCTGCGGGGCACCAAGAAGGAGGACGTGGAGCGGGGCCAGGTGCTGTGCAAGCCCGGCTCGATCACGCCCCACACCCAGTTCGAGGGCCAGGTCTACGTACTGACCAAGGAGGAGGGGGGCCGCCACAAGCCCTTCTTCAACAACTACCGACCGCAGTTCTACTTCCGCACCACCGACGTCACCGGCCAGATCACCCTGCCCGAGGGCACCGAGATGATCATGCCGGGTGACAACATCTCCATCACCGTCGAGCTGATCAACCCCATCGCCATGGACGAGGGGCTGCGCTTCGCCATCCGCGAGGGTGGCCGCACCGTCGGCGCCGGTCGCGTCACCAACATCCTCAAGTGACCGGCGAGCCGTCACCGAAGGTGACCTGGCTCGCCGGGGCCAGGAGGACAGTGCCCCGAAGGGGCCCCGTGCCGTCCGGGGGTCTCCGGGGACAGAGCCCCCGGATGTCCGGATGAGCCAGAGGATCCGCATCCGGCTCAAGGCCTACGACCACGAGGTCATCGACCAGTCGACGAAGAAGATCGTGGAGACGGCGGTGCGAACCCAGGCCACCATCCGGGGGCCCGTCCCGCTGCCCACCGAGAAGCACCGCTACACGGTGATCCGCTCGCCCCACAAGGACAAGGACTCGCGGGAGCACTTCGAGATGCGCATCCACAAGCGCCTCCTCGACATCCTCGAGCCCTCGGCCAAGACCGTCGACTCCCTGCAGCGCCTCGACCTGCCCGCCGGCGTCGACATCGAGATCAAGATCCAGTCGGCGTAGAGGGGGAGCACGGAGGAGGCGGGCTCCCGTCCTTGTCGGATGCGGCCAGCCGCTCGAGGCGGCTCGGCCTGGAGTGGTCACCCGCTGCACGGTGCCCGTCGGTGACGGGCCCACCTCACCGCAGGCACCTCGAGCAGCTGTCCCCGCCGCTCAAGGGTCGATGATGTGCCAGGTGATCACCGAGACGACGGTGATCGACGCCAGGGCTGGCAGGTAGGCCAGCAGCCACGGACGCATCGGCTTCGTTCGTCCGACGGCGACCATGGCGGCGATCACGAGCCCGCAGAGAAAGGGTGTGCCCCACTGCAGGGCGATCACCGTGGGCAACCGGTCACCCCGGAAGCTGGCGACTACGTCATCGGCGGACGGGCCGCCACCCGGACCGAGGACAAGGGTGAGGATCCCGGGCGCGTGCCCGAGGATCACCAGGAACGGCGCCACTGCCACGGCGGCGAGCACACCGTTCGCCACCCTCATCTCCGGCCGCGAGCAGCCATCACGACGAGGGCGACCGTGACCGCCACCCACGCCAGGAGGCCGGCGAAGAGGAACATGGGCAACCCGATGTTCGCCCCGATGATGCAACCAGAGGCATCCACCTGCTCCTGGGTGTAGGCGAACGGGCACTGCGGAGGGTTCAGGAACAGGAGGGGTCCCCCGAGGAAGACCAGCGCGGCACCCACAACCAACCGGCGCCCACCACAACGACTCACGGGCGAACGGCCCGCATCAAGGGCGGCAGACGGACGTCACCAGGAGCAACACCACCCAACACCGGATATCGGAAGAACACGTGGCCTCCCGGAGCCTGAATCCCACTGTCGGCCAATCTCGCGAGCCCGAGTGGATGTCGTCCCTCCCCGTGATTGGAGCGCCGCCGTTGTCGTGTCGAAGCGGTCGCGGAGCCGGCTCAGTCCCGCCGGCCGGGGTCGGCGCCACCCTGGACCTCACCCGGCTCGAGGGGCCGCATGAGCAGGTCGATGGCGGTCCACAGCGTGCGTGACGACGGGAAGAAGGCCAGGGGCACCACCACCGCCGTCAGCCCCGCGGTGAGCACGAGGGGGGCCATGCGGTAGGTCGGGTGGGACAGCACCAGGCCTCCGACGACCACGACGAAGAGCACGCAGAACGACACGATGGTGTTCATCCCGAGCGAGCCGACCCAGTGGCCCTCGATGCGCTCGAAGCGCAATCCGCAGCCGGGGCAGCGCTCGACCATGGTGAACCAGCGGCGGAACAGCCGGCCCTGGCCGCAGACCGGGCAGCGCCGGGCCAGGCCCCGGGCCAGCATGCGAGCGGGTGCCACCCCGCCAGAGTAGGGACGGCGCTGGAGGTTCGAGGTGGTTGCGCGGGGACCCCCCGGCTATGCTGGCCCGTCTGCGCCCGGCGCCTGCCGGGAGCCCATTCGCACAATCGACGTCCGCGCCGGTCCTGGCGGCACTCCTCCGGGAGCGCCCGAGCGGATACCGCGTGGCACAACCGATCGGCGCTCCGCCGGGGTCTGGTCCCCGTGCGGAGCGTTCGCGTGAAGGACGAGAGACGACGGATCTGTGATGACCGACAGAGCGCTGGTGGGCGAGAAGGTGGGCATGACCCAGGTCTGGGACGACCAGAACCGGGTCGTGCCCGTCACCGTCCTCAAGGTGACGCCGTGCCGGGTCGTGCAGATCAAGCGCCCCGAGAGCGACGGCTACAGCGCCCTGCAGGTCACCTACGGCAACAAGAAGGTCCGCTCGGTGACCAAGCCCGAGGCCGGGCACTTCGACAAGGCTGCCGTCGAACCCGGCGTCCGTCTGGTCGAGCTGCGCATGGACGACACCGACGGCTACGAGCTCGGACAGGAGCTGGCCGCCGACCTCTTCGCTCCTGGGATGCGCATCGACGTGACCGCGGTCAGCAAGGGCAAGGGCACGGCCGGCGGGATCAAGCGCCACAACTTCAAGGGCCTCCCGGCGTCCCACGGCGCCCACCGGGTCCACCGGGCCCCCGGCGCCATCGGCGCCTGCGCCACTCCCGCCCGGGTCTTCAAGGGCACCCGCATGGCCGGGCGCATGGGCGCGTCCAAGGTGACCACGCTCAACCTCGAGGTGGTCTCCGCCGACGTGGAGCGGGAGCTGATGCTGGTGAAGGGCTCGGTGCCCGGTCCACGCGGTGGCCTGGTGCTGGTGCGCAACGCGATCAAGCGGAGCTCGCAATGAGCGAGACGCCCACCGAGCCCCAGGGCGAGAGCGCCGCCGGAGCGGGGACGGGGACCGCGGTGGCCGACCTGAGCCCGAGGGCGGGCTCGGCCGAGGCGGCTCCGGGCGAGGAGAGGTCCGCCCCCCGCTTCCCCGTGCACGACGGGGCCGGCAACCGGACCGGTGAGGTCGACGCCGATCCCGCCATGTTCGCGGTGCGGCCCAACGTGGCCCTCATGCACCAGGTCGTGACCGCCCAGCTGGCCGCCGCCCGCTCGGGCACCCACTCGACCCGGACCCGCTCGGAGGCTCGGGGGGGCGGGACCAAGCCCTGGCGTCAGAAGGGCACGGGCCGGGCCCGCCAGGGCTCCATCCGTGCGCCCCAGTGGCGGGGCGGCGGGGTGGCGCTCGGACCCAAGCCCCGCTCCTACCGTCAGCGGACGCCCAAGAAGATGGTGCGGGGCGCGCTGGCCTCGGCCCTGTCCGACCGGGCGGCCGAGGGCCGCATCGTGGTGGTGGCGTCGTGGGACCTCTCGGCGCCCAGCACCAAGACGGCCAACGCCGTCCTGGCCGCGCTCGGCGTGTCCGGCCGTGCCCTGGTGGTGCTGCCGCCCGGCGAGGAGATCGTCCGCAAGAGCCTGCGCAACCTGCCCAATGTGCACACGCTCAGCGCCGGCGAGCTCAACGCCTACGACGTGCTCTGCAGCGACTGGGTCGTCTTCACCGGTGACACGCTGCCGGCCAGGGAGGGTCGCTGATGGACGCCCGCGACGTGATCCTCCAGCCCGTGGTCAGCGAGAAGTCGTACTCGTTGCTCGACGAGGGGGCCTACACCTTCCGCATCCACCCCGCCGCCAACAAGATCCAGGTGCGCAAGGCGGTCGAGGAGCTCTTCGGCGTGACCGTGGAGAAGGTCACCACCCTCAACCGCAAGGGCAAGCGCAAGCGCAACCGACGCAACGGCACCTACGGGCGCCGGCCCGACACCAAGCGGGCGGTGGTCACCCTCGCCGCGGGTGACTCCATCGACCTGTTCGAGAGCTAGGAGCCCGCCCATGCCCCTGCGCGCCCGCAAGCCGACCAGTGCCGGCCGTCGCTTCCAGACCGTGGCCGACTTCTCCGACATCACCAAGGACCGCCCCGAGCGTTCCTTGCTGGCTGCCCGTTCGGGCAGCGGCGGGCGGAACAACTACGGCCGCAAGACCTCCCGGCACCGGGGGGGCGGGCACAAGCAGCAGTACCGCATCATCGACTTCAAGCGGACCAAGGACGGGGTGCCGGCCACCGTGGCGGCCATCGAGTACGACCCCAACCGCAACGCCCGCATCGCCCTGCTGCACTACCACGACGGCGAGAAGCGCTACATCCTGGCGCCGGCGCGCGTCGGCGTGGGCGACATCGTCCAGAGCGGCCAGGGCTGCGACATCCGGCCCGGCAACGCCCTGCCCATGCGCTTCATCCCGGTGGGAACCACCATCCACAACGTGGAGCTCAAGCCCGGGGCGGGGGCGAGGATGGCCCGCAGCGCCGGCGCCAGCGTGCAGCTGGTGGCCAAGGAGGGCGAGTTCGCCACCCTGCGCCTGCCCAGCACCGAGATGCGCCGGGTGCCCATCGACTGCCGGGCCACCATCGGTGAGGTCGGCAACGCCGAAGCCGAGCTCGTCTCGATCGGCAAGGCCGGGCGCAACCGCTGGAAGGGGGTGCGGCCCCAGACCCGGGGGGTGGCCATGAACCCCGTCGACCACCCCCTCGGCGGTGGCGAGGGCAAGACCTCGGGGGGACGTCACCCGGTGTCGCCCTGGGGCAAGCCCGAAGGGCGCACCCGGTCCGCCAAGTTGGAGTCCGACAAGATGATCGTCCGCCGCCGCCGCACGCGCGGGGCCCGACGGTGACGGGGAGGCCGGCATGCCGCGCAGCCTGAAGAAGGGCCCGTTCGTCGACGACCACCTGCTCAAGAAGGTCGACGCCCTGAACAGCCAGCGGGAGAAGCGGGTCATCAAGACCTGGTCCCGCCGGTCGACGATCATCCCCGACATGGTGGGCCACACCATCGCCGTGCACGACGGGCGCAAGCACGTGCCCGTGTACATCACCGAGTCGATGGTCGGCCACAAGCTGGGTGAGTTCGCCCCCACCCGCACCTTCCGCTTCCACGCCGGCCAGGAGCGGGGAGGCCGGCGATGACCTCCACCTACAACGCCCGGCCCGGCGCGCCGGCGGGGACGGTGGCGCGGGCCCGCTACGTGCACATGTCGGCGACCAAGGCCCGGGCCGTGCTCGACCTCATCCGCGGCGCCGAGGTGGCGGCTGCCCAGGAGACGCTGCGCTTCTGCGAGCGCGACGCCGCCATCGTGATCGGCAAGCTGCTGCGCTCGGCCGTGGCCAACGCCGAGCACAACGACGACCAGATCGCCGAGGACCTGGTGATCTCGGCCTGCTACGCCGACGAGGGCCGCACCATCCGCCGCTTCCGCCCCCGGGCGCGAGGACGGGCCACCCGCATCCGCAAGCGCACCTGCCACCTCACCATCGTCGTCAGCCGCATGAGCGAGGAGCAGCTCGAGCGCCGTCGGACCCGCGACGCGGCGCGGCCCGGTACCCGTGCCGCCCGCCGAGCCGGCCAGGAGGCGGTCCAGGAGAAGGTCCAGGAGAAGGCCGGTCGCACCCGGCGGCGGCGAGGCCGAGGCGGCGGAGGCGGCGCCGGCGCGGCGGCGCCGGCCGACCAGCAGCGGGCACCCCGGGAGGACGCACCCGAGCAGGCCCGGCCGTCGGCGCCCGAGGAGGCGCCGGCGACGGCGAGCGCGGAGGCTCCCCCCGAGGCGCCGGCTTCACGCGACGACGGCCTGGGCCTGTTCCAGGACGATGCCGACGCCGCCTCGGAGGGCCCGCAGCCGGCGGCCGACCCCGACGACCCGCCCCAGGCGGCCGAGCAGGAAGAGGAGCGCTAGGCATGGGCCACAAGGTGAACCCCTACGGGTTCCGGCTCGGGGTCACGACCGACTGGAAGTCACGCTGGTTCTCGGACCGGGAGTACACCGATTACCTGATCGAGGACTGGCACATCCGGGACTACCTGATGACGCAGCTGCCCCACGCCGCCATCAGCCGGGTCGAGATCGAGCGCACCCGGGACCGGCTGCGGGTCGACGTCCACACCGCCCGGCCCGGCATCGTCATCGGCCGGCGGGGGAGCGAGGCCGACCGGCTGCGCGGCGGCCTGGCCAAGATCACCGGGAACAACCGGATCCAGCTCAACATCCAAGAGATCAAGCAGCCCGAGCTCGACGCCGCCCTGATCGCCCAGGGCGTGGCCGATCAGCTCGCCGGCCGGGTCAACTTCCGCCGGGCCATGAAGCGGGCCGTGCAGAACGCCCAGAAGGCCGGTGTCCCCGGTATCCGGGTGCAGTGCTCGGGCCGGCTCAACGGCGCCGAGATGAGCCGTACCGAGTGGTACCGCGAGGGCCGGGTCCCCTTGCACACGCTGCGGGCCGACATCGACTACGGCTTCCGCGAAGCCCGCACCACCTACGGCCGCATCGGCGTCAAGGTGTGGATCTACAAGGGCGACATCCTGCCCTACAAGACCTCGGGTGACGACAAGGCCACCCGGGAGGCGGCCATGGCCGTGGGCGAGACCTCGGGCGCACCCCGGCCCCGCCGGGTCGTGTCGGCCGGAGGTGGTCGTCGCCGGCCCGAGGGGGAGGCCGGCCCCGACGACAAGGGCGAGTCCGAGCCCATCATCAAGGAGGCCGATCCCGAGCTCGAGCGCCTGCTGGCCGAGGAGGAGGAGATCGAGCGCCTCACCCGGGAGCACCACGAGACGCCCCACTTCCGCCCGGGCGAGGGTGACTGAGCGATGTTGATGCCCAAGAAGGTCGCCCACCGCAAGCAGCACCGAGGCCGCATGACGGGCGCGGCCCCCGGGGGGACGACGATCAGCTTCGGTGAGTACGGCATCCAGGCCCTGGAGCCGGGGTGGATCACCGCCCGCCAGATCGAAGCCGCCCGCATCGCCATGACCCGCCACGTCAAGCGGGGCGGCAAGGTGTGGATCACCGTCTTCCCCGACCGCCCCGTCACCCAGAAGCCGGCCGAGACGCGGATGGGTTCGGGCAAGGGCAACCCCGAGCACTGGGTGGCGGTGGTCAAGCCCGGGCGGGTGCTCTTCGAGCTGGCCGGGGTCAGCGAGGAGCTGGCCCGCGGTGCCCTCGACCGCGCCATCCAGAAGCTGCCCATCCGCGCCCGGATCGTGAGCCGGGCCGGGGCCGAGGAGGTCTGAGGCCATGGCCAACAAGCTCACCGAGCTGCGCAACCTGGGCGACGACGAGCTGCTGGAGCGCCTGGCCGAGACGCGCTCGGAGCTTTTCAACCTGCGCTTCCAGCACGTGACCGGCCAGCTCGACAACCACGCCCGCCTGGGCCAGGTGCGCCGTGAGGTGGCCCGCCTGGCCACCCTGCTGCGCGAGCGCGAGATCGCCGCCGCCGAGGCGCTGGCCGGGTCCGACCAGGAGAGGAGCTGACGTGGCCGACGTGAGCGGCACGGTGCGTCCCAACACCCGCAAGATCCGGGAAGGGGTGGTGGCCTCGACCTCGATGGACAAGACGATCGTCGTGCGCGTCGTCGACCGCGTCCGCCACCCCCGCTACGACAAGACCATGCAGCGCACCGGGCGCCTCTACGCCCACGACGCCAGCAACGACGCCCGGGTGGGCGACCGGGTGCGGGTCCAGGAGACCCGGCCCCTGTCCAAGCTGAAGCGCTGGCGCCTGGTCGAGGTCCTCGACCGGGCCCGGTAGAGGACCCGGGCGACCATGATCCAACAGGAGTCGCGGCTGCGGGTGGCCGACAACAGCGGGGCCAAGGAGGTGCTGTGCATCAAGGTGCTCGGTGGCTCCCGGCGCCGCTACGCGTCCATCGGCGACGTCTTCGTGGCCACGGTCAAAGACGCCATCCCCGGGGCGGCCGTCAAGCGGGGCGACGTGGTCAAGTGCGTGGTCGTGCGGGTCAAGAAGGAGAAGCGCAGGCCCGACGGCTCCTACATCCGCTTCGACGAGAACGCCGCGGTGCTGATCAACGACGCCCGCCAGCCCCGGGGGACGCGCATCTTCGGCCCCGTCGGGCGGGAGCTGCGCGACAAGCGCTTCATGCGCATCGTCTCACTGGCCCCGGAGGTTTTGTGATGAAGATCAAGAAGGGTGACCGGGTCGTCGTGCTCTCGGGCAAGGACCGGGGCAAGGAGGGCGTGGTCATGCGGGCCCTGCCCAAGGAGGGCAAGGTGATCGTCGAGGGGGTCAACGTGGCCAAGAAGCACCAGCGCCCGACCCGAATGACGATGCAGGGCGGCATCATCGACAAGGACATGCCCATCCACGTCTCCAACGTGGCCGTGGTCAGCCCCGGCGACGGCAAGCCCACTCGGGTCGGCTACCGGATCGATGACGACGGCCAGAAGGTCCGGATCTGCCGCAGGACCGGGGCGGAGATCGCATGACCGCGACCGACGCTACCCCCGCGCCCCCGGCTCGTCCCCGGCTGCGCCAGCGCTACGAGACCGAGGTGCGCCCGGCGCTGGCCGCCGAGCTCGGCCTGTCCAACGTCATGCAGGTGCCGCGCCTGGAGAAGATCGTGGTCAACATGGGCGTCGGCGGCGCCGTGGCCCAGCCCTCGCTGCTCGACGGCGCGGTGCGCGACCTGACCCAGATCACCGGCCAGAAGCCGGTCGTGACCCGGGCCCGCAAGTCGATCGCCGGGTTCAAGCTGCGTGAGGGCAACGCCATCGGCTGCAAGGTCACCCTCCGGGGCGACCGGATGTGGGAGTTCCTCGACCGCCTCGTGGCCCTGGCCATCCCCCGCATCCGCGACTTCCGGGGCCTGCCCGAGCGCTTCGACGGCCGGGGCAACTACACCTTCGGGGTCACCGAGCAGCTCATCTTCCCCGAGATCGACTACGACCGGGTCGACGCCGTCCGCGGCATGGACATCGTGATCGTGACCACGGCCCGCACCGACGCCGAAGGCCGGGCGCTGCTCGCCGCCTTCAACTTCCCGTTCCGTCGAGAGACCACCAGGAGTTAGCCGAGCCCATGGCGAAGAAGGCTCTGATCGAGAAGCAGAAGCGCACCCCGAAGTACAAGGTGCGGGCTTACACCCGCTGCCGCCGGTGCGGACGTCCTCGCGCCGTGTTCCGCAAGTTCGGCCTGTGCCGGGTCTGCCTGCGCGAGTTGGTCCACGCCGGCGAGGTGCCCGGTGTGACCAAGGCGAGCTGGTGAGGGCGGCCGTGGTCGCGACCCGGAGGAGCAGCGCATGAGCATGACCGATCCCGTCGCCGACATGCTCACCCGCCTGCGCAACGGCAACGTCGCCTACCACGACCAGGTGCGCATGCCCTCGTCCAAGCTCAAGGAGGCGCTGGCCGCCGTGCTCAAGCGCGAGGGCTACATCGCCGACTTCAGCGTCAGCGAGGACCCCGGACGGCCCGGGCGCATCCTGACCGTCGACATGAAGTACAGCCCCGATCGGGAGCGGACCATCTCGGGGCTGACGCGGGTGTCAAAGCCCGGCCTGCGCATCTATCGTCAGGCCGACCGCCTCCCCCGCGTGCTGGGGGGGCTGGGTGTGGCCGTGCTGTCGACCAGCCAGGGTCTCATGACCGACCGCGAGGCGCGCCAGCGCCACGTGGGCGGCGAGGTCCTCTGCTACGTCTGGTGAGGTGTCCTGAGCCGATGAGCGTCGAAACCAGGAGGGTCACGTGAGCCGAGTCGGGCGCGCCCCCATACCCGTCCCTGACGGCGTCGACGTCACCGTGGCCGGAAGCCGGATCACGGTCAAGGGGCCGAGGGGATCGCTCGAGCGCGACGTCCCCGAGCCCATCATCGTGCGGCGCGACGACGGCCAGCTCCTGGTCGAGCGGCCCGACGACGAGCGCGCCCACCGCTCGCTCCACGGCCTGGTGCGCTCCCTGGTGGCCAACATGGTCACCGGGGTCACCGCCGGCTACACCAAGGAGCTGGAGATCGTGGGGGTGGGCTACCGGGCGACGGCGGGAGGCCCAAGTCGTCTCGACCTGGCCCTGGGCTTCAGCCACCCCGTGTCGGTCGACGCCCCCGAGGGCATCACCTTCAGCGTGCCCGTGCCCACCCGGGTGGTGGTCGAGGGCATCGACAAGCAGCTGGTGGGCCAGGTGGCGGCCGACATCCGCCAGCTGCGCAAGCCCGAGCCCTACAAGGGCAAGGGCGTGCGCTACGCCGGGGAGCGGATCATCCGCAAGTCGGGCAAGGCGGCCAAGTGACAGACGGGCTTCGCCCGTCGAAGGGCCAGGGGCCGCCTACGGCGGCGCTCATCGCCGTTCCGGCC
>JADDRA010000057.1:0-2809 GCA_016781105.1 Actinomycetota bacterium | reverse complement strand
CCGGGCAGGCCTCGCGGCGCTCGGCGCCCGGTCGGCGAGCTTCGCTCGTCGGGAAGGGCCAGGGGCCGCCTACGGCGGCGCTCATCGCCGTTCCGGCCGGGCAGGCCTCGCGGCGCTCGGCGCCCGGTCGGCGAGCTTCGCTCGTCGAGAGGAGGAGTCTGACATGAGCAGTCCGGCCCAGCAGAAGCACGCCGCCCGGGTGCGGCGACACCGGCGCGTGCGCAAGAAGGTGCGAGGCACGCCCGAGCGTCCACGCCTGGCCGTGTTCCGCTCCAACCGCCACATGGTCGTCCAGGTGGTCGACGACCTGTCGGGGCGCACCCTGGCCGCCGCCTCCACCCTCGAGGCCGACCTGCGCTCGGCCGCGTCGACGGGCAACACGGAGGCGGCCGCAGCCGTGGGTCGGCGGGTGGCCGAGCGGGCCCGGGCGGCGGGCGTCACCCGAGTGGTCTTCGATCGAGGAGGCTTTCTCTACCATGGGCGGGTGGCGGCCGTGGCCGAAGCCGCCCGGGCCGGGGGGCTGGAGCTGTGAGCGAGGAGAGCATCCATGTCTGACGCAGGACTTCGCGACGGCCGGCTCATCGCCCGGCCCCGACGGGTGGCCAAGGTCGTCAAGGGCGGTCGCCGGTTCCAGTTCGCCGCCCTGGTGGTGGTGGGTGACGGCGCGGGGCGGGTGGGCCTGGGTTACGGCAAGGCCCGGGAGGTCCCCCTGTCGATCCAGAAGGGCACCGAGGACGCCAAGAAGAACGTCTTCGACGTGCCCCTCGCCGGGTCCACGATCTCGCATCCCGTACTGGGCGAGTTCGGTGCCGCCCGGGTGATGCTCAAGCCGGCAGCGCCCGGCACCGGCGTCATCGCCGGCGGAGCGGCCCGGGTCATCCTCGAGGAGGCCGGGGTCCACGACGTGCTGTGCAAGTCGCTCGGCTCGTCCAACCACATCAACGTGGCCCGGGCCACCATCGCCGGCCTCCAGGCCCTGCAGCGGCCCGACGTCGTGGCTCGCCGCCGGGGCCTCTCCGCCGAGGAGGTGACGCCCGCCGGCCTGCTCGGGGCCTACCGGGAGTCCAACCGGCGGTCGGCACCACCACCGCGAGAGGTGGCGTGATGGCCGGCGATCCCGGTCTCTCGGTCACCCAGGTGCGCTCGGCCATCGGGACCAAGCCCAAGCACCGGGGGACCCTGCGGGCGCTCGGGCTCGGGCGCATCGGCAAGACCAACGTCCTGCCCGACCGTCCCGAGATCAGGGGCATGATCGCCCGGGTTCCCCACCTGGTGGAGGTCCGGGTCCACGACGAGGGAGGTGGCGCGTGAAGGTCCACGACCTGCGCCCCGCCCCCGGCGCCAACACCCGCAGCACGCGCGTGGGCCGGGGCATCGGTGGTCGAGGTGGCAAGACCGCCGGCCGGGGCAGCAAGGGCCAGCGGGCCCGCAGCCGAGTGCCGGTGGGCTTCGAGGGTGGCCAGATGCCCCTCCAGCGCCGGGTGCCCAAGCTCAAGGGCTTCACCAACCCCTTCCGGGTCGCCTACGTGGTGGTGAACCTCGACACCCTCGAGTCCTTCGAGGGTGACGAGGTGACGCCCGAGACCCTGCGGGCCCGGGGCCTGGTGCACAAGCACGGGCTGGTCAAGGTGCTGGGCCGGGGTGAGCTCCACCGGCCGCTGACCGTGCGAGCCCATGCCTTCTCGGCCTCGGCCCAGGCCGCCATCACCAGCGCGGGCGGGACCGTCGAGGTCCTTCCGCCCCCCTTCGGCCACGACCGGCCCCCCGCCCGCGGCAACGCCCTGACCAACCGGTAGCGCTGCCACGCTCGGGCGCCGTCTGGCGGACATCACCGCCACGGCCGACCCGGCCACCCCGGCCCCCGGTTTGTGGTTACTTCCGGCCCTCTGCGGTCCTGAACTGCCCACAAAGCGTGAGGGCCCGGCGCACGTCCCGCACCAGGTCGCGCTGGTCCTCGACGTGACGGCCAGCATCGTCCAGCCCAGCACGGTGAGCAGTCGAAGCGCTCCCGGCCGTGGTGAAAGGCGGTGAAGCTGCCGTGGGCGTCCCACCCGTCGAACTCGAGGCCCACCATCTCCGCCGGGTAGGCGAGGTCGAGGTCGTAGACGCGCGTCCCCACCCGCACTCGGTGCTGCTGGACCGGTGAGGGTAACCCGGCCGCCTCCAGGATCCGCTTGACCCACAGCTCCCGGTCGCTCCCGCCCGGGTCGTAGCCCTTCGCTCGCTCGGCGAGCACCGCTCGCAGGGCCACCGTCGGCCGGCGGCCCGGTCCGGTGTCGACGCGGGCGTGGGAGGCCTGCAGGTCAGCCAGGACGACCAGCTTCCGGCACAGGGCACCGTCGACCATCCGGCCCAGGGTTCTCGCCGGACCGATCCGGACACGTCGACGAGTGCGGGCCGGGCTGGTGACCGGGATCCCTCGGCACCGGGCCCGATCGGCAGGCAGCAGCTCCGGCCGCCGGTGCTGGAAGATGCCCGCTCGCCTGACGCGCGAGCTGCTCGTCGTCGTCAGTTCGATCGTCACCGGACTCGGGAGCTCCAGCCCCCAGAGCCAGGCTGCGGTCAGATGCGAGGCCACCGCGCCGGGACAGGTCAGGCAGGCGGCCTGGATCACCTGCTCTCTGGTGGACGGGACACCTCCGATGGCGAAGATGCCCCGACGCAGCGCCCTCCAGCGCCCGCTGGCCAGACGGTGGGTGATCTTCCGGTCGTTCAGGCCGGTCCGGCGAGCTTGCTCTCGCGTGAGCAGGCCGTGCTGGCGCCCGGGGCTAGCGGGGCCACGGGGAGTCGGGAGCGGGGGCGCCGGCGG
>JADDRA010000070.1:3162-11367 GCA_016781105.1 Actinomycetota bacterium | reverse complement strand
GCGAGGAGGGCGGCCAGCGCGCCGAGCGCGAGCATCCGTCCTCCGAGCCGGTGGTCCTTGGTGCGAGCGGCGATGCGGTCCCAGGCGTCTCGGACACCTGCACCCGCTCGGCCCGCCGGGCCAGCGTGGCCCGCAGCCGGTCTTCGAGGTTCACCGCTCGATCTCCTTCCTCAGCTTGGCCAGGCCCCGGTGGAGGAGCGAGCGCACCGTCGGCGGACGCACTCCCAGGGCGCGGGCGATGTCGGCCTCGCTGGCGTCGTCGTAGTAGCGCAGCACCAGGGCGACCCGCTGCCGGTGGGCAGCCGGTCCAAGGCGTCCCACACCTCGTCGGCCCCGAGCTGGGCGGCCTCGTCGGGCCGGGGTGCGCGCCGCCGCTCCAGGGCCGAGCACCGCTGGTGGGACCGGCAGGCGTTGACCACCGAGGTGCGCAGGTACCCGCCCGGGGTTGTCGACCGACGACCAGCGCCGGTGCACGGCGACGAGGGCGTCCTGCACCAACTCCTCGGCCACGGCGTCGGAGCCGACCAGCAGGGTGGCCAGACGCACCATGGGGGCGTACTCCTGGCGGAACAGCACATCGAGGGTGGTGGTCACCGCCGCGCCCGTCCTCGCCGTCGCCGCCTGCACACCTCCTCGACGCACGAGGGGTGCCGGCCGTTGCAGGCGGCCCCGGCCGAAGCGATCACCCGGCCCGCCACCGCCGCCCGGTCACGACAGGGCGGCCACCACGTGGTCGATGCAGGCGCACAGGGCGGCGACGTCGTCGGGGTCGACGGCGGGGAACATGCCGACGCGCACCTGGTTGCGGCCGAGCTTGCGGTAGGCCTCGGTGTCGACGATGCCGTTGCCGCGCAGCACCGCGCTGAGGATGCCGGCGTCGACGACGGCGCCGTCGAGATCGATGGTGGCCACCACCGGGCTGCGCTTGGCCGGCTCGGCGACGAAGGGCGTGGCGTACTCGCTGGCCTCGGCCCAGCCGTAGACGGTGCCCGCCGACGCCCGGCTCCGGGACGCGGCCCACCCCAGGCCTCCGTTGCCGTTGAGCCAGGCCAGCTGCTGGTCGAGCAGGAACAGCGTGGCCAGGGCCGGGGTGTTGTAGGTCTGGTTGGCCCGGCTGTTGTCGAGGGCGATGACCAGGTCGAGCGACGGAGGGCACCAGCGGCCCGAGGCCGCCAGTTGGCCAACCCGCTCGACGGCAGCCGGGGAGCAGGCCGCCAGCCACAGGCCGCCGTCACCGGCCAGGACCTTCTGGGGGGCGAAGTAGTAGACGTCGACCTCGGCGGGGTCGAACTCGATGGCCCCGGCTCCCGAGGTGGCGTCGACCGCCACCAGGGCCTCGTCGGGACCCACGCCCTCGGGCCGGCGGAGCGGCATGGCCACGCCGGTCGAGGTCTCGTTGTGGGTGAGGGCGTAGAGGTCGGTGCCGGCCTCGGGGCTCGTGCCGGGGTGGGTCCCCGGAGGGGACTCGATGACCCGGGGCGGCTCCAGATGAGGGGCGGCGGCCACGGCGGCGGCGAACTTGGCCGAGAACTCCCCGAAGGCCAGGTGCTGGCTGCGAGCGACGATCAGGCCGAAGGTGGCCACGTCCCAGAAGGCGGTGGTGCCTCCGTTGCCCAGCACCACCTCGTAGCCCTCGGGAAGGCCCAGCAGCTCGGCCACGCCCCGGCGTACCGAGGCGACCACGGCCTTGACCGGTGCCTGGCGGTGGCTGGTCCCCATCCAGGTGCCGCCCACCGCGGCTAGGGCGGCGACGGCCTCGGGCCGCACCTTCGAAGGCCCCGAGCCGAAGCGGCCGTCGGCCGGTCGCAGGTCGCTCGGGATGCGGATGTCGGGCACGTCGGTCGTCGTCACCGTGCCACTATGGTCGCCGTGTCCCGGATCTCCGAACGGGTGGCCGCGATCACCCCCTCAGCCACCCTGGCCGTCGATGCTCGGGCCAAGGCGCTGCGGGCGGCGGGCGAGGACGTCATCGTCTTCGCCGCCGGCGAGCCCGACTTCCCCAGCCCGGCCCACGTGGTGGAGGCGGCGGCCGCCGCGTGCGCAGACCCACGCAACCACCGCTACACGCCGGCCGCGGGCCTGCCCGAGCTGCGCGAGGCGGTGGCGGCCAAGACGCGGCGGGACTCGGGCCTCGACGTCGACCCCTCCCGCGTGCTGATCACCAACGGCGGCAAGCACGCCATCTACAACGCCCTGGCCACCCTGCTCGATCCTGGCGACGAGGTCCTGCTGCCAGCGCCCTACTGGACCACCTATCCCGAGCCGGTGGCCCTGTTCGGGGCCACCTCGGTGGTGGTGCCCACCGACGCGGCCAGCGGCTTCAAGGTGAGCGTGGAGCAGCTCGAGGCGGCGGCCACTGAGCGGACCAAGGTGCTCGTCTTCGTCTCCCCGTCGAACCCGACCGGGGCGGTGTACCCCCCCGAGCAGGTCGAAGCCATCGGCCGCTGGGCCCTGGAGCGGGGCATCTGGGTCCTCACCGACGAGATCTACGAGCACCTGGTCTACGACGAGCACCGGTTCTCGTCGATGCCCGTGCTCGTGCCCGAGCTGGCCGAGCGCTGCGTGGTGGTCAACGGTGTGGCCAAGACCTACGCCATGACCGGCTGGCGGGTGGGGTGGATGATCGGCCCCCCCGACGTGGTCGCGGGTGCAGCCGCCCTGCAGTCGCACGCCACCTCCAACGTGGCCGACGTCTCCCAGCGGGCCGCCCTGGCCGCGGTGGCAGGCGACCTCGACGACGTGGTGCGCATGCGGGCCGCCTTCGACCGCCGGCGGGTGCGCCTGCACGAGCTGCTGTCGGCCCTCCCCGGCGTCACCTGCCTGCGCCCCGAGGGCGCCTTCTACGCCTTCCCCTCCTTCGAGGGGGTGCTGGGTCGGGAGCTGGCCGGGCACCGGGTCGACACCACCCTGGCGCTGGCCGAGGTCGTGCTGGAGGAGGCCAAGGTGGCGCTCGTGCCCGGCGAGGCCTTCGCCGCCCCCGGCTACTGCCGGCTGTCCTTCGCCCTCGGCGACGACGACCTCGAGGAGGGCATGGCCCGCCTGGCCAAGCTCCTGGCCTGAGGGCGAACCCCGGCTCCCATCGCCCTCGCCACCCTCCTCCTCGAACTTTGTCGCATTCTCGACCGTCACGGTACGGAAAGCGACAAAGAACGAAGCAAGGGAGGGAGGGTGGGCCGGCGGTTGGTCGTCGGCGGCGGGGACCGGTTCGCCCCAGGGTCGGTTCGGCCGCCACCATGGTGGGCGTGGCACGCGTACTGGTGACCGAGAAGCTGGCCGAGGCCGGGCTGGAGCGGCTGGCGAGAGCCGGTCACGACGTCGACGTGCGCCTCGGGCTGTCCCCCGCGCAGCTCGTCGAGGTGATCCGGGGGGCGGCCGCGCTGATCGTGCGCTCGGCCACCGACGTGACCGCCGAGGTGCTCGAGGCCGGCACCGAGCTGGTGGTGGTGGGCCGGGCCGGCATCGGGCTCGACAACGTCGACGTGGCCGCCGCCACCCGGCGCGGCGTCATGGTCGTCAACGCCCCCCAGTCGAACGTCCTCTCCGCGGCCGAGCACGCCATGGCCCTGCTGCTGGCCCAGGCCCGCAACGTCCCCCAGGCCAGCGCTGCGCTCAAGGCGGGTCGCTGGGAGCGCTCCCGGTGGGAGGGTGTCGAGCTGCACGGCAAGTCCCTGGGCGTGATCGGGCTCGGTCGCATCGGCACCCTGGTGGCCCAGCGGGCGGCCGCCTTCGGGATGCACCTGCTGGCCCACGATCCCTACGTCTCCGAGGAGCGGGCCCGCCAGCTCGGCGTCGAGCTGGTCGGCCTCGACGAGCTGGTCACCCGGGCCGACTTCCTCACCATCCACGTGGCCCGCACCCCCGAGACGGTGGGGCTCCTGGGCAAGGACCTGCTGACCCGGGCCAAGCCGGGCCTGCGGGTCGTCAACACCGCCCGGGGTGGCATCGTGGACGAAGACGCCCTGGCCTGGGCGCTCGAGGAGGGCATCGTGGGCGGCGCAGCCCTCGACGTCTTCTCGACTGAGCCCACCACCACCTCGCCCCTGTTCGGGATCGACTCGGTGGTGGTCACGCCCCATCTGGGCGCCAGCACCACCGAGGCCCAGGACAAGGCCGGGGTCACCATCGCCGAGCAGGTCACGCTGGCCCTGGCCGGGGAGTTCGTGCCCTTCGCCGTCAACGTCAGCGCGGGCGAGGCGTCGGAGGCAGTGCGCCCGTTCCTGCCCCTGGCCGAGCGCCTGGGCTCGCTGTTCGCCCGGCTCAACGAGGGGGTGCCCCAGGTCCTGGAGCTCACCTACCAAGGCCAGCTGGCCGACTACGACACCCGCATCCTCACCCTGTCGGTCCTCAAGGGGCTCTTCGGTGGGGTCGTCCACGAGCCGGTGTCCTACGTCAACGCCCCCCAGCTGGCCGAGGAGCGCGGGGTCCAGGTGCGGGAGACGACCACCTCGAGCGCCCAGGACTTCGTCAACCTGATCACCCTGCGCGGGGGCCATCACGCCATCGGCGGGACCCTGGCCGGCCTGCGGGGTGAGCCCCGGATCGTCATGCTCGACGACCACACCGTGGAGGTCCCGCCCGCCGACCACATGCTGGTCCTGCGCAACGACGACCGCCCGGGCATGATCGGCATGGTCACCACCGCCCTGGGCGACGCCGGGATCAACATCTCCGACATCCACGTCGGCCGTTCCCCCCAGGGCCGCTCCGCGCTGATGACCCTGGCCACCGACCAACCCGTTCCGGTCGAGCTGGTGGAGCGGCTCCGGAGCTCGCCCGGCATCGTGTCGGTCCACGCGCTCGGCTGACCCGGCCGCTCCAGTTCCCCGGCGGGTGTGCCGATGGGAAGGGGATGCGATCGCGACGTCGCCCCTTCGCGCTCCTGACCGTCGCCGCCGCGCTGGTCCTCGGTGCCTGCGCCGGTGAGGTCCCCGTGCGCACCGTCGGTCCCGAGGGGCCGACGACGACCTTCGTCGAGGAGACGACCGGCGAGCAGGCGCCGCCGCCGACCGCGGTTGCTGCGGCCGACCTCCTCCCGGCGGGGGAGGACGCCACCGTCGAAGAGGTGGTCGACGGCGACACCATCGTGGTCGCCGGGGGGACCCGGGTGCGCCTCATCGGGGTGGACACGCCCGAGACCAAGGACCCCCGCACGGCGGTGCAGTGCTTCGGGGCGCAGGCGCACGCTTTCACGGCCGGGCTGCTGTCGGAAGGCACGGCGGTGCGCCTCGTCCACGACGTGGAGCGCCGTGACCGCTACCAGCGCACGTTGGCCTACGTGTACCGGGCGAGCGACGGCCTGTTCGTCAACGCCACCCTGGTGGCCGAGGGCTACGCCCAGGCGGCCACCTACCCGCCCAACGTGGCCCACAGCGAGGAGCTCACCGCGCTGGCGCGCGCCGCCCAAGAGGAGGGGCGAGGGCTCTGGTCGGCCTGCGGGGACGAGGCGAGCACCGCTCCGCCCGTCACCCCCGGCCCCGCGGCCGGCGCCTGCGACCCGTCCTACCCCGGCGTGTGCATCCCGCCGGCGCCGCCCGATCTCGACTGCGGCGACGTCGCCGACCGGCGCTTCCCGGTGGTGCCGCCCGACCCCCACCGCTTCGATGGCAACGGCGACGGCGTGGGCTGCGAGAGCTGAGCGTCGAGAGCGGGCTCAGTCGTCGATGCGGATGGCGGCGGTGGGGCAGAGGTCGGCGGCCTCCTCGACCTCGGCCCGCAGCTCCTCGCCGGGCTCCTCCTGCAGCACGTACAAGAAGCCGTCGTCACCCAGCTCGAAGACCTCGGGCGCGGCCCGGGTGCACGAGCCGCTGGCGATGCAGCGATCGAAGTCGACGACGACGCGCACGGCCGGCCTACCGCTTGGCCTGGCGCAGGCCGTCGGCCTCGGCCGCCGCCTTGTCGCGGTAGCATCGGTCGGCCTTGGTGCGCCCATAGTTGGCCATGCCGGGCAGGTGGAAGACCCCACTTCCCATCTTGGCCTTGACCGGGTGGGAGGCGTCGCACTCGCCCTCATCGTCGGGCTCGACCCAGCCGTCCGCCGTCTCCTCGGCTGGGACGGTCACCACCTCGCCCTCGGGTGCCACGGCCTCGCCCTCGGCGTCCTGGCCCAGGGTGGCCTCGTCGACGACTGCGGGCGCGGGGTCGGGGACCGTCTGGGGTCTGGCCGAGAGGTCGATCGGCGGCCACGGTGCGTCGGGTGCGGGGGGGAACGGTTCGCTCCGGCGGCGTTGGAGGACCTTGGACACCGCGGCTCCCGCCCCGGCCACCAGGGCGAGCTTGAGGACGAACCGGAAGAGGCGGCGGATCATCGTCCCGAGGCTATCCCTCCGGCCGAAGGGAACAGGGTTGACGGCAGCGGCCGTTCCTGGTTCCCTGGAGAGATGGTGCGCCAGCTCCGCTCCTGCATCCTCCTGCTCACCTGAGGCGAGCACCTCTCAGGTGCTCGCCACGACCTCCTGTGCCTCTCGGCCAGGAGGTTTTCTTTTCCCCGCACTCCGCATCCACAGAAAGGGACCGACATGGCCGACCGGGTCACGATCTTCGACACCACGCTGCGCGACGGTGAGCAGTCGCCGGGCATCTCGCTCGACGCCGCCGAGAAGCTCGAGATCGCCGAGCAGTTGGCCCGCCTCGGTGTCGACGTCCTCGAAGCCGGCTTCCCCGTGGCCAGCCGCGGTGACTTCGAGGCCGTCCAGGCCATCGCCCGCTCGGTGCAGGGTCCCGTCATCTGTGGCCTCTCCCGCACCCACCTGGCCGACGTCGACCGCTGCTGGGAGGCGGTGGGCCCGGCCGAGCGGGCCCGCATCCACGTCTTCATCTCGACCAGCCCCAGTCACATGCAGCACATGCTGAAGATGGACGAGGCCCAGGTCCTGGCCGAGACCCGCTCGGGGGTGAGCCGGGCCCGGGAGCACACCGACGACGTCGAGTTCAGCCCCCAGGACGCCACCCGCACGCCGCTCGACTTCATGCTCGAGGTGCTCCAGGCCGCCGTCGACTCGGGGGCCACCACCCTCAACATCCCCGACACCGTCGGCTACGGCATCCCCTGGGACTTCGGCGCGCTCATCCAGTACGTGCGCCGGGAGGTCAAGGGGGACTACATCACCTCCACCCACTGCCACAACGACCTCGGCCTGGCCACGGCCAACTCGCTGGCCGGCATCCAGGCCGGCGCCCGCCAGGTCGAGGTGTGCGTCAACGGCCTGGGGGAGCGGGCCGGCAACGCCGCCCTGGAGGAGGTGGTCATGGCCCTGCGCATCCGGGCCGACCAGTTCCCCGGCGTCGAGGTGGGCATCAACACCGAGGAGCTGTCGCGCACCAGCCGCCTGGTCGCTCGCCTCACCGGCTACCCCGTTCAGTACAACAAGGCGGTCGTGGGCCGCAACGCCTTCGCCCACGAGTCGGGCATCCACCAGCACGGGGTGCTGGCCGACAGCGGCACCTACGAGATCATCGACGCCGCCGCCGTGGGCCAGACCGGTCGCCAGATCGTGCTGGGCAAGCACTCGGGGCGCCACGCCTTCGCCGAGACGCTCGACCGCATGGGCCTGCGCATCCAGGGCGACGCCCTCAACGCCGCCTTCCAGCGCTTCAAGGAGCTGGCCGACCGCAAGGTCTCCCTGACCGACGCCGACCTGGAGGCCATCGTGGCCGAGGAGCTCGGGGGCCACGTCGACGACGGCTTCGAGCTGGAGTCCCTGGAGGTGCGGGGCGGCACCGTCGGCACCCCCCTCGCCTCGGTGGTGCTCGTCCGCGAGGGTGAGAAGCTCGAGGCCAGCGCCGAGGGCGACGGCATGATCGACGCCGCCTGCAAGGCCATCAAGGCGGCCACCGGGGTCGACGGGACGCTGGTCGACTTCAACGTGTCGTCGGTCACCGGCGGGGTGGACGCCCTGGGCGACGTCATCGTCCAGCTCGACGCCGGTGGCATCAAGGTGTCGGGCCGGGGCCTGTCGACCGACGTGGTGGAGGCCTCGGCCCGGGCCTTCCTGTCGGCGGTCAACAAGGTGGTCCGGGTCCGCCGGCGCCAGGAGCAGGTCCGCCAACCCGAGGTCACACCCTGACCACCACCAACCTGTGGTCGCAGGCCGCCCATGCCGAGGCGTACCTGGAGAAGCGGGCGTCGATCCCCCAGCGCGATGCCGGCATGGACGCGCTGATGGAATGGGTGCCGGTCACGGCGCGGCGGGTCCTCGATCTGGGCAC
>JADDRA010000070.1:0-3023 GCA_016781105.1 Actinomycetota bacterium | reverse complement strand
TGGTCGCCCGACCGTCGCTCCTGGCCAGGCCCAGGACCTGGGCCGATCTCGATGCCATGCCCGACGACGGCAACCGCTACGAGCTGGTCGACGGGCAGCTCATCGTGACACCAGCGCCAGGGGCGGACCACCAGGACTACGTCGGGGGGATCCTTGCCCTCTTGCGAGATGCCTGCCGGCGGGCCCGGCACCTCAGGGCGTTCTGTGCCCCGTTCGACGTCCGCCCCGTCGAGGGCACCGGTCTCCAGCCCGACGTGGTGGTGGTCGACGAGCGTGACCTGGAGGGCGGACGCCTACGCCTGGGCGCGGTGCCGGTCCTGGTGGTCGAGGTGCTCTCGGCCTCGAACCGGGCCGACGACCTCGGCCGCAAGGCGAGCGCCTACGCCCGGATGGGTGTCCCGTGGTACTGGGTCCTCGACCCTGAGCGTCGTGAGCTCTACGTCCAGGAACGAGAGGACGACGACCGCTACCGGGTGGTGGCCTCTGTCCGTGGCGACGAGTCCATCACCCTCGACGACCCCCTGGCACTGGCGTTCAGCGTGGCCGACCTGGAGTTCCGCCGGGACGCGTCATCCTGAGCTGGTGACCCAGGAGCGGGACGCTGTTCGGACGACGGCGTGACGCCAAGCTGGCTCACCACTGGTGATGGGCCTGTAGAGAGGTTCCCTCGGCCGGCTCCTCGAGCAGGATGCTCCAACGTTCGTACCTGCTGCGTGGAGCACCCAACGGAGCGAAAGGAGTAGATGCACCGCGGCGTGGGGTAGGACACGCACATGCCCCCCAGACGACGTTTTCTCGCCACCAGCCTGACGGCGGTCTTGCTCCTGGCCGGCACCACCGCCTGTGGCAGTGACGACGCCGGAGGAAGCCAGGTCGGCAGCACGACGTCGAGTATCGACGATGACGGCAACGAAAGCCGCGACCTCACCGACAGCCAACCGGGGAACCCCCCCGGCGTCCCCAACAGCTAAGCAGCACCAGCTGCTCGCCCAAGCGCCTCTGGCAAGGTGGCGCCGAATGACGATGGTGGCGGCAAGGCTGCCAGCGGAGATGTGAGCGCCACTGCCAGATGCAGCCGGGCCGGTCAGGACCGCCCTCTGTCACTCACATCGGCTGGCTGACGGGGAGCCACTCGGCCCGCTGCGACTCGTAGGTGGCGATGGCCTCGGCGTGGCGCAGCGTGAGGTCGATGTCGTCGAGGCCCTCGAGGAGGCGCTGGCGGGTGAAGTCGTCGAGGGGGAAGCCTGCCTCGATCCCCGCGGCCGGCGCCGACACCGTGCGGGCGGCGACGTCGACGGTGACGAGCAGGCCCGGGTCGGCCTCCACCGCACGCAGCAGCCGTTCGCCCGTCTCCTCGTCGACCTGTACGGGGACCACCCCGACCTTGGTGCAGTTGGTGCGGAAGATGTCGGCGAAGCGGGGGGAGACCACGGCCTCGAAGCCGTAGTCCTCCAGGGCCCACACCGCGTGCTCTCTCGACGAGCCGGTGCCGAAGTTGGTCCCCGCGACCAGGATGCGCGCACCCCGGTACTCGTGGCGGTTGAGCACGAACTCGGGGTCGTCGCGCCAGGCGGCGAACAGCCCGGCCCCGAAGCCGCTGCGCTCCACCCGCTTGAGCCACACCGCGGGGATGATCTGGTCGGTGTCGACGTCGCTGCGGTCGAGGGGCAGGGCCGTCCCGGTCACGATGCGGCGAGGCTCCATCACGCCACCTCGTCCAGGTCGGCCGGGCTGGCGAAGTGACCCGCCACTGCCGTCGCGGCCGCCACCGCCGGCGACACCAGGTGGGTGCGACCACCCTTGCCCTGGCGCCCCTCGAAGTTGCGGTTGCTGGTGGAGGCGCAGCGCTCGCCGGGACCGAGCTTGTCGGGGTTCATGGCCAGGCACATCGAGCACCCTGCGCCCCGCCACTCGAAGCCGGCGGCGCTGAAGACCTGGTCGAGGCCCTCGGCCTCGGCCTGCTCCTTGACCAGGCACGATCCGGGGACCACGAGCGCTCGCAGCCCGCTCGCCACCCGGCGACCCTCCAGCACCGCGGCCGCCGCCCGCAGGTCTTCGATGCGGCTGTTGGTGCACGATCCCACGAACACCGTGTCGACGGGGACGTCGCGCAGCGGCGTGCCGGCGACCAGGCCCATGTAGGCCAGCGCCCGGCGCGCGGCCTCGCGCTCGGCGGGCTCCAGGAACGTGTCGGGATCGGGCACGTCGGCGTCGAGGGGGACCACCTGGCCCGGGTTCGTGCCCCACGAGACGTGGGGGACGAGGCCGGCGGCATCGAGGACGACCTCCTTGTCGAAGGCGGCGTCCTCGTCGCTCACCAGGCTGCGCCAGTCGTCGAGCGCCGCTTCCCAGGCCGCACCCCTCGGGGCGTGGGGCCTGCCCTCGAGGTAGGCGAAGGTGGTGTCGTCGGGCGCCACCATGCCCGCTCGGGCCCCGGCCTCGATCGACATGTTGCACACGGTCATGCGGCCCTCGACCGAGAGCGAGCGGATGGCCGATCCCCGGTACTCGACGATCGAGCCGACCCCGCCGGCGGTACCGATGCGGGCGATGACGGCGAGGATGACGTCCTTGGCCGTGACCCCGGCGGGCAGCACACCCTCCACGGTGACGGCCAGGGTTCCGGGGCGGACCTGGGGCAGGGTCTGGGTGGCCAGCACGTGCTCGATCTCGGTGGTGCCGATGCCAAAGGCCAGCGCCCCCAGGGCTCCGTGGGTGGAGGTGTGGCTGTCGCCGCAGACGATGGTCATCCCCGGCTGGGTGAGCCCCTGCTCGGGTCCGATCACGTGCACGATGCCCTGGCCGGGCTGGCCCATGCCGTGCAGGCGGATCCCGAAGTCCTCGCAGTTGCGGGCCAGGGTCGCCATCTGGGTGGCCGAGACGGGGTCGGCCACGGGCTGGTCGAGCCCGGTGGTGGGGACGTTGTGGTCCATGGTGGCCACGGTGAGATCGGGCCGGCGCACGGTTCGGCCGGCCAGGCGCAGGCTCTCGAAGGCCTGGGGCGAGGTGACCTCGTGCACCAG
>JADDRA010000078.1:26418-34044 GCA_016781105.1 Actinomycetota bacterium | reverse complement strand
CGCCGGCCCCCGGGTCAGAAGGGCCAGAGGGGGGTGGCGGCGGTCACGAGGGAGCCGACCAGGGCCAGGGCGGCGATCACCGCTGCTCCCAGCGCCCCGACGGCGGCGCGGGCCGGGCTGCCGTCGTCGGAGGCGAAGGCCGCGGCGCCGGCCGCGCCACCGGCGAGGAGGCCACCCAGGTGACCCCCGATGGAGATGCCGGGGATGAGGAAGGTCAGCAGCAGGTTGATGACGAGCAGCCCGCCGATGCCCGATTGCATCGGGTCGACACCCCGCCGGCGCATCCCCACGAAGGCGGCCCCCATCAACCCGAACACCGCACCTGAGGCCCCGGCCGTGAAGGCCTCGGGATCGAGCAGGAGGGCACCGAAGGAGCCGCCGAGCAGGGCGGCGGCGTAGACGAGCGCGTAGCGGACCCGGCCCAGGGCGGGCTCGAGCATGGTGCCCAACTGGTAGAGGATCATCATGTTGAACCCGATGTGGATCAGGCCGAAGTGCAAGAACCCCGAGGTGACCAGCCGCCACCACTCGCCGGCGGCGACGTCGGGCCCGTTGACCGCCAGCCGCTCGATCAGCTCCCCGTCGCCCCCGCCCAGGAGAGCGCCGCCGGCCAGGGTGGGAACGAAGATGGCCACGTTGAGGGCGATGAGCGCGAGGGTGACCACCGGCGTGGCCACCAGGGACCGCAGCGACTGCACCGGCGGGGCGGCCTTGACACACGACGGGCATTGGAAGCCCACCGGCGCGGTGATCATGCAGTCGGGGCAGATGGGCCGCTCGCAGCGGCGGCAGCGCACTCCGCTCTCCCGGCCCGGATGGCGGTAGCAGTCCCACAGGACGCGTGCGCCGTCGCCGGGAGGAACGGGATCAAAGGGGGACGCCGCCATGGCTGGACCCAGCGTACCGGTGGTCGCCCCGCCGGCCGCGGCTCCCAACGGCTCAGCTCAGTGTTGCTGGATCAGTCGGCCCATCAGCTCGTGGCCGGGGACGACGGGTGCGGGCGCCACCCCCGCCTCGCTGTAGGTGCCGCCCGGTCCGCCGCCCTCGCTGTCGGCCAGCAGCCAGGGGACCGGGTCGGACGTGTGGGTGCGCAGGGCCACGGGGGTGGCGTGGTCGGGCAGCAACAGCAGGCGCCAGGGTCCGAGGGCGTCGAGCCCCTCGGTGAGGGGGCCCAGCACGCGCCGGTCCCAGTTCTCCAGGGCGGCCACCTTCTCGCCCAGGTCGCCGGCGTGGCCGGCCTCGTCGGTGGCCTCGATGTGGATGAGGAACAGGTCGGCGCCGGCGGCGAGGCTGTCGAGGCACGCGTCGCGCTTGCCCTCGTAGTCGGTGTCGTACCAGCCGGTGGCCCCGGGCACCTCGACCACCTCGATGCCGGCGAGCACGCCCAGGCCCCTGATCAAGTCGACGGCGGTCGTCAGGGCCGCGGTCAGCCCGTGACGCTCGACGAAGGGGGGCAGGACCGGGGCCCGGCCCTGGCCCCACAGCCACACCTGGTTGGTCGCGAGCCCGAAGCTCGACACCACCGACCGGGAAGCATCCATCAGCGCTTGGAGCCGGGGGGCCGCCGGTCCGCGGGGCCACACCGCCGGTCGCCCGGACAGGTCGTGGGGCGGGACGCAGTCGGCCTCGAGCCAGTCGGACGGCGCCACCAGGAGGTGGCGGTACTGCACCCCGGCGTGGAAGCGCACGCCGTCGCCGCCCAGCTCCTCTTGCAGGGCGCTCACGACCGCGGCCGCCTCCTCGGTGCCCGGGTGCCCTCCGGCGAAGTCGACCATGGTGCCGTCGTCGGCGATGGTCACCAGGTTGCAGCGGTAGGCCACCTGGTCGGAGGCCAGGGCCACGCCCCGACCGGCGGCCTCGATGGGCGCCCGGCCCGTGTGGTGGCGAGCGGGGTCGTAGCCGAGGATGCTCATGTTGCCCACGTCGCTGCCCGGCGCCATCCCGTCGGGGATGACGGCGGCCCGGCCCACCTCGCCTCGCCGGGCCAGGGCCCCCAGCACGGGCATCGAGGCGGCCTCCAGCGGGGTCCGCCCGTCGAGCTCGGCCACGGGCTCGTCGGCGCACCCGTCGGGCACGCACACCACGTACTTCATCGGGGCGACGCTACCGCCCGCCCCTCTCACGACCCGGTCTGGTGGTGGAACCGCTACCGAAACGGTCCCACTCCACCACCAGAACGGGGAGGGCTCGAAGCGGACGAGTGAGGCCGGTCAGGCCCGGGCGTTGGCCACCACGTAGTCGCGCACCGCCGCCAGGTCGCAGGGCAGCGTGGCGACGTGCTCGGGCCGGTCGAACAGGTCGGCCAGGTGGGCCGGGAGCGCGGGGCGCACGCCGGTGGCCGCCTCTACGGTGTCGGGGAACTTGGCCGGATGGGCGGTGGCCAGCGTCACCAGGGGGACGGCGGGATCGCGCCGGCACTCCCGCCCGGCGACCAGCCCGACCGCCGTGTGGGGATCGACCACGTGGCCCGACGCCGCGTACACCTCGCCCATGGCCCGGGCCACGGTGGCGTCGTCGACCCTGGCCGTATCGAACACCGCCCGCAGCGGAGCCAGGCGCTCGGGCTCGACCTCCATGTGCCCGGTCTCGGCAAAGCGGGCCATCAGCCCGGCCACCGCCGCGGCATCGCGGTCGAGGAGCTCGAAGAGCAGGCGCTCGAGGTTGCTCGACACCTGGATGTCCATGGCCGGGCTGGTGGTGGGGTGGACCTGTTGGACCTCCATCACCCCGCTGGTGAGGAAGCGGGTGGCGATGTCGTTGCGGTTGCTGGCCACGACCATCTGGGCGATGGGCACGCCCATGCGCCGGGCCACCCAGCCGGCGAAGGCGTTGCCGAAGTTCCCGGTGGGCACCGAGAAGGCGACGGGGCGGCTGGGGGCGCCCAGCGCCACCGCGGCGGCGGCGTAGTAGACGACCTGGGGCAGCACCCGAGCCCAGTTGATGGAGTTGACGGCCGACAGGCACAGGCGCTCGCGCAGGGCGAGGTCGGCGAACATGGTCTTGACCAGGTCCTGGCAGTCGTCGAAGGTGCCCTCGACGGCGAGGTTGTGGACGTTGCCCGACGCCACCGTCGTCATCTGCCGGCGCTGGACCTCCGAGATCCGCCCGGCGGGGTGGAGGATGAACACGTCGAGGGCGTCGCGGTCGCGGCAGGCCTCGATGGCGGCGGGACCGGTGTCGCCCGAGGTGGCCCCCAGGATGGTGAGGCGCTCGCCCCGGCGGGTCAGCTCGGCATCGAAGAGCCGGCCCAGCACCTGGAGGGCGACGTCCTTGAAGGCCAGGGTGGGCCCGTGGAACAGCTCCAGCACCCACTCGTTGCTGCCCACCTGGCGCAGGGGCACGACGGCGGGGTGGCGGAAGCGGGCGTAAGCCTCGGTCACGATCCCCGCCACCACCTCCACGTCGATCCCGCCCCCCAGGTACGGCGCCATGAGGGCGGTGGCCACCTCGGGGTAGGGCCGCCCGGCGAAGCCGGCCAGATCGACCGGAGCCAGCTCGGGCCAGGTCTCGGGGAGGTACAGACCGCCGTCGCGGGCCAGGCCGGCGAGCAGGACGTCGTCGAAGCCGAGGACGGGGGCGTCGCCCCGGGTGCTGACGTACTTCACGGGGCCACCACCCGCAGCACGCTGGTGACCCGGTCGACGGCGTCGAGGCCGCGCAGGGCGCCCAGCGTGGCCTGGATGGCCGACTCGGCCGCGTCGTGGGTGATGAAGATGAGCCGGGCCTCGTCCCCCAGGCCCTCCTGCTCCATCGAGCGGATGGAGACGCCGTGCTCGGCGAACACCCCCGACACGGCGTGGAGCACCCCGGGCCGGTCGAGCACCTCGATGTGGAGGTAGTACTCCGAGCGGGCGTCGTCGACCGGGCGGATGGTGGCCCGGGGAAGGGCCCCGATGCTGGCACAGGTGCCCCGGCGAAGGTTGCCGGCGGCGTCGACCACGTCGCCCAGCACCGCGCTGGCGGTGGGGCGACCGCCCGCGCCCCGTCCATAGAGCATGAGCTCACCCACGGCGTCGCCCTCGATGAACACGGCGTTGAAGCTGCCCCGCACGCTGGCCAGGGGGTGGCTCGAGGGCACCATGGCCGGGTGCACTCGCACGGCGACGCGCCCGTCGTCGCCCTGCTCGGCCACGGCCAGGAGCTTGACCTCGTAGCCCAGGCGGTGGGCGAAGGCGATGTCGGCCGTCGTCACCCCGGCGATCCCCTCGTGGGCGACGTCACCGGCCACCACGGAGGCGCCAAAGGCGATGGTGGCGAGGATGGCGACCTTGGCCCCGGCGTCGTAGCCCTCGACGTCGGCCGTGGGATCCCGCTCGGCGTAGCCCAGGCTCTGGGCCTCGGCCAGGGCGTCGGCGTAGGTGGCCCCCTCCTCGCTCATGCGGGTGAGGATGTAGTTGGTGGTGCCGTTGACGATGCCGGTGATGCGGCGGATGCGCGAGCCGGCCAGCGACTCCCGCAGCGGGCGGATGAGGGGGATGGCCCCGGCCACCGCCGCTTCGAAGAGCAGGTCGACCCCGGCGCCCTCGGCTGCCCCGAACAGCTCGGTGCCCACGTTGGCCATGAGCTCCTTGTTGGCGGTGACGACGGGCTTGCCTGCCTTGAGGGCGTCGAGCACCAGGCTGCGGGCCGGTTCGACACCGCCGATCAGCTCGACGACCAGGTCGACCTCGGGGTCGTGGACCAGTCCGTCGGCATCGTGGGTCAGCACGCCCTCGGGCAGGGTGACGGAGCGCTCCTTGGCCAGGTTGCGCACCGCCACCCGGGCCACCTCCAGGCGCAGCCCGGTGCGGGCCTCGATGGTGTCGGCCTGCTCGCCCACCAGGCCCACCAGGGCCGCGCCGACGTTCCCGCAGCCCAGCAGGCCGATGCGCACCCGGCCGGGATCGCTGGCGCTCACGAGGCCACGCTACCGGGCGCTCGGGGAGCGGCCCTTCTCGGTCACCCCTCCGCCGCGCCCGGCCCGGCGCAGGAGCCGGAGAGCAACGAGGGCCGATCAGCAGTCGAGGCCCAGGAGGTCGTCCAGTGTCTCCCGGCGCACCACCACCCGGGCGTCGCCGCCGGACACGAAGACCACCGCGGGACGGGGCACCTTGTTGTAGGTGGAGGCCATGGAGTGCCCGTAGGCGCCCGTGACCGGCGTCGCCAGGATGTCGCCTACGGCCAGGTCGACCGGCACCCGGGCCTCGTGCACCACCACGTCGCCCGACTCACAGTGCTTGCCCACCACCCGCACCGTCCGGGGCCGCTCGGCGGCGGTGGCCCGGGGCAGGAAGGCCTCGTAGCCGCTGCCGTAGAGGACCGGTCGGGGGTTGTCGCTCATGCCCCCGTCGACCGAGACGTAGGTGCGGATGCCGTCGACCTCCTTGATCGTGCCCACGGTGTAGAGGGTGAGGGCGGCGGCGGCGGCGATGGCCCGCCCGGGCTCGACGGCGAGGCGGGAGCAGATGCCGGCCTCGGCGCACGCCTTGGTGAGCACGCCGGCCCACGCGGTGATGGTCGGTGCCTGCTCGCCCTCGACGTAGGCCACGCCCAGCCCGCCGCCCAGCGACAGCTCGGGCAGGCCGAGGGGGACCACGAAGTCGGCCAGCACCTCGACGGCCTGGGCGAAGGACGACAGCAGGAAGACGTTGCTGCCGATGTGGGCGTGGACGCCGAACAGCTCCATGGCGGGTGACGCCTGGGCCCGGCGCACGGCCTCGCCGGCTGCGCCCGAGGCCAACCCGAAGCCGAACTTGGAGTCGGCCTGGCCGGTCATGACGTAGACGTGGGTGTGGGCCTCGACACCCGGGGTCACCCGCACCAGGACCCGGGGCGGGTGGGCCCCGGCCCGCACCAGGGCCTCGATGCGGTCGAGCTCGTCGTGGCTGTCGACCACGATGCGCCCGACACCCACCTCCAGGGCCCGGGCCAGCTCACCCTCGGACTTGTTGTTGCCGTGAAGCACCAGGCGTGAGGCCGGGACCCCGGCGGCCAGGGCCACGTGGAGCTCGCCCCCGCTGGCCACGTCGAGGCCCATGCCCTCCTCGTGGACCAGGGCGGCCATGGCCCGGCACAGGAAGGCCTTGGCCGCGTACGTGGCGCCCGCCCCGAAGGCGGCCACCGCCTCTCGGCACCGGGACCGGAGGTGGTCCTCGTCGTAGACGAACAGCGGGGTGCCCAGCTCGGCCGCGAGGTCGACGACGTCGCAGCCGCCCACCTGCAGGCGACCGCCGGCGCCCACCTCGGCGGTGAGGGGCAGCAGCTCGAGGGGGATCGGCGTCACGTCCGGGACAGCACCAGGTGGACCTGGTCGATGAGCTCCAGGGGGTCGAAGGGCTTGGTGACGTAGGCGTCGGCGCCGGCGTCGAAGCCCTCGGCCACGTCGGTCTCCTGGGCCCGGGCCGACAGCAGGATGACCGGGATGCGCTCGGTGTCGCCGTCGGCGGCCAGGGCGGCCACCAGCTCGATGCCGTTCATGTGCGGCATCATCACGTCGGAGATCACGACGTCGGGCCGGGACTCCCGGGCGGCCTGCAGGCCCTGGATCCCGTCGACCGCGGTGAGGACGGCGAAGCCCTCCATCTCGAAGTTGACCTGGAGCAGCTTGAGGATCACGGGGTCGTCGTCGACCACGAGCACCCGCAGCGCCGCGCCCACGTTCCGATCGTACCGGCGCCTCCCCGCTCGCTCCCCGCGGCGGGGTAGGCTCGCCGAGCCGGCCCCCGTAGCTCAGGGGATAGAGCACCGCCCTCCGGAGGCGGGTGCGTAGGTTCGAATCCTACCGGGGGCGCCGGGCCAGCTCGTCGAGCACGGCATCGCTGAAGGCCGGCCAGGCGGTCCTGGCCCACTCGCCGAAGGGTCGGCCCGACAGGGCGGCGCAGGCCACGTCGACCTCGGGATCGACCCAGAGGAACGACCCGCTGGCGCCGAAGTGGCCGAAGGTCGCGGCTGAGCAGCGGCTCCCGGTCCAGTGGGGCGACTTGGCGGCGCGCACCTCCAGGCCCAGACCCCAGTCCTGGGGGTCGTGGCGCCCGAAGCCGGGCAGCACGCCGGCCAGCCCGGGGAAGGCGACGGTCGTGGCCAGCTGGAGCGTCTCGGGGGCGAGCAGGGTGGGGGAGAGCAGCTCGGCGGCCACCCGCAGCAGGTCGTCGAGGGGCCCGACCAGACCGGTGGCCGGCGACCCCTCCAACCGGGTGTGGTCGAGGCCCAGGGGATCGAGCACCGCCTCACCCAGGTACTGCTCGAAGGGCATCTCCACGGCCCGAGCGACGGTCTCGGCCAGCACCTCGTAGCCGGTGTTGGAGTAGATGCGGCGCCGCCCGGGCGGGGCCAGGCAGCAGTTGTCGTCGAAGGCCAGGCCCGAGGCGTGGGCCAGCAGGTGGGCCACGGTGGCGCCCGCAGGCCCGGCGGGCTCGGCCAGGTCGAGGGCTCCTTCCTCGACGGCAACCAGCGTGGCCAGCGCGCTGAGCGGCTTGGTCACCGAGGCCCACGGCCGGCGACGGGTGTGCGCATCTCGCACGGCCACGACGGCGGGACGCGGTCCGGCCAGGATCCCCACGGCCGGGTCGGGCGCCGGCCACCGCTCGACGAGGTCGATGGCGTGCACGAGCCCGACCCTACGGGTGCGGATGCTCCGGCGGGTCCTCA
>JADDRA010000078.1:0-26257 GCA_016781105.1 Actinomycetota bacterium | reverse complement strand
GCTCGGCGGCGGCGGTGTTCTCCTCCAGGTGGGCGAGCGAGCTCGTGCCCGGGATGGGCAGCATGGCCGGCGAGCGGGCCAGCAGCCAGGCCAGGGCCACCTGGGTCACGGTGGCGTCGTGGGCCCGGGCGACCTGGCCGAGGGCGTCGCCGAATTCCGCGGTCGAGCCCGCCCCGACCGGGTACCAGGGGAGGAAGGCCAGGGCCTCCTGCTCGCAGCGCTCGATGACGTCCTCCGATCCGCGGTCACCGAGGTTGTAGCGGTTCTGCACCGACACCACGGGCGTGAGGGCCAGGGCGGTGTCGAGCTGGTCCACGTCGACGTTCGACAGCCCCAGGTGGCGCACCTTGCCCTCCTCCCGCAGCTCGATCAGGGTGCCGAGGGACTCCTCCAGGGGGACGGCGGGGTCCACCGTGTGGAGCTGGTAGATCGGGATCTGCTCCAGGCGCAGCCGGCGCAGACTGCCCTCGCACGCCGATCGCAGGTGCTCGGGGCGCCCGTCGGGCCGCCACTGGCCGGGCCCGTCGCGGCGCAGGCCGGCCTTGGTGGCCACCACCACGTCGTCACGGTAGGGGGCCAGGGTCTCGCCGATCAGCTCCTCGTTCACCTCCGGCCCGTAGGAGTCGGCGGTGTCGATGCAGTTGACGCCCAGCTCCACGGCCCGGCGCAGCACGTCCCGGGCCGCCGCCCGGTCCCGCGGTGGCCCCCACACCCCCTCGCCGGTCAGGCGCATGGCGCCGAACCCGAGGCGGTTGAGGGTGAGGTCCCCGACTTGGATGGTGCCGGCAGCGCCGGCGGGACGGGCGGATGTGGGGGCTAGGGTCACGAGCGGCCTCCAGCGAGGGGGGACGGCGGTCACCGACACCGTCCCCGGCTGGGGTTGAGCGTCAACCACCCTCGCCCGGGTCGGGCAGCAGCTCGAGGGCCACCTTCATGAGGGCGGCGTTGGCCCGGCGCTGGGCCTCGGCCTCCTCGGGGGGGAAGGGATCCAGCCAGCTGCGCTCGCGCAACAGGTCGTCCCAGGCGAAGAGGAGCGAGACGGCGCGCAGGCCGAACCACGCCGCCGCGCTGAAGACGGCGGAGGTCTCCATGTCGACGCCCAGGTGACCGGCCTGGTGCCACGCGGCCACCCGCTCGGGCGGCTGGGCCAGCAGCGCCGAGGTGGTGAAATGCGACCCCCGGTGCACCCGGAACCCCCGGCGGACGAAGGCGGCCTCGGCCCGCTCGACCAGCTCGGGGTCGGCGAAGGACTCGCCGTGGCCCCCGTAGTACTGCGATGCGCCCTCGCCGATGGTGGCCCGCTCGGGCAGGACGATGTCGCCGGTGGCGATGCCCGGCTGCAGGCTCCCACAGGATCCGATCTGGACCACCACGGGCGTGCCCACCTCGGCGAACACGTGCACCGGCTCCACCGCCCTCGGTGCCCCGTAGGCGCACGAGTAGAGGACAGGCACGCCCCGGTGGCGACCCAGGTGGAGCTCGGGCAAGGCCAGCTCGCGCACGTCCTCGAGCAGGGCCAGGCGCTGGAGGGTGCGCTCGGCCCGCCACCACGAGCCCTCCAGCACGACCAGGTGGGGGATGTCGGCGACGTCGAGGGCCAGGGCCGCCAGCCACTCCTCGCGCCTCACCAGTCGCCACCGTGGTACAACAGCATCGGCATCGTTCTAGTCCAGGTTGAAATATGGAGGGGGTCCGGATGGGAACCAGCAACGAGCACATCGCCATCCTCGGTGCGGGGCCGGTCGGCTTGGAGGCGGCCCTGGCCGCCGCCGACAGCGGGCGGCCCTTCACCCTCTACGAGGCTGCGCCCGAGGTGGCCGCCAACGTGCGGGAGTGGGGTCACGTGCGCCTGTTCACCCCGTGGGACATGAACGTCTCGCCCCGCATGGCCGCCCACCTGGGCGCCGCCGGGCTCGACGTGCCCAGCGGGAACGACTTCCCCACGGGCGACGAGCTGGTCGAGCGCCTCCTGGCCCCGGTGGCCGCGCTCCCCGAGGTGGCGCCCCGGCTGCGCCTGGGTGCCCGGGTGGCCGGCATCGGTCGTGACGGCCTGCTCAAGCACGAGGAGATCGCCACCCCCCAGCGGGCGAGCCGTCCGTTCCGTCTCCTGGTCGAGGCCGGCGGCGCCGAGGAGGTGGCCAGCGCCTCGGTGGTCCTCGACTGCTCGGGCACCTACGGCCACGCCAACACCCTGGGCGACGGGGGCATCCCCGCCCCGGGCGAGCGGGCGCTGGCCGGGGAGATCGTGCGCACCTTGCCCGACTTCGAGTCCGAGGCCGACGCCTGGCGGGGTCGGCGGGTGCTCCTCGTGGGCACCGGGGCCTCGGCCCAGACCGCGGCCAGGGCCCTGGCCGCCCTGGTCGCCGCCGATCCGTCCACCGAGGTGGTCTGGGCCGTGCGCGACACGGCGCCGACCTGGGGCGCGGTCGACGACGATCCTCTGCCCGCGCGCGCCGCCCTGGTGGCCGAGGCCACCCGGCTGGCGGCCGGTGGCCAGCCCGGGGTGACGGTGCGCACCGGGGTGGCCGTGGAGGGCCTCGCTCGGGACGACGGCCGGATCCGGGTGACCCTGCGGGCCGGGGACGACCGCGAGGACGTCGTGGTCGACCGGGTGCTGGCCCTCACCGGCTACGTCGGCGACCACGGCCTCTACCGCCAACTCCAGGTCCACGAGTGCTACGCCACGGCGGCACCCATCGACCTGTCCGCCGCGCTGCTCGGGGCTGCCGCCGGCGACTGCCTGGACCAGGTGAGCCACGGTCCCGACGTGCTGCGCAACCCCGAGCCCAACTTCTTCATCCTGGGGATCAAGTCCTACGGGCGGGTCAACCAGTTCCTCCTGCGCATCGGTTGGGACCAGGTCAGCGACGTCTTCAGCCTGCTCGACCGGCCCGAGGAGCCGGCCGCCGCCTGACCCCGGCATCAGGCCCGAACGGGGCCGCCGCCGCCAGAACGGGGGGTCACCCCGGCGACGAGGACGGGGAGGGGGCCGGTGCGGGCTCCCGGGGCTCGTCGAGGGGGCGGCGGCGCTCGTCCTGGAGGGCGGTCCGGCCGATCTGGACCAGGCGCAGGACCGTGACCAGGGCCAGGCCCCCGATCATGTTGCCCAGCGCCGCCCAGGCGGCCATGCCCAGCCAGTCGGCGTAGCCGAAGGGCGCCCCGGCGTGCAGGGCGGCGAACATCTCCAGCGACACCACGATGGCGTGGTTGAGGCGCCCGCTGGCGAGCACGAAGGCGACAGCGGCGGCGGCGACCAACTTGCCGGTCACGGCGTCGGTGCCCCGCTCCATCCAGGTCATGAGGGTGATGGCCGCCCCCCCGATCACCGCCGAGGCCAGCGAGGTGCTGCTGATGCCCAGCTCGGGGTAGTGAGTGCCCACCTCGACGGCGACCTCGTGCAGCTCGGGGAGCCCGACGGACATCAGCCCGGTGAAGATCCACCCTCCGGCCAGGTTGGTCGCCGCCGTCCCGCCCCAGAGGCGCAGCGTGGCCCCGACGGTCGACTTGTGGGCCACCACCGCCACCACCGGGACGAGGAAGTTCTCGGTGAACAGTTCGCTGCGGCCGAGCGTCAGGGCGATGAAGCCGATCCCGAAGGCCAGAGCGCCCAGCAGCTCGCTGCCGGTGGCCTCCCGCACGAGGAGCAGGGCCATGACGCCGAGACCGACGTCGATCCCCCCCACCGCTCCCGTGGCCAGCAGGGCCGGCAACCGCCGGGAGAGGCGGCGTTCGGCTTCGTCGATCGTGCTCTGGAAGGTGCCCCGCAGCTCCTCGTCGACCTCACTTCGGCGCCGGCCCAGCTCGCGCCGGGTCTCGGCCGTGGGCCGCGAGCCGTCCCGAGCCGGTGGCGCTGCCGTTCCGGTGCTGGTGTCATCGCTCACGCGACGGGCCTCCCTCGGGCGTCGACCCGCCGTCCGGGTGCAGCGGAGGGGAAAGGCTACCGGTCCTGGTGTCGCTCCACCGCTCCGGACGGGCCGGTCGAGGCGCCGAGGTCGACCAGCTCGTCGCACAGGCGGTCCAGCTGGCGGCCGTCGTGGGACACCAACACGACGCTTCGCTTCCCCCGCACGCCGGCGATGGCGCCCTCGACGGCGTCCCGGGCGGCGACATCGAGGGCGCTGGTGGGTTCGTCGAGCAACAACAGGAGCGGGTCCAGGGCGAGGGCCCGGGCCAGGCACAGCCGTTGGCGCTGGCCGACGCTGAGGGTGCGGGCGGGCTGGTCCAGGCGGTCGGCCACCTCGTCCCAGAGGCCTGCCTCCACCAGCGCCGCTTCCGCTCGAGCCTGCAGCGCCGGGCGCGTGGCCCGCACCGAGTGGCGCAGGCCGAACAGGGCGTTGTCGAGGACCGAGCCGGGGAACACCACCGGCGTCTGGCCGACGAGCACGGCCCGGGCCCGCAGTTCGGGCAGGCCCGCGCGGCTGCAGGGGTCCCGCCCGAGCACCCGGAGCCGGCCGGCCACCCGCAGCCCGTCGGGCAACAGCCCCACCAGGCTGCGCAGGACGGTCGACTTGCCCGAACCCGACGAGCCGTGCATCCCTAGGGTGCGACCGGACTCGGCCGAGAAGCTGAGCGGGCCCACCAGGCGACGCGTCCGGCAGTGCACCGCCAGGTCGTGCACCTCCACGGCCGGGGCCGGCCGCGGTGCCGTGACCAGTGGTCCCGGGGGCGCCGACGGTGCCGGCGCCCGTCGCCCGGTGCTCATGTGACCGCCTCCACCCGGCGGCGGGCGGGGGCGGCGGCGGCGAGGAGCAGGCCGGCGATCACCAGCAGGACCAGGGCGCTGCCCCACGCCTGGCGCAGCGCGCCGGCCTGCACGGCGTCCTGGCTCAGGGCGAAGAGGTGGGTGGGCAGGCTGGCCACGGGAGCGTCGACGACTCCGTGGGGGATGACCGGCGCGCCGGAGAAGACGGTGGCGGTGAACAGCAGCGGCGCGGTCTCGCCCGCGGCTCGGGCCAACCCGAGCAGGACGCCGGTGACCAACCCGGGGCCGGCCTGGGGGATCAGGACCGACCGGGTGAGCTGGCCCCGCTGCAGGCCCAGGGCCAGGGCCGACTCCCGGCGGGCCGGATCGAGGGCGTCGAGGCGCGCCGCGGTGGCCAGGGCGGCGACGGGCACCACGACCGCGGCCAGCACCACCGACCCGGCCAACCAGCTCTTGCCCCAGCCCAGGCCTGTCGACAGCAGCCGGTAGCCGGCCAGCCCGAGCAGGATGGACGGCACCCCGCCCAGGGTCACCGTGGCGGTGCGCAGGGCTCGGGACGCCCGCGGGCCGGCGTACTCCGAGAGCAACAGACCCAGACCCAGGCCGATGGGTGTGGCGATGACGGCGGCACCACCGACGAGGACGAGGCTGCCCACGATCTGGTCACGCACGCCCCCTTCGTCCGCCCCGCTGGCCGCCACCAGCCAGAACTGCGGGTCGAAGGCGGCGGACCCCCGGGTGGCGACGGCGAGCACCAGGCCGGCCATCACCGCCAGGGGGACGGCCAGGGCACCCAGGTGGGCCAGGGTGCTGAGCCGGTCGCGCCCGGCTCGGAAGCGGGAGGCCAGGGGCACACGCGCCCGGAGCCGCCGGCCGTGCGCGGCCCCTTCCCGGCGGCGGCCGAGGGCCACGACGGTCAGGACGGCCACGCTCACCAACAGGAGCAGGCCCAGGGCGTTGAGGGCAGCCCAGTGGGCGCCCGAGGTTCCCGCCAGCACCGGCTCGGGCCCACCCAGCTTGGTGGTCAGTGACTGGCCCGGGCGGGTGAGGGCGGCCAGGGCGCCGGCCGGCGAGGGCAGGCGCCCGTCGGCCCGGCCGATGACCAGGAACACGGCGATCGTCTCGCCCAGGGCCCGGGCCAGGCCGAGCAGGGCGGCCGCCCGCATGCCCGGACGGGCGGCGGGCACGACGGCCGAGGCGATGACCTCGCGCCGGTTCAGCCCCAGGGTCGCCGCCGTCTCGCGGAGGCCGGCGGGGACGGCTCGCAGGGCGTCGACGCTGACCGCCACGACTGTGGGCAGGACCATGACGGCGAGGACCAGGCCGGCCGTGAGGAGGCTGTCGCCTCCCGGCGCCCCGGTCAGGTCGCTGACCAGGGGACGGACCAGGGCCACGCCGATGAGGCCGTAGACGATCGACGGGACCGCCGCCAGCAACTCGATCCCGCCCCGCACGACCCGGCGCCGGGAGGGTGCCACCACCTCGCTCACGGCCACGGCCGCGGCCCAACCGAGGGGCGTGGCCAGCGTGAGGGCCACAGCCGAGACGGCCAGGGTGCCGAAGATCATGGCGGCGGCACCGAAGGCACCACTGGCGGGATCCCACGTGGGCGAGGTGACCAGGCGCCACCAGTCGAGCCCGCCGCTGGCCGTCCCGGCGACGAGGAAGGCAACGACGGCCAGGCCGGCCAGGCCGGCGGTGACCGAGGCGACGCCGGTGAGCAGCGCGGGCCAGCGGCAGCGCCGGCGGGGCCGCCATCGGGCGGGGCCGGCGCCGAACCCCGTGGTCGCGGCCCTCACGTCCCACCGAGCTGGTCGACGGTGAGGTAGCCGTGGGACGCCACGATCTGCTGCCCGGGCTCGGAGAGGACGTAGTCGACGAAGCGGGCGGCGTCACCCCGGGGGGCGCCGTCGGTGACGAGGAACAGGGGCCGTGCCATCGGGTAGCGCCCCGAGGCGATGGCACCGTTGGTCGGCTCGACGCCGTCGAGGGCCACGGCCACCAGGTCGGCCGACCCGGCCACGAAGGCCGTCGACAGCGGCGCCACCGAACCCGGCGTCGACTGCAGCTTGGTCCTGGTCTCCTCGTTGCCGCCGACGATGGCGAAGCGGTCGGTCTGCGGCGGCGGTGGGGCGTCGCCGTCGGGTCCGTAGAGGTAGGCGTCGAGCACCTCCCGCGTCCCCCGCCCAGGCTCCTTGTCGTAGACGAACACCTCCAGGTCGGGACCACCCAGCTCGCGCCAGTTCGCCACCCGGCCCTCGAACAGGGTGGCGGCCTGCTCCCGGCTGAGCGACGTCACCCCGCCGTCGAAGACCTCACGGGTGACGACCACGCCGACGGCATCGGCGCCGATGCGGGTGGGGACGAAGTCGAGACCGGGGTGGGCGGCCCGGTCGTCCTCGCCCACCGGCTTGGAGCTCATGGCGATGTCGATCTCACCCGCCGCCAGCTGCGCGATCCCGCCGGCCGAGCCGCCCTGGGTGTCGACCGTCACCGACAGGCCCTCGCCCCGGAGCACCTCGGCCACGTCGGCCGCCACCGGGTTGACGGTGGTCGATCCGCTGACCCGCAGGACCGAGGCGTCGCCTCGCCCACCCGCGCACCCCGACACCAACCCGGCGAGGAGGGCGAGGAGGACCAGTGCCGGCCCGGACCTCCGACCACGACGTCCCCTCAGCAGCACGGGGACGACGAGGGCTCGGCGGAACGCAACGCCGAGGTGGGCCGGCGGGCGCCGTCGTCGGCGCAGTCGAAGGGTGGGGCCGTGGCGGGGTCGACGGGGACGGCCGGCTCCAGCCGTTCGAAGGAGCCGGCGTAGGGCTCCCGGCCGTAGAGCTCGAAGGTCTTGGCGCACACCGCCGTCGGCTTCCCCCGGCGCAGGACGTGGCCGTCGTCGTCCTCCACCGACCGCCACGGACCCCGGTAGATCACGGCCTGGCCGTGGTCGAAGCAGGGCCCCTCCTTGCCCTTGTGGGCGACCACGGTCACCGAGCGGAGCTCGATGCCCTCGACCACCCGCCAGGGCTCGGGGTCCCGTGTGGCCAGGGTGATGCCGTGGAAGCCCGCGCGCTCGAAGGCGGACAGGAACGCCTCCTCCTGGAAGGCGCCGGACACGCAGCCGCTCCACAGCTCGGGGTCGGCCTTCATGGCGTCGGGCACCTCGCGGTCGCTCACGATGTCGGAGATGACCGCCCGTCCGCCCCGGCGCAGCACCCGGTGGATCTCACCGAACAGCGAGGTCTTGTGCTCGGGCGCGACCAGGTTGAGCACGCAGTTCGACACCACCACGTCGACCGACTCGTCGGCCACGAGCGGCGCCTCGCTCCGCTGGCGGGCGGACATCGCCTCCATGGCGGCCAGTCCGTCCAGGTCGTGCACCGGGTGCTCGTCGAGCCACGCCTGCACCGCGTCGAGGTCGGTGGCCAGGTCCTGGATGCGCCCCCGGCGGAAGACCACGTTGTCGTAGCCCAGCGCAGCCGTGACCCGATCCTGGGCCGACCGGGCCAGGGCGAGCATCTCGGGGTTGACGTCGACGCCGATGACCCGACCGGTGGGACCGACCACCTGGCAGGCGATGAAGGCGATCTTGCCACTGCCCGAACCGAGGTCGAGGACGGTCTCGCCCGCCCGCAGGTGGCGGGACGGGTCGCCGCAGCCGTAGTCGCGCTCCAGCACCTCGGCCGGGATCACGCGGAGCAGGGATGGGTCGTAGTCGACCGGGCAGCACAGTTCGGCCTCGACGGCGCGGGCGCCGGCGCCGTAGCGCTCGCGCACGACGGCCTCGACCGCGGTGGGGGACATGGTCATGTTCGGCTCCTCTCGGGGGTGGCGGTGGCGCGCTCGGGTTCCTCGCGGCCGGGCCGCGCCTCGCACGGCGCGGCCGGCAGGGAGGGGGATGGATCGGACTCGTAGACGGCGGCCCGGTGCTCGGGACCGAAGCCGGCGACCGGCACGTCGAGGACGAGGCGCCCGGCCCGCAGGGCGAGCACCCGGTCGGCGAAGCCGGCGACCAGCTCGACCTGGTGGAGGCTGCACACGACCGCGATGTCGCCCTCGGTGGCGACCGTCCGCAAGGTGGCCAGGACGCTGGCCGCCGACGCCGGGTCGAGGCTGGCCACGGGCTCGTCGGCCAGGACGAGGCGGCTGCGCTGGGCCAGCGCCCGGGCGATGGCCACCCGCTGCTGCTGGCCGCCCGAGAGGGTGTCGGCCCGGGCACCGGCGTGGTCGGACAGGCCCACCCGCTCCAGGCACTCCCGGGCCAGGGCCTGCTCCTCGGGGCCGGGCCGGCGGGCGAGCACCCGCCAGGTGGGGAGGTGGGCCAGCCGCCCGACCAGCACGTTGTCGAGGGCGCTGAGCCGGCGCACCAGGTTGTAGTGCTGGAAGACCAGGCCGATCTCCCGCCGGGCCTGGCCCAGCTCGGCGCCCCGCAGGCCGGCCAGGTCCCGCCCGGCGACCTCCACCCGGCCCGACTCGGGCCGAACCAGGGCGGTGACGGCCCGGAACAGGGTCGTCTTGCCCGCCCCGCTCGGACCGATGACGGCTACCACCTCACCGGGGGCCACGTCGAAGGAGACGTCGGCCAGGACGGGAGGACCGTCGTAGCGGTGGCCGAGGCTCTGCACGGACAGGACCGGGGCGCGAGGCGGGCTCGGCGTCACGCCAGCCGGTCCCGCAGACGAGCCGAGAGCTGGTCGACGGCGGCGACCATGGCCACGATGATCACGACGATGGTGAGCAGCCGGGGGAAGTTCAGCAGGTCGATGGCGTTCTTGAGCTGCTGGCCGATCCCCCCGGCGCCGACCACCCCGAGCACGATCGAGGCCCGGATGTTGAACTCCAGCATGTAGAGGCCGACCGAGACGAGCCCGGGGAGCACGTCGGGCAGCAGGGCCCAGCGCACCACCTTGAGCCGGCTGGCCCCGGTCAGCTCGGCCGCCTCGAGGGGTCCGGCCGGCGTGCCCTCGATGGTCTCGGCGAAGAGCTTGCCCATGCTGCCAAAGGTGTGGAGGGCGACGCCCAGGGTGCCGGCGAAGGGGCCGAGGCCGACGGCGGCCACGAACAGCAGGGCGAAGACGAACGAGTCGATGCCCCGGCAGGCGTTGAGCAGCCAGCGGGCGGGCAGGCGCACCAGCCGGGCCGGGGTGAGGTTGCGGGCGGCCGGCACGCAGGCGACCAGGGCGGCCAGCGCGGCCGCGGTCGTGCCCACCACGGCGATGGCCACCGTCTCGGCCGCCCGCAGGAGGAGCAGGTCGAGGCCCTCGAGGGACGGCGGCCAGGCCCGGGCCGCCCACCCCGCCATCTTGGGCAATCCCTCGGCCAGCGCCCGGGGGTCGATCTCGGCCAGGCGCACGCACAGGACGAAGCCGGCCACCAGGACCAGGGCCAGGGTGGCCTGGCCCACCCGGGGGAGCCGCCTGGGCGCCAGGGGGGTGCGCCCGGGCGGCTCGGCCCGCTGGGGGGGCGGCGGGGGTGCGCCGGCGGGCCGGTCACGCTCGGCGCCCAGCTCGGCGGCGGTGTCGGTCACGGGCGGGAGGAGGCCGGCTCAGCCGAGCTGGCCCAGGTCCTCGGCCGCCTCCCGGATCACGGCGTAGCTCTCGTCGTCGGCGGCCACGAAGCCGGTGTAGTGCTCGGCCATGAACTCCTCGGCCTGCTCGGGGGTGATGGCGACGAGGATGTCCTGGATGCGCCGGGCCAGCTCGGGATCGAGGCCCTCGCGCACGGCGATGGCGTCGTTGGGCAGCGGCTCGGACTCCCACACCACCTTGGTGGCGTCGGGGGCGATGGCGCCCGACTCGATCATGGCCGTGCGGTTGCGGTCGTAGTCGGTGGCCAGCTCCACCTGGCCGTTGGCCACCGCCGTCTCGTTGGCCGGGTGCGCCGCCCCCTCGGAGTACTCGAAGTAGGTCTTCGGGTCGATCCCCTGCTCGGTGAGGAAGTGGGTGGGGATGAGCCAGCCCGAGGTCGAGGACACCTCGGCGAAGGAGATCGACCGGCCCTGGGCGTCCTCGGGCCAGTTGCTCACCGGGGAGCCGGGGGCGGCCACCACGATGGCCTGGTAGGTGGGCTTGCCGTCGTACTCGGCGGTGGCGATGGCCCGGGCGTCGGAGTCGTCGTTGGCCAGGACGAAGCCGTAGGGCCCCAGCCAGGCCAGGTCGACCTGGCCGTTGGCCAGGGCCACGGCGATGCCGCCGAAGTCGGTGGTGACGTCGAGCTCGTAGTCGGTGCCGAGCTGCTCGGCCAGGTAGGCGAAGAAGGGCTCGAAGGCGGCCTTGGTGTCCTCGGCCGTGGGTTGGTAGGGGCCGATGCCGAAGCGCAGCGTCTCGGGGACGGCACCGGGGCCCGAGGCCTGCTCGCCGCCGCCACCGTTCCCCCCGCCCCCGCAGGCGGCCAGGGTCACCAGGGCGACGGCGACGAGGGCGAGACGGCGGAGGGCCCGCAGCGGCATGGTCGAATCGTCCTTCGCTCGGCGCCGCTCAGACGGCGCAGTTGTAGATGTGGGGGAGGGTGCCGTCGCGCTGGCGCAGGGTGAGGAAGCGCTCGACGGCCAGGCGCTTGGCCTCGGCCAGGGGGACCTGGCCGGCGGCCAGCAGCATGTCGGGGCTGGTGTCGACGTCGGCGCCGGCCGGGTGCCAGTGCACGCCGTCGACGCTGACCGACAGCTCGGGCACGGTGTTGGTGTCGTCGACCTCGATCCCCGACTCGGAGAAGCCCCGCTTGATGAGGGGGCGCACGGCGAAGTCCCGCCCGGTGATGCCCATCTCGGCCAGGAGCCGGCCCAGCTCGGGCACCTCGTGGCGGTTCTCGGGCGTCTCGGTCATCCCCACCCGCATGGGCAGGCCCAGCTGGCAGCCCAGATCCAGGCCCTCCATGGCCTTGGCCCACGAGCCCTGGCCCCGGTTGCGGTCGTGGGTCTCGGGCCGGGCGCCGTCGACGGAGGTCTGCAGCACCAGCCGGGGACGGCCGGCCAGGCGGCGCAGCTCGTCGAGCTGGCGGCCCTTGAACAGCATGGCGTTGGTGAGCACCACGGTGTCGAGGCGATCGCTGGCGTAGAGGATCATGTCGACGATCCCGGGCTCGAGGAAGGGCTCGCCGCCGGTGAGGTAGACCTCGGTGAAGCCCTCGTCGACGGCTTCGTCGACCAGGGCGCGGAAGCGCTCGGGGGGCATGGAGCGGCGCCGGGCCAGGGGCGAGGACGCCACCGAGCAGTAGGCGCAGCGCAGGTTGCAGTGGAAGTTGGTGTAGATCCACAGCCGGGGCGGGAACAGCGGCGAGCCGAAGAGGGGCACGACGGGCAGGCCGTCGTCGACCACCTCGGGGGGATCGGCCCACCCGACGCCGTCCTGGGCGAAGCCGGTGGGCACGGCGCTGCGGTAGAGCTGGTAGCGGCCCCGGGAGCGCTCCCGGGGCGGGACCACCTCCAGGCACGTGGTCCACCAGCCCGTCTCGACCGTCTCCACGAAGGGCTCGGGCAGCCCGGCGGCACGCATGGAGTCGGCATGGGCCTGCCAGTCGTAGGCCAGGGGGATCAGCTCGGCCTCGGCGTGGCCGTCGTCGAGGTCGACGACGGCGTACCACACCTCGCGCCGGCCGTCGTTGGCCGGACGGCCCAGGGCGCCCACGTTGACCACCAGGGCCCCGTCGACCCGCTTGATCCAGGGCAGGCCGGTGTGCGTGCAGCACAGCACGTCGGCCCCGCTCTCCTTGACCCGCAGGCGGACCTCCTCGTCGTCGAGGGACTCCCAGAAGAAGTCGTTGAGCACCAGCGGCGAGCCGTGGACGAAGTGGACGTCGAGGCCCGCGATGCTCTCCCGGTGCTCGATGTCGAGGGTGCGCATCCACGCTGCATAGTCAGCACTGGTGTGGGCCTTGGTGAAGTCGTAGATGAGCTGGGCGAACTCGTTGTCGCGGGGATCGCTGTAGCCGCAGCCGCAGTCGTCGTCACCCCGGCCGATGGCCACGTCGTAGTTCCCGGCGATGCACTCCACCCCGTTGTCGACGAGCAGGGGCCACACCGCGTCGGGCTCGGCCCCGAAGCCGCCCAGGTCACCCAGGCAGAACAGCCGCTCGCAGCCCCGGGCCCGGGCGTCGTCGAGGAAGGCCCGCAGGGCGTAGGGGTTGGAGTAGACGCCGCCGCACACCCCCAGCCGCATCCGCCCAGGTTACAACCTGAGTTTGACCAGACACCAACCGGGATCGAAGGCGCCTCCGGCGGGGCGGCCTCGCTACCCTGGCGGGCCGTGGCCGACCCCCCCCGGCTCCCCCCGCCCGCCGAGGGCGGCGACCACCCCTGCGTGGCCGCGGCCGTCCGCCTGGCCGCCCAGGTGCTGGTACCCGCGGCCGAGCGGGTCGACGTCGAGGGTGTCCCCCCCAGCCACGTGGCCGCCCTGGCCCAGGCCGGCCTGCTCGGGGTCTACGGCCCGGCCGACGCCGGGGGATCGGAGGTCCCCGCCCCGGCGGCTCGGCGGGTCACCGAGGTGCTCTCGGGGGCCGACGGGAGCACCTGGTTCGTCTGGACCCAGCACGCCACGCCGGTGCGCGCCCTGACCCGCTCACCCAACCTCGAGCTGCGCCGGCGCTGGCTGCCCCGGCTGTGCCGGGACGCTCTGGGGGGGATCGCCATCGCCCACCTCCGGCGCGCCGGTGGGCCGACGGTGCGGGCCCGGCCCGTCTCCGGTGGCGGTTGGATCCTCGACGGCACGGCCTCGTGGGTGACGAGCTGGGGCCTGGCCGAGGTCCTCCTGGTCGGGGCCGTCACCGACGACGAGCGGGCCGTGTCGGTCCTGGTGCCGGCCCGTGAGCAGCCCGGCCTGCGGGCGTCGGGCCCCCTGGCCCTGGCGGCCATGGAGGGGACGGCCACGGTGCGCCTCGACGTCGAGGGCCTCACCGTCGCTCCGGCCGAGGTGGTCGAGGTGGGGTCACTGGCCGCCTGGCGCCGGGCCGACGCGGCCAAGACGGCCAACGTCACCCCGGCGGTGTTCGGGCTGATCGAGGCCGTGGTGGTCCGCTTGGAGGAGGCCGCGGCCAGGCGGGACGAGCCCGGCGGGGCCGAGCTGGCCCGGGCCCTGTCCGCCGAGGCCGCCTCGGTGCGGGCCGCCGCTTACCGCCTGCTCGACGAGGTCCCGGCCGAGGAGGCGATCGACGAGCGCCTGGCCCTGCGGGCCCACGCCTTGGAGCTGGGCGTGCGGGCGGCCACCGCCCTGGTGGCGGCCAGCGCGGGCGCCGGCATGGCTCGGTCGTCGCCGGCGCAGCGCCTGGCCCGGGAAGCGCTGTTCCACCTGGTCCAGGCCCAGACCGCGCCGGTGCGCCGGGCCACGCTGGCCCGCCTGGCCGCTGTCGGTGCGCCCTCGTGAGCGCCTGGCGGCTCTGCGACGCCGACTGGAACCACTGGCCCGACGGCCTCGACGACCCGGCGATCTGGGCCGCGGTGCTGGCCAACGGCTTCGACGGGGTCGAGCTGGGGGTCTACCAGGCGGCCGAGGAGCTGGCGCCCGAGCGCCTGGCCCGGATCGAGCGGCTGGTCGAGTCGACCGGCCTGCCCGTGGCCATGCTCCTGCTGTCGCTCCCCGCCGAGCGCTGGCCCCAGGGGGCCCTCTCGGGACCGGCGACGGCGGAGCTGGTGGCCGATGAGGCCCGGGCCACGGCCGAGGTGGCGGCCGGCCTGGGCCTGGGCACCATCGGCGTGTGGCCGGGAGCCGACCCGGCCGGCGCCAACCGCGACACCGTCGCCGCCGGTGCCCGCCGGGTGGTCGACGCGGTGGCTCCCACCGGCGTGCGGGTGGCCCTGGAGTACAAGCCGGGCACGGCCGTCGCCACTGCCGACGACGCCCTGGCCCTGGGCGACGCCGTGCCCGGGGTGGGGGTCCTCCTCGACACTGGCCACGCCCTGGCCGCCGGTGAGGACCCGGCCGAGGTGGTGAGGCGCCTGGGCCGGCGCCTGTGGCACGTCCACCTGGGCGACGCCGAGGAGGGCAACGCCGACGACGACCTGCCCCTCGGGCGCCTCCACGACTTCGGTCCCTTCACCGCCGCCCTGGAGGCCGCCGGCTACGCCGGGGCCGCCTCCCTCGACCTCTACGGCGCCGTCTGCGCCGGCGTGGCCAGCGGTGTCGAGGCCGCGGCCGAGAGCCGGGCCCACCTGGTGGGCGCCTGATGGGCGAGGCGGGATGAGGGCGGTGGTGGCCCACGGGCCCGGCGACTTCCGCCTGGAGGACGTGGCCCGGCCGGCCCGCCAGCGGGGCGCGGTGCTCGAGATCGAGGCCGCCGGGGTCTGCGCGGCCGACCGCATGATCTGGCGGGGGGACGGGCCGTGGGAGCTGGCGTTCCCCTTCACCCCCGGGCACGAGATCCTGGGCCGGGTGGTCTGGATCGACGACCGCAGCGCCGGACACTGGCGCGTGGGGGTGGGCGATCGGGTCACCGCCGAGGTCATGGTGCCCTGCCGGCGCTGCCGGCTCTGCCGGGCCGGGCGCCGGAACCTGTGCCGGTTCGGGACCCACCTGGGCAGCGGCCTGCCGGGCGCCTTCGCCGAGCAGATGGCGCTGCCACCCGAGGCCGTGGTCCACGAGGTCCCCCCCGACCTCGATACCACCGCCGCGGTGCTGGTCGAGCCGGCGGCCTGTGCCGTGCACGCCCTGCGCCGGGCCGAGATCACCCGTGACGACGTGGTCGCCATTGCCGGCATCGGCTCCATCGGCGCCGCCGCCCTCGGCACGGCCGCCGGCCGGGCCCGGCGCCTCGTCGCAGTGGTGACCTCCCCGGCCCGGGCCGAGCTGGCCCGGGCCCTGGGGGCCGACGAGGCCGTCGACGTGTCGGCCGGGCCCGGGCGCGACGAGCTTCCCGACGGTCTCCTCCCCGGGGTCGACGCCCTGCTCGAGCTGACCGGGGGCCACGGCCCCGACGTCTTCGTCGACTGCTCCGGCTCGCCCGAGGCGGTCGAGCTGGGCCTGGCCGCGCTCGTGCCCGGCGGTCGCCTCGTCCTCTACGGCGTGTACCGCCGGCGGGCCGGCATCGACCTCAACCTGGTGGCCGAGCACAAGGAGCTCGACGTGCGCGGTGGCCACCTGGCTCCCGGCGCCTTCCCCGAGGCCCTCGAGCTGCTCCAGGCGGGGACGATCGACGCCGAGCGCATCGTCACCCACCGCCACGGGCTCGACGACGTGCACGCGGCGGTGGGGGAGGTCCCGGCCGGCGACCGGCTCAAGGCCATCCTGGTGCCGTGAGCCTCGACCGCCACGGCGAGCTCGTCGACCAGCTGATCCGCCTGGGGGCCAAGGCGGTCGATCGGGGGCTGGTGCTGGGCTCGGGGGGCAACCTCTCGGCCCGCCTGCCCGGCGGCGGCGAGTGCGTCGTCACGGCCAGCGGGACCTGGCTCGACGAGCTGGAGCCCGACGACTTCAGCCTCGTCGGCCTCGACGGCGGGCACCGGGGTGGGCACCCCAGGCCCTCGAGCGAGGTGGCCCTGCACCTCCACAGCTACCGGGCCCGCCCCGACGTGAACGCCGTCATCCACCTCCACCCCCAGCTCTCGGTGCTGCTCGACGCCCTGGGCCACCGCATCCGCCTCATCACCATCGACCACGCCTACTACGTGCGCCGGGTGGCGACCGTGCCCTACATCGCCTCGGGCACCGAGGAGCTGGCCGTGGCCGGCGCCGCCGCCCTGGCCGAGGCCGACGCCGTCGTCCTCGGTCACCACGGGTGCTCGGTCGTGGGCACGACCGTGGAGGACGCCCACAAGCGGGCGGCCAACCTGGAGGAGGCAGCGGTGGCCACCTACCGCGCCCTCACCCTGGGCGACACCACGACCGAGTGCCCGCCGGCGTACCTGGAGCGGATCCGGGCCCTGGAGGCCGGCCCCTGACGGCGCCGGCTCCGCTGGCGGCCGGGGTCGACCTCGGCGGGTCGTCGGTCAAGGCCTGGGTGGCCGAGATCGGGGGGACGGTGGTGGCCGAGGCGACCGGGGCCGTGCCGGTCGACCGCCCGCGACCAGGGGTGGCCGAAGTCGATCCGGGCCGGTGGTGGGCCACGGCGCGAGCCGTGCTCGCCGAGGCCGTGGCCCGGGCTGGCCGCCCGCCCGGGAGCTACGCGGGCCTGACCGCCTCGTCGTTGCGCCAGGGCTACGTCCTGACCGACGGGACGAACGAGCTGGGGGCGGCCGTGCTCAACAGCGACCGGCGGGGGGCGGGCGAGCTCGACCGCCTGCGCCGGGAGGTCGGCGTGGGCGCGCTCTACGCCACCACCGGCCACTGGCCCGCCCCCGAGCTGACCCTGCCCAAGCTCCTCCACCTGGCCCGGACCGAGCCCGGCCTCTGGGCCGCCACCCGGCGGGTGCTCTTCGTCCACGACTGGGTGCTGTGGCGGCTCTCGGGCGAGGAGGTGACCGAGGCCTCCTACGCCAGCGCCGGGCAGATGGCCGACGTGGCCCGCCGCCGGTGGGCGGGCGAGCTGCTCGACGGCCTGGGACTGGGCACCGCCCGGCTGGCCCCCCTGATGGAGGCGGGGGCGACGGTGGGGCACCTGGCCGACGCCGGCCTGGGCCTGCCCCTGGGGCTGCCCGTGGTGGCCGGGGGCGGCGACACCCAGCTGGCGGCCATGGGCTCGGGCGGACTGGCCGACGGGGTGATCACGGTGGTGGCGGGCTCGAGCACCCCGGTCCAGGCCGCCGCCTCGGCTCCCCCCGAGGACCCCCAGCGCCACCCCTGGGTGTCGACCCACCTGGCGCCCGACCGCTGGGCGGTGGAGACCAACGCCGCCTATCCGGGCACCATGCTCGGGTGGCTGGCCGGCGTGCAGCGCTGCGGGATCGACGAGCTGTGGCTCCGGGCGGCCACGAGCGCTCCGGGCGCCAACGGGGTGACCGCCGTGGTCGCCGCCCCGGCCTGGACCGAGGAGGCCTGGGTGGCCCGGGCCCCCAACACGGTCCTGGGGATGACCCCGTCGACCACCGAGGCCGACCTGGCCCGGGCCTTCGTCGAGGCCCACGCCTACGCGATCCGGGCCAACGTGGTCGACCTGGAGCGGGTGCTCGGTCGACCGGCGGCGCGCCTGGTGGTCACCGGCGGAGCCGCCCGCGGCGGGAGCCTGCCCCACTTGGTGGCCGACGTCCTGGGGCGCGACGTCCTCGTGCCCGCCACGACCCAGCCGGCGGCCCGGGCCGGCGCCGCCCTGGTGGGACAGGCCTGCGGGATCGGGACCGGGGCCGACGGGTTGGTCCCGGGAACGGGCGAGCTGGTGCCGGCCGGCGATCCGGCCCCTTACGACGAGCCCTATCAGCGCTACCTGGCGGCCCACGCCGCCCTGCGCGCCCATCTCCCGGAGCCGGCCGGGTGAGCCTGGTCGACCCGATCGCGGGGGCCGTGGTCGGGACCCCGGTGGCGGGCGGGAGCGGGCCGTCGTGAGGGCGCTGGTGACGGCCGAGCTGAGCGAGGCCGGGCGGGCGCGCCTGGAGGCGCTGGGCTACGAGGTGGCGCGGGACGGGTGGGGGGTGACCCGCCAGGTCCTCGACCGAGGCGCCCTGGTGGCCGCCGCTGCGGGCGCGCGCCTGCTCGTGGTCGAGATCGAGACGGTCGACGCCGCCGTGCTCGACGCCCTGCCCGGGCTGGCCGTCGTGGCCACCGCCCGGGGCGCGCCCACCAACGTCGACCTGGCGGCCGCCACCGACCGGGGCATCCCCGTGCTGCACACCCCGGCCCGCAACGCCGCGTCGGTGGCCGACTTCACCATCGGACTGATCCTGGCCCAGTGCCGCTCCCTGGCTCGGGGCCAGGACCACCTGCGCCGGGTGGGCTGGCACGTGGACGGGGAGCTGCCCTACCTCCACTTCCGGGGTCCGGAGCTGGCCGGACGCACGCTCGGGCTGGTCGGCTACGGCGCGGTGGGCCGGGAGGTGGCCCGCCGGGCCGCCGGCGGCTTCGCCATGCGGGTGCTGGCCTTCGACCCCTACGTCGCCGATCCCGGCCCCCCCGTGCAGGCCGTGCCCCTCGAGCGGCTCCTGGCCGAGAGCGACGTGGTCAGCCTGCACTGCCCGCTCACATCCGAGACCACCGGGCTGATCGGGCCCGCCGAGCTGGCCCGCATGCCCGCCCACGCCGTGCTGGTCAACACCGCCCGGGCCGGGGTGGTCGACGAGGCCGCCCTGGTGGCCGCCCTGGAGCGGGGCACCCTCGCCGGGGCCGCGCTCGACGTCTACTGGAGCGAACCCCTCCCCCGGGACCACCCCCTCCTCGGCTTCGACAACGTCACCCTCACACCGCATCTGGCCGGGGCCGCCGACGACGTGGTGGTCCACCACAGCGCCATGATCGTCGACGACGTCGAGCACCTCCTCGCCGGTCGACGTCCCCGGCACCTGGCCAACCCGAGCGTGTGGCCGGGAGCAGCGGTAGCGGCCGGCCGAGGCGACGGCGGCCATGCGCCGGCCCCGGAGGGGGCCGGATCGTGAAGCCGGTACCGGCGGTCGCCCCTGGCTCCCCGGCGGCCCCACCCGGCGGTGCTGGAACGGTCTCCGGGCGGCCCGTCCCCGGGCGGAGGACGAACCTGGCCCTGCTCGGGCTGCTCGCCGTGGCCCTGGTGAGCGGTGGCCTCGCCTTCGCCGCCGGAACCGGCTGGGGCGGCCCCGTCGTCGCCGTCCACGGCGTGACCGGGCTGGGGGTCGTCGTCCTCTCACCCTGGAAGTCGGCGGTCGCCCGGCGGGGGGTGCGCCGCCGGGGAGCCGGCCGAGCCTGGGCATCCCTGGTCCTGGCCGCCCTGGTGGTGCTCACGGTGGCCTCCGGCGTGGCCCACAGCCTGGGCATCCGCACCCTGGCCCCGGGTGTCTCCGCCATGCAGGTCCACGTCGGCGCCGCGCTGGCCGCCGTGCCCCTCGCCGGGTGGCACGTCCGGGTCCGCCCGGTGCGCCCGCGGGCGGCCGACGTCTCCCGCCGCTCGCTGCTGCGGGTGGGCACGCTCGTGGCCGGGGCGGGGGCGGCCTACGCCGGGCTGGAGGCGACCATGGCCGTCGCCGGTCTGGGCGGCGCCGAGCGGCGCAGGACCGGCTCCCACGAGCAGGGGACCGACCAGCCCTCGGCCATGCCCGTGACCCAGTGGCTCTTCGATGGCGTCCCGGCGGTCGACGCGTCGACCTGGCGGCTCTCGGTCGTCGCCGCCGGCTCCCGCCGGACCTGGACCTACGACGAGCTCTCGGGCGCCGACCAGCGCCTGCGGGCCACGATCGACTGCACCGGTGGCTGGTACGCCACCCAGGACTGGAGCGGCGTCAGCCTCGACCGGCTGCTCCCGCCGGGCGCCTCGGGCCGCAGCGTGGTGGTCCGCTCGCGCACGGGCTACAGCCGGCGCTTCCCCCTGGCCGACGCCCCCCGGCTGCTCCTCGCCACCCGGGTGGGCGGCGCGCCGCTCAGCTCCGGCCACGGCTTCCCCGCCCGGCTGGTCGCCCCGGGACGCCGGGGCTTCTGGTGGGTCAAGTGGGTCGACCGGGTGGAGGTCCAGGACACCCCGTGGTGGTGGCAATCGCCCTTCCCCCCGAGGTGAGGGGCCGGTCCGCGGCGTCCCGGTAGCGTGGGGAGCCCCATGGCCACGCCCAGCGCCAGCCGAGACGACGCCACGGCGAGGCCCGCTGACGGCACGGTGACGGCCAGCGTCGCGGTCCGCGAGACCTGAGCGAGGTGGGCCGCTCCGACCACGACGAGGTGCGCAGCCTGCTCGGCCGCCCGCCCGCCGGCTCCTTCGAGGTGGTCGTGCGGGCCGCCGACGGCCGGCCCGTCGTCATCCGCAACGCGCCCCTCCTCCACGACGGGACCCCGATGCCGACCCGCTACTGGCTGGTGGGCGCCACCGAGCGCCGGGCCGTCGGTCGCCTGGAGTCGAGCGGGGGCGTGCGGGCCGCCGAGGAGGCGGTCGACGCCGGCGCCCTGTCCGACGCCCACCGGCGCTACCGGATCGAGCGGGATGCGGCGCTGCCTCCCGGCCACCGCGGTCCCCGTCCCCAGGGAGGGGTGGGCGGGGCTCGCCAGGGCGTCAAGTGCCTGCACGCCCACTACGCCTGGCACCTGGCCGGGGGCGAGGACCCGGTGGGGGCGTGGGTAGCCGACCGGCTGGGTGACCTCCCCGCCGAACGCGAGGGCGGAGCGGACAGGTGAGCCGAGCCACGGTCGCCGCCATCGACTGCGGGACCCACTCGACCCGCCTGCTGGTGGCTCGGGACGACGGGCGGGGCCAGTTGGCCACGCTCGAGCGCCGGGCCACCATCACCAGGCTGGGCGCCGGGGTCGCCTCCCGGGGACGGCTCGATCCCCAGGCCGTGGCCCGGACCCTGGAGGTCCTGGGGACCTACCGCCCGGTGCTCGAGGACCACGGCGTGGAGCGGATCCGGGTGACGGCCACCTCGGCCGCCCGCGACGCCGCCAACCGGGACGAGCTCTTCTCCGCCATCGACGACGTCCTCGGCGTGGTGCCCGAGCTGCTCTCGGGGGAGGAGGAGGCCCGGCTGTCGTTCCTCGGGGCCACCGCCGAGCTCGATCCCGCCGGCGGTCCCTACCTCGTGGTCGACATCGGTGGGGGCTCCACCGAGTTCGCGGTGGGCCGGGGCCCGGACGATGCCGACGGGGTGGTCTCGGTCGACATCGGCTGCGTCCGCCTGACCGAGCAGTACCTGCACGCCGACCCGCCTGCTCCCGAGGAGCTCAGCGCCGCCATCTCGGTCGCCGAGGCCCACCTCGACGACGTCGTGCGGGAGGTGCCCGAGACCAGGCAGGCGGAGCTGATGGTCGGCCTGGCCGGGACGGTGACCACCGTCGCCGCCGTCGAGCTGGGCCTGGCCACCTACGACCGGGCGCGCATCCACCACTTCCGCCTCACCCGGGCGGCGGCCGAGGACGTCTTTCGCACCCTCGCCACCGAGGCCCGCTCCGACCGGATCCACAACCCCGGCCTGGAGGAGGCCCGGGTCGACGTCATCGTGGGAGGGTGCTGCGTGCTGGTCGCCGTCCTGCGCTACTTCGACCTGGAGGAGTGCCTGGTCTCCGAGGCCGACATCCTCGACGGCATGGCCCGGCGTCTCCTCTTCGCCTGAGGGTCAGAACCGCCGCGAGAACGCCGGGGAGCGACCTCACGCGACCTCGCCGATGGCCAGTAGGACGCGGCGACGAACCTCGGGCAGGTCGGCTCCCTGGGTGACGAGGACCGAGGCCGCCAGGCCCCTGCCCTCCCGGAGCAGGGCGAGGAGGATGTGCTCCGGGCCGATGTGGCGGTGGTGCAGGGCCAGGGACTCCCGCAAGGCGAGCTCGAGGACCTTCTTGGCCCGAGATGAGAACGGGACCCGGCTGGAGCTGCGCCGGGGCCGGCGACGCCGCCGCTCCCACCCCACGGGCGCCTCCAACGCGCCGGGCCCGAATGCTTCCTCGGCCCGGCTGCGAACGGCGTCGAGGTCGATCCCGATGGCATCGAGCAGCCGGTCATCGCTGGGCGCGGTGCGGGTGAATGCGGGCGATCGTCTGGTCGAGGGTGACGCCGGCGCCGGCCAGGACCTCGGTCACGACCCCGGGCTCGGCGACGAGCAATCCGACGAGGAGGTGCTCGGTGCCGATCCGGCCGTGCCCGAGGTCGCGCGCCCGCGCTGGGCCTCGACCACGACCTCGCGTGCATCTCTCGTGAAGCGCTCGAACACCTCTCCTACCTCTCCCGCCGCGGGCGCGGCCTGGCGTGCTTCTTGTGGACGGCCTGCTTGCTCACCCCGAGCACCAGGGCGATCTCCTGCCACGACCAGCCCTGCCGCCGGGCGTTGTCGACCTGGATGGCCTCCAGCCGCTCGAGAAGCCGGCGCAGCGCCTCCACCGCTCGCAGCCCGACCAGGGGTCGGCACTCCCCGGCGTCGGCGGCGAGGTCGGCCTGGGTGCAGGCCGTGCTGCGCAGCCGACGGGCAGTGCCCAGCATCGAGGCCGCCTGCCGAGAGGAGCGAGCGGCGACGTGGCGCAGCCAGGCCAGGCAGGAGGCCGAGCCGTCGGCGGCGACGTCACCGGTGGCCTCGAGGGCTCCCAGCGCGGCGCTCACCTTGGCAGCAAGGACGCCCGACAGGGCCAACACACGATCGGTGGCCCGGCCGGGACGCAGCGGGTGGGGCGGAGGGCTCCGGTCAGGACGAGCTGGCAGCGCGTTAGGGCGCGTTCGACGCCAGCACCTGCCATTCCTCCGAGGAGGTGGTGCGATAGTCGTACATCGAGAAGCCCATCGAGTCCTGCTCGCGTGCCGCTCGGATGAAGCTCTCGAAGTCGTCGACGGTTGCCGTGTCGGCGACGCCGCCAATGGAGTGCACCAGCAGTGAGGCGTCGCCGAGGTTGTCGATCAGCCCCTGGGTGCCTGCCGTGGTGTAGCGGTAGGGGTCGCCGTAGCTCGACTCGGCCGCGATCTCGGTCCAGTAGACCATCGGCAGCCACACGTCGTAGCTCTCGGCCAGCTCCTGCCATGGGAAGTCGGGCCAGAAGTTGGGGCGGATCTCCTCGAGCAGGACCGGGGGGTAGACGATGGCGCCGAGGGCGAGGCCCGTGGTCTCGGCGCGGAAACGGCGCGAGAGGTCGATCAGGCGACGGTTGCGTTCTGCGTGGTTGGGCACGTCCCGGCGGTACTCGATGTCGACGGCGATGCCGTCGAAGCGGTGGCCCTCGACGTCGAGGTCGCGTAGCACGCGCAGGTTGGCCAAGTCGGCCTCCACGTCGGCGAACTTGGGGAGGTACCAGCCCACCACCCGCATTCCCTGCTCGTGCGCCCGCTTCAACATGGCGCCGGTCAGCACCGGGTCGACGACGCCCCCAGGTGAGCGGTCATCGAGGCGGGCGGCCTGGAGGAACAGGGTGCGAACGCCGCGAGCGGCCATGGCATCGAGGTCCTCGGGAACCAGGAGCGGGCCTTCCCTGGGACGGTAGTAGGCGGGGGCGTAGTCGAAGGCGTCCACCCAGGCGCCGAGGCCGCGGTAGGCCGAGACGTCACGGCCGGGGGCGGGGGCTTGTGTGGTCGTGGTCGAAGAGGACGGCGCGGAGGTCGACGAGGACGGCGCGGAGGTGGAGGGTTCGGCGGCGAGCGATGGGGGCGGCGACGGGAGGGCCGGCGACCACGAGGCCGTCTCCCCCGCCGGCGCAGTCCGCCGCTCCTCCAGCACGGCGCTGGCCACGCCGAGCGCGAGCACGAGGGCGACCAGGCCGGAGAGGATCGACGTTCGCCCTCGGTGGTCCATGGTCTCAACCTAGACAGTCCCTGGAGCGAGTTGAGTGCGGGGGCGGACGAAATGTGCGGCTGCGTGGGCGTCGGCCCGGCTTGAATCAGCCTGTGTACCCGGAGCTACGGGCCATCGGCGACGAAGAGTTCTCGACCTACGCCCGCGTGTCGCACGGTGCGTTCGGCGGTGTTCCCGGTGGTGCCGAGATCGAAGAAGCTCGCCGTCTCACCGAGCTCGACCGCACGGTGGCCGCCTTCGAGGCCGGCCGGATGGTGGCGACCGCCGGCGCCCTCAGCTTGGAGCTCACCCTTCCGGGGCTCACCCTGCTCCCGGTGGCCGGGGTGACCGATGTCGGGGTCCTCCCCACGCACCGCCGCCGTGGTCTCCTGCGCTCGCTCATGGCCCACCAGCTGGAGGACGTGGCCGCGAGGGGAGAGGCTGCAGCCGTCCTTCTCGCCTCGGAGAGCATCATCTACGGCCGCTTCGGCTATGGCGCTGCCGTCGCGTCCGCCGGCATCGAGGTCGACCCCCACCGCAGCGCGTTCGCCGCCGCCTTCACCGATCCCGGCGGGGTACGCCTGGTCGAGCGCGAGGAGGTGGCGAAGTTGCTCCCCGACGTGCACGACGCCGCCCGCCGCCAGCAGCCTGGTGACGTCAGCCGACCCGTGGCCTGGTGGCAGGTGGTGAGTGCCGACGGCGAGCACCGGCGCCGGGGCCGCGGCCCGCTGTTCTGGGTCCTCCACGTCGACGCCGCCGGTCGACCTGATGGCTTCGCCTCCTATCGGCTGCAGCACGGACAGTGGGCTGGCGGCCTGCCCGACCACCAGCTCCACGTCGAGGATCTCGTGGCAAGTGACCCCACGGTGGAGGCGGCGCTTTGGCGATTCCTGCTCGACGTCGACCTGGTTCGCTCGGTGGTCGCCTGGTCCCGCCCGCTGGACGAACCTCTGGCGTGGCGGTTGGAAGACCCTCGCCAGCGGCGGGTCACGCGGGTCTCCGACTTCCTCTGGCTGAGGTTGCTCGACGTGCCCGCCGCGCTCTCCGCCCGCCGCTACCCAGCACGGGGCCGCCTGGTGCTCGACGTCGTCGACACCTTCCGCCCGCAGACCTCGGACCGGTATGTGCTCGAGGCCGGCGAGGACGGCGCCTGGTGCGCCACCACGACCGATGCCGCCGACCTCGTGATGGGAATCACCGACCTCGGCGCCTGCTACCTCGGGGGCGTCAGGTTCACCACCCTTGCTCGGGCCGGGCGTGTCAACGAGCGGAGTGCGGGTGCACTCGCTCGAGCCGATGCGATGTTCTCGTGCGACCCCCCGCCGTTCTGCCGGACGGGATTCTGATCGGTCAGGTATGGCTCGTCTGGCCGATGGTAGCCCCGTTCCTCGGGGGAAGGGCAACCGACGCGCACACGGAGACCGGGTCGGAGATGTCAGCGAAGGCGAACGGAGCCGTCCTCACCCAGCACCCACCCGGGGTTGTGTGCGATCTCCCACGGGTGGCCGTCCAGGTCGACGAAGACGCCCGAGTATCCGCCCCAGAAGGTGGCTGCGCCGAGACGGCCGATGGTCGCACCCGCGCCCCTGGCGGCGTCGAGGATCGCGTCGACCTCGGCTGGTGAGGCCACGTTGTGGGCAAGGGTGACACCACCCCAGCCGCCGTGATCAGCGACGGCGCTGTCCTCGGCGAGCTTGGTCCGTTCCCACAGGGCGACGATCGTGCCGCCGGCCTGGAAGAACACGACGTCGCCGTCGGGCGACTCGCCGGACCAGCCCAGTGCCTCGTAGAAGTCGCGGGCCCGGCCGACGTCGACGACGCCCAGGGTGATGAGCGAGACGCGCTGCTCCATCGCCCGAGCATCCCATGGATCGATCCGCACGGAGGGCTTCGACTGCATCACGGGGCGTGCCGTCCGCCGGAGCCTGTGGCTCGAACAGCGACAGTGTCCGCTCGGCCGGTCGGCGGCCCACGCGGCCAGCGTTCGCCGGTCGAGCTCGCTCGGGGTTCGTGCACCTGGGGACTGCTTCGTGGCGCCACGCATCCTCGCTGGGGGCTGCACGTGTCCGCGATGTCTCTCGACACGACAACCGTCGGGAAGGCGGGATTCGAACCCGCGACCTCAGCGTCCCGAACGCAATCTGGGGCCTGTCCAGGGGTGTCCGGGAGTGTCCGGGGGGACTCAGAATCGCAGGTCAGCGGCACTTTCCCACGGACAGTGTTACCCGCTGTTGACCATGGTCGTCCGCTCGGATGTGGTCTGTTTGTGGTCTGCCGAGGCCCGACACTGACGGGGCCGCACCGAATCCCCAGTATGCGTGCTGACGCCGTCGCGACCGCCGGCCGCCAGGGCGCCG
>JADDRA010000122.1 GCA_016781105.1 Actinomycetota bacterium | reverse complement strand
CACCTGGACGACGCGTCAGGCGGGTGCCCACGACGAGGACCAGCCCGCCGAGGGCCAGGGCGCTGCCGGCGCCGAGCATGGTCCACAGCACCCTGTTGGACCCACCACCGGAGCCCAACTCAGGAACCGCGGCGTAGCGGATCCTCGAGAAGTAGACGTCCTCGGCGTCGGAGGGATCGGCACCGGTGGCTCGGGAGTCGGCCCAGGTGACGTAAGCGGCGTTGTCGGTGGAGGCCACGCCCATGGGGCCGCGGACGTCATTGTTGTTGAAGGTGACTCCCAGCTTGCCGTCGATCGACGGGTTGGTCACCCGCGTGTTGGCCGACCACGTTCCGCCGGCGTTGACAGACGAGGCGTAGTAGACGTCCCAGTAGCGCTGGCCGACCGCAGCCCCCATGTCCCCGAGCTCACCCGGGGTGAAGAACGGGTCGTTGCGGAAGTCGTGCCAGACCATGTCGATCCGCCCGTTGTCGGCCACGCTGATGCCGGGGTGGTACTGGTCGGCCGCTTTGGTGGGATCGTCGTCGGTGACGTTGATCGGCTCGCTCCAGCTCTCGCCACCGTCGGTGGAAGCCAGGAAGTAGACCTCCGAGGGGCTGGCCGGCTCGTCCTCCTCGTTTTCCTCCCCCCGAGAGGAGTAGACCACGTAGAGGTTGCCGTTGTTGGGATCGACCGCGGCGGCGGGGTTGTCGAGCGATTCGGCGCCAGGGCTGAACACGCTGGTCGTCCAGTTCCGGCCGCCGTCGGTCGATTTGAACATCAACAACCGAGACACAGGCGTGGCCGCTCCCTCGGCTGCCCGCGGCGGGCGCTCCTTGGAGAAGCCGTACACGGTGCCGTCCGGGGCGACCACCAGCATGGGAACGTCGGAGCCGAAGATCTCCTCGTCTCCGTCGAAGCTGTTGGCAACGTCGATCGGCTCCGTCCAGCTCTGCCCTCCATCGTCGGAGACGGCGATCATGGAGCGAAGGGGGGTGGCGCCGAAGGGAACGTTCACCAGCCCCCCGATCCCCTGGCGCCAGCCGCGGTAGACCTTGTCGGGGTTGTTCGGATCGACGGCCACGCTGTTCAGCCGGTGCTGTTCGACGCCGGTTTGTACGCTGGGCACCGGTTCGGGGTCCACCTCCGGCGCCGGGGCCGCCCCGGGGACCGTGGTGGTCACCTCGGGGACCGTGGTCGGGGACGTGGCCGACGCAGAGGCGTCAGGGGCGGTGTAGGTGTAAGGGCCCGGCTCGGCGATCACGGAGGTCCGGTAGGTGGCCCCCAGATCGTCGGTGCGGGCGATGAGGGCGGTGATGGGCCCGTTCGGGTGAGGCGGCTCCGTGGCGTTGGACGATCCGCTCATGCCCACGTAGAGCCGGCCGTCGGATGCGAAGGCCATGCCGAGCACCGGCCCGAAGTTCCGTTGGACGCAGAATGGCAGCTCCTCGGGCATGAAGTCCGGCGCGGGGACCGCCCAGGAGAGACCCCCGTCGCGGCTCACGCCGAGGGTGCACCCGCCGTTGCGGGCCTCGCCGGCGGCGAGGGCCACGGTGGACGGATCGTCGGGGTGCACAGCGACTTGGGGCACGACGTAGAGGCGGAGCGGGTCGCCGTCACTGAGCACTTGGCGCGGCGCCTCCACGACGAAGCCGGCGTCGGAGCCCACGTTCTGGGCACCCGCTCCGGGCGGCAGCATGAGCAGCAAGGCTGCGGCAGCTGCGGCGGCAACGGTGACGTCTCGTTTCGACACTCTGCCTCCGTTCCGTTTTTCTCCGGGGTCTTCCCCCTATATGGCGCGCGAATGTAACAGATGGAGGACCAGGGGTAGGAGCAAGCGATGCCCCCAGCGTCAGCCGAGCCTAGGTACGCCGACTCCCTCCACGAGGGAGCCAGCCTGGTCGAGGTCCTGGAGGCCTCGCAGTATCGAGCCGCCCACCTCCCGGGGGCCGTCACGTCCCGGCTTGGGAGCTGACCGAGCAGCGGGCGGCGGCCTTCGATCGCCGGCGTCCTCTCGTCGTTACTGCTTTGACACCCAACGAAATCTCAGCCCCCCGAGCAGCGTGCTGCTCGGGGTTTTGGCTTCGACCGGGTCGACGACTACGTCGACGGCAAGTCCGACTGGAGGCCTTCGGTCTGCCCGTCGAGGGCGAGGAGGGCCCAATCGCCGGAGACGAAGCGATGGAGATGGCGACGTGCGGCCCGCCCTCGCTCAGGCGCTCGACGCCGCCGGAGCCTGGGTGCGCCGGCGCAGGAGCAGGGTGACCAGCAGGACGATGCCGGCCAGGACCAGACCGCCCAGGACGGCGGCGACGATCCGCCAGGTGGTGTTCTCCTGCGACGGCAGCGGCGAGAACTGGGCGACGACGCCGAAGTTGTCCTGGGTCTGGGTCTGCGCGTCGCCGAAGCGCGTGTCGGACCAGGCAATGGCCGCGTACGAGTCGGCCGACGCCACCCCCGGAGGTTGGCGGACGTCGCCGGTGGAGCTGGCACCGATGCTGAAGTCGATCGGTTGATCGGTGACCGCCAGGTTCGGCGCCCACGTCGCACCACCATCGGTCGAGTACGTGGAGCGGACCTCGATCAGGAAGTCGCTCAGCTCACGGTTGTCCTGCCAGATGACGTCGACCCGCCCGTTGGGTGCCACGTCGAGCTGGGGATAGAAGCTGGTGTAGCCGTCGCTGGGGTCGTCGTCGTTGATGGCCACAGGGTCGGTCCAGCTCACGCCCCCGTCGGTGGAGCGCCGGACCACGATGTCGGTCCTTCCGGCCTTGGGGGCGTCGCCGGGCGTGGCCGCGTAGGCGAGGACGAACGTGCCGTCGGGGCCCCCGTCCGGGGTCCATCCCATGCCGGTCTGGGAACCTGCGGCGGTGTAGACCGGCGTGCTCAGCTCAGCAACCGTCCAGGTGCGCCCTTGGTCGGTGGAGCGGGCCAACATCATGGGATCGGCTTCGCCGAAGATGCCGTCGTAGACCTCTTCGGGCGGCGGGTTGTCGGACGGTGGCCCGCCGTCGCCCACGGCGAGGACCACTCCGTCGTGGGCGGCCACGAACGGGCGAGTGAAGGCGGTCTGGAAGTGCAGCGGGTAGTCCTGCCCGGCGACCGTCATGGTCAGGTCGGAGAAATCGCTGAGGTTCACCGGTTCGCCGAAGGAGTCCCCGCCGTCGGTGGAGGCGGCAACCACGACTTCCTCCTGATCCTTCAGCGGATGACCCTCAGGCGCCGTGGCGCTCCAGTCCCGGCTGAAGCCCACGTAGATCGCATCCTGATCCCCTGAGGTGTCCACGGCCAGGCCGGAAACGCCACTGTTCTCCGGCTTGGGATCGGGCTGGGCCCGGGCATCGCTCACCATCGTCGTCTCCCAGGTCGTGCCCAGGTCGGTCGTTCGGGCTAGAACGATGCTGGTCACTCCCTCGCGACCGCCCTCGCCCTCGCCGTAGGCCTGCGATGCGTAGTACAGCGTGCCGTCGCTGCCCCATGCGACCTGGGGCTGGGCTACACCCGAGCTGTTGTTGGTGCAGTTCGGGTAGCCCTCCGCTGCCGGGCGCTCCGCGGAGAAGTTCCACGTGATCCCCGCGTCGGTCGAAACCAGCAGGTAACACAAGCGGGTTCGCAGGTTGGCCGTGGCGGTCACGACGACCCGGGGGTTGTCCGGGTCGGCCGCCATGGACGTGGGGCCGGTGTAGCCGCGGGTGGGCGCGGTGTCTTCCCTAGTCATGTGGATGCCGTCGGTCAACCGCTCGACGCTGACCTCCTGGGGACCGAACTCGGCCTTCGGGTAGGCGGTGGCGTCCTGAGCCCCCGCCACTGCGGAGGACGCTGCCACCATCCCTGCGAGTGAGGCGCCGAACGCAAGGCGACGAAGAACAGAATTCACGGACCCTCCTAGGGACGGAAGCGGCCGGGGAGCCGCGGGAAAGAGCTCGGGAGCCGGTTGGCTACGACGACTCGGCGCCTCGGGCCTGGCCCGACGAGGGCCGACGGGCCGCGATCATGCTTGCCACTGCGGCCAGCAGAATGCCGGCGGCGGCGACCCCTAGCCCGATGAGGATGTAATTGGCGGCGCTCGGCCCATCGCTCACGGCGAGCGTCGTGGTCCGTTCCGTCGGCGTCGGCTCGGCCGGTGGCGAGGAACTGACGTAGATGGCGGCCCGGGCGGGGATGCCGACGTTCATGTCGTAGTGGTCTTGGGTGGCGACCAGCAGGTGCTGCCCGGGAGCGACGTCGGCGGCGATCGGTACCTGCACGGTGAACGTGCTCGTCATGGTGGAGGGCATCGGGGACGGGACCGTGGCGAGGACCGGCCCGTCCGCCGAGTCGAGGTGGATGTCCACCGGCCGCCCTCGGGCGAAGTCAGCGCCGAAGACCTCCACCGTCCCGCCCGGCTGGACGGTGCTCGGGCCATTCGTCCTGAACGAGACGACGGTGACGCACGCCCACGCCAGCCCGGCCGGGACGACGATCGCCAACGCCGCCACCATCCCGAACACCCACTTGCGCGAAGAGGACCGCACGGCACCACCCTTTCGTCTTCCGTCAGCCTGCCGTCGGACGACGACCGGCTGGAAATGGTACCACCTCCGGTCATGTGCGGTCATCGCGTATGTGCGAGCGGTAGCATTTCCCGTGCCGGCGGAAGGACGAGGACGTGCGTGAGCCGAGCAACCTCCTGGCCCGAGCGCTGGCCACCGCGCTGCCCGCGGCCGCGGCCCGGACCGTGGTCCTGGCGATGGCCCTGGCGATGGCCCTGGGCGCCGCCCCCGCCGGCGCCCACGAGCGGCGCGCCGTCGGCGCGTTCGAGCTGACGGTGGGTTGGGGTGAGGAGCCGGCGTACACCGGGGTCAAGAACCGCGTCCAGGTCAGCATCTCCGAGGCCGGCGGTGCTCCCGTCACCGACGCCGGGGCCGCCCTGGCGCTAGAGGTGGGCAAGGGCTCGGACCGGATCACTTTGCCCCTCGAGCCCGAGGCCGGGGTGGACGGGTCACCGACACCAGGAACCTTCCAAGCGGGTCTGACACCGACACAGCCGGGCACCTACACCGTCCGGGTCACCGGCAGCCTGCGGGGCCAGCGGGTCGACGAGACCTTCACCTCGTCGGAGACCACCTTCGACGAGGTCCTCGACGCGGCCGACATCCAGTTCCCGGGTGGGCAGCCCTCCACCGGCCAGCTCGCCACGCGCATCGAGCGTGAGATCCCCCGAGCCGTCGAGGCTGGTCTCCGCCGGGCCCAGGACCAGGTGGACCAGGCCCGGACCCTCGCCGTGGTGGGCGTGGTCGTCGGCGCCGTGGGCCTGCTCACCGCCGTGGCTGCGCTGATCGCCACGAGGCGGCCCGCTCGCCCGCGAGGGGCCGGCGACGGCGGAGGGAGCAGGGCTGGGGTCGAGGGGCGGGAGAGCGCGGCGGAGGTGCGACGATGACGAGAGCCCTCATCGGCCTGCTCGCCGCCGCGGTGTCGGCCGTGGCCGCGCTGGCCTGGTCCTGCGCCCCGGCCTCCGCCCACGCCGTGCTGGTGGAGTCCACGCCGGCCGACGGCACCAGCGCGCAACGGCCGCCGGCCGAGGCCCTCCTGGTCTTCAACGAGGCGCCCGACCCGGTCCTGTCGGCGGTGCAGGTGCTCGACGCGTCGGGCGCGAGGGTGCAGGCCGGCCCGGCCCACTCGCCCACCGGGAAGCCGGCCCGGCTCCGGGTTGCGCTGGGTCCCCTCGGCCAGGGCACCTACACCGTCGCCTGGCGGGTGACGTCGGCGGTCGACGGCCACCCCACGGTCGGCTCGGTGGCCTTCGGGGTCGGCGAGGAGGTCGCACCGGTGGGCGAGGGAACGGACGGCGCGCCGGCCGAGGCGGGGACCGCGGCTCCGACCGCGGCCTCCGTCGCTGGGCGCTGGCTGTTCTACGTCGGGGTGGTGGTGCTGCTCGGGGCCGCGGTCGTGGGTGTGCTCGTCGTCGCCGATCCTGCCGCCGTCTCCCGGCGGGTGCTGGGCGCGGCCTGGGCGGCGGCGGCCGGCGGCCTGGTGCTGACGATCGCCGACTACCGGGCCAGCACCGGGACCAGCCTCTCTCTCCTGCTCTCGTCGCCCACCGGCCACAAGCTGGCGGCCCAGGTGGCGGCGGTGGCGCTCTGCGCGGCCCTCGTCCTGTGCGCCGTCCGTCGCCCGAGCCGGGCGTCGCTGGCGGCGGTGGGTCTGGGCGCGGCGACGGCCATGCTGGCGCGCGCCCTCGCCGGTCACGCCAACACCTCGTCGCTGCGCTGGTTCTCGGTCGGCGTCCAGTGGGCCCACCTCGTCGCGGTGGGGGCATGGGTCGGCGGCCTGGTCTGGCTCCTGGTGGCGCTGCGACGGGGCGACCCGGGCCGGGAGCCCGGCCTGGTGCGGCGCTTCTCCTCGGTGGCCACCCCCACCCTGGGCGTCGTGGTGGTCTCGGGCGTGCTGCGCAGCTTGGACGAGGTCGGCGGTTGGAGGGGGGTGGTAGGCACCAGCTTCGGGACAGCGCTGGTCGTCAAGGTCGGGCTCGTCCTGGCGCTGGTCGTGCTCGGAGCCCTCAACCGCCTCCGCCACCTCCCGGCACCGGCACGGCGCATGGGCGGGCTGCGCCGGGTGCTCCGGGCCGAGGTGGCGATCGGGGCCGGCGTGCTGGGGGCGACGGCCGTGCTCGCCGGCCTCCCGCCGTCGGCCTCGGTGGCGGCGCTCACCGAGCCTCGTCCTGCGCCCGACCTGCGAGTCAGCGGCCACGACTACGCCACCTCGGTGCGGGTCCTCCTCGCCGTCACCCCCGGGTCGGCCGGCCCGAACCACTTCGACGCCACGGTCTCGGACTACGACACCGCCACGCCCGTGCCCGCCCAGACCGTGGCCCTGCGCTTCCGCCTGCCTGATCGCCCCGACGTCGCCCCGACCACGCTCGAGCTGGCCCGCCATCCTGACGACCACTGGCGGGCCTCGGGAACGGTGCTGTCCATCGACGGCCGTTGGCGCGTCGTCGCCCTGGTGCAGACCGCGACCGACGCGGTCGAGGTTCCGATGGAGGTGGTGACCCGCGGCCCCAGGGCCGGGCCGGTCTCGCCGGGGTCCGGCGCCGGCTGCGGCGACGGCACACCCGATCCCACCTACCGGATGACCCTGGCCTCCGAACCCGATCCTCCGAGGGCGGAGGGGACGGCTGTGCGCCTCACGCTCGACCAGGACGGCCGAGCCGTGACCGGAGCCGAGGTGTGCGTGAGGGCCGACATGCCCGACATGGAGCACCCGGGGGTCACCACGATGGCCAGGGAGACCTCGGAGGGGTCCTACGAGACCCGCCTCGAGCTCCCGATGGTGGGGACCTGGGAAGGCGAGGTGACCGTGGCCGAGCCGGGCCGGCCGGCGGTGTCGGTGCCGCTGGCCTTGGAGGTCCAGTAGCCCGATGCTCGACACCAGCGAGCGTGTCAGCCTCCCGAGCGTGAGGCACCAGGCCACGATGGGGAGGCTGTGGAGGTGAGCAGCGCCGTCGATCCGATCCGGGTGTACCACGAGCAGACCAAGCACGGTGGGGGCCGGGGGGTCGATCGCTCCCGCCTGCGCCCCTTCCGGCCCCTCGACCCCGCCACCCGGCCCCAGCCCTTCAAGCGCTACCCGGGGCACCCTCCGGTCCCCCTCCCCACCGAGGTGGGCACCAGCGCCGTCCCGGCCCCGGTGGTGCTGTCGGGCCAGGCCGGCGGGCCCGAGCCCGAGCTCGACGACCGCCTGCTCGCCCGCCTGCTGCACCACAGCGTGGGCGTGACCAGGGTGTCGTCGTCGGCCGAGGGCCAGACGTGGTTCCGGGCCTCGATGTCGGCCGGGAATCTCCACCCGGTGGAGGTCTATGTGGTGAGCCGGGGGGTGGGTGGCGTGGCGGCCGGCGTGCACCACGTCGCCCCGCTCGAGCTGGGGCTGACCCGCCTGCGGGCCGGTGACTGGAGGGCTGCGCTGGCCGGCGCCACGGCCACGCCCGAGCTGGCCCGAGTCCCCGCTGCCCTGGTCCTCACCGGGATCCCCTGGCGCACGGCGTGGAAGTACGGCGAGCGGGGCCTGCGCCACCTGTACTGGGACGCCGGCGCCGTGCTCGCCAACCTGCTGGCGCTGTGCGAGGCCGCCGGTCTCCCCGCGCGCGTGCTCACCGCCTTTGTGGACGCCGACGTGGCCCGCCTGGTGGGGATCGTCCCGCCCGTCGAGGTCCCCCTCGCGGTGGTGGCCCTCGGGTCGCCCGGCGAGGAGGTGGGCGATGGCGGTGGTGCGCCGGACCCGGCTCGGGCCGACGACCGCTCGCCCGAGCCACCGGTTCCCGAGCCGCTGCCGCCGGGAGCGCTCGAGCTCCCCCTCCTGGTCGAGGCCCAGTCGGCCGGCGACCTGCACGGGCCGGGTGAGGTCGCCGGGTGGCGGGACGAGGTGGCGAGCCCGCGGGCGGGCGAGGAGGAGGCGGACGCCGCCGTCGCCGCCTCCGCCGCAACCTGTGTCGAGGTCCCCGCCGGCGGACCCGATGAGCCCATCGAGGCGGTGATCCTGCGCCGGGGGTCGACCCGGCTCATGCGGCGTGAGCCGGTGGTGGGGGAGGCGCTGGGTTGGGGCCTGGCCGTTGCCTCCCGCCCGGTACCCGACGACATCGGCGCCCTGGAGCGCGCCATGGTCGAGTACGGCGTCTCGGTCCATGCCGTGGCGGGAACTGCGCCCGGTACCTACCTGGGACGAGGCGGGCACCTCGAGATGGTGCGTGCGGGTGACGAGTACGAGGTGCGCGACCAGGCCGCCCACCTCTGCCTGGACCAGGCCCTCGCCGGCGACAGCGCCTACACGGTGTTCCACCTGGCCGAGCTGTCCCCCCTGCTCGAGGCGGCCGGAGCCCGGGGCTACCGCTGCGCCCAGCTCCGAGCCGGGGTGGCGTCAGGCCGCCTCGCGCTGGCTGCCTTCGCCCTCGGGCTGGGCGCCACCGGCCTCACCTTCTACGACGACGAGGTCTCCTCGGCCTTTGCCACGGCAGGCTCGCCGCTCCTGGTCACGGCCGTGGGGCCGGCGGCCTACCGATCCGTGCCGGGCGGCCCACCGGGCCAGCTCAGCGAGCTCCGCTCGTTCGATCGGCTGATGCTGCGCCTCTCCAGCCGGCTCCGCAAGTAGGACGCCGTCGTCAGACGGCCATGTTGCCGGGCGGGGTGTCGGGCGCCTCGGGCTGAGGATCGGTGGGCGCACCCTGCTTGGCCTGCTCCAGCGCGTCGCCGATCTGGCCCAGGCGCTTGCGGCCCAGGGCCTTGCGTACCTCGGGGAAAAGCTCGCCCTCCTCCTCCTCGACGTGGTGGCGGACGCTCTCCATGAGGACGGTCACCTTGGGCTCGAAGCGCTCGTGCTCGGGGTCCATGTCCTTGAGCTCGTCGAGGGTCCACTTGAAGATGTGGTGCTCCTCGAGCCCCTCGAGCACCGTGTCCTCGGTGTCGGGGACGTCCTCTCGCACGGCGGGGTAGAAGACCTGCTCCTCGATCGAGGCGTGGACCGACAGCTCCTCGATCATCTGGTCGACCAGGCGCCGCCGGCTCTCGTGGTCGTCGTCCTTGGTCTTCTCGAACTGCTTGAACAGCTTCTCCACGGCCTTGTGGTCGTTCTTGAGCAGGGTGATGGCGTCCATGCGCCCTCTGTTCCCCTTCAGGTCCGATCCGACCCGTGACCCGGCGGTCGCACGGGCCCGGGCGCCGGGTGGGGTAGACCGGTGCCGTGACCCCCCACCCCTCGCTCGACCGGGCCGCCCAGCTCACCTGGAGGGTGCTGGTCGTGGCCGCGGGCTTGGTGGTGGCCGTGGTCGCCCTGGCCCGCCTGCGCATCCTCGTGCTGCCGGTGATCATCGCCCTGTTGCTGTCGACCGTGCTGATCCCTCCGGTGCGCGTCCTCCAGCGGGTCGGCGTCCCCCGCCTGGTGGGCACCTGGGTGCTGTTGCTGGGTTCCCTCGGGGCGCTGGGCGGGCTCGTCTACCTGGTCGCACCCTCGGTGGCCGATGAGTTCGCTGACCTCGGCCCCACCGTGTCCGAGGGCATCGAGCGGGTCGAGACCTGGTTGGTGGACGGGCCGCTCGGGCTGTCGCGCGAGCAGATCGACCGCTACAGCACCCAGATCGCGGAGCAGGCCCGGGCCAGCGGGAGCCGGATCGCCTCGGGCGTGCTCGCCGGCGCCATCCTCGCCGGCGAGGTGGTGGCCGGGCTGCTCCTGACCCTGGTGCTGGTGTTCTTCTTCGTCAAGGACGGGGACAGGATCTGCCGCTTCGGCCTGGACCAGGTGCGGCCCCAGCACCACGAGCTGGTCAAGGCGCTGGGCCGGCGGGTGTGGGCCGCCGGGGGCGGCTACGTGCGGGGAACCGCGCTGGTGGCCCTGGCCGACGCCGTCATCATCGGTGTGGGCCTGCTGCTCATCGGGGTGCCCCTCGTGCTCCCCCTGATGCTGCTGGTCTTCTTCGGCGCCTTCTTCCCCCTCATCGGCGCCGTGCTCGCCGGCACCGTCGCCGTGCTCGTGGCCCTGGTCAGCGGGGGGGGCGGTGACGCGCTGCTGACCCTCGGGGTGGTCGTGGTCGTCCAGCAGGTCGAGGGCGACGTCCTGGCCCCGCTGGTCCTGGGTCGGGCCGTGCGCCTGCACCCCATCGTCATCCTGGTGGCGCTGACCGGCGGCGCGGTCGTGGGCGGCCTCATCGGCGCCTTCCTGTCGGTGCCGCTCGCCGCCGTGGGCGTGGCCGTGGGCAGCGAGCTCAAGGCCCGGGCGATCATCGGCCCGTCCTCACCGGCAGCCGCCCCGCCCCCCGAGGTCACCGTCCACGTGCCCGGTGAGCCTGGGCCGGGCGGCACCGGCATCCGGCCCGACCCTGGTCCGGCGCCGGCCTCTCGGGCCGGGTGGTGGCAGCGGCTCCTGGGCCGCCCGGGGGGTCGTGACCGTCAGCGGGTGAGCGCGGCGACGTCGGAGGGGCTGCGGGCGGGGCCGGCCGCGCGCACCCGCCCGTCGACGTCGACCACGACCAGGTAGGGCGCCGAGCGGACACCGAAGGCGGCGAAGTCGCCGGCCGAGCTGTCGTCGAGCTCGACGAGGCGCACCGCGTGCCCGGCGGCGCCGGGGCGGGCCAGCGCCGTGCGCAGCTCCTCGCAGCCCTCGCAGGTGGGGGCCACGAACGCGACCAGGGTGAACTGGTGGTCCCGGTAGCGCAGCCCGGGCAGGGCCGGGGCCACCGAGCCCACCTCCGGGCCGCCCGGAGAGGCGACGGAGGCCCGGCGGCCGACGGCGCGCATGAGGGCCAGGGCGACGGCGGCCACGGCGGCGACCAGGACGACATCGCCCGGGCCGGGGACCACCCGAGCGGGGGAGGCGGCAAAGGCGGTGAAGGCGGCGGCGCCGGCGAGGACGCCGTTGCGGACCAGCTCGGCCGAGCCGGCGGGTGCGGCCCGGGCGGAGCCGAAGCAACCGCAGGCCAGTGCGTCGCCTCGGTT
>JADDRA010000048.1:16989-33994 GCA_016781105.1 Actinomycetota bacterium | reverse complement strand
TCAGGATGTCGAGCTCGCCTCGGACCGACATCCAGGTCTGCCCGGCGGTCTCGCGGACGGCGATCTCGACTCCGGCGCCCGGGCCGGACGGCGGGGTGGGGGAAAGGGCGGCCTCGGGCTGGGGAGGCAGGCCAACGGTAAGGGACAAGTGGGGCCTCGACTTCCTGGTGGGGCTCGGCGGAGCCGCGGTGGGTGGGACCGAGGCTGGTCCTTCAACCTCCGCTTCAGTCTGTGTCACCGGGGCCGCCCTGGCAAGCACTTCTTGCCCTCGGACCGAGGCGGGCACCTCCCCTGCCCCCGGTGACGATGCTGGTGCGGTCAGCCCGAGCCGGGCCCGGGCCAGCCGGGGCGACGCGGGGCCCTACCGTGTCGGCATGACGACGCGGCCCACCACTCACCAGGTGCCTCCGACCCTCGCCGGCGCCGGGTCCGCGGGACGTGGTGCCGAGCCTCCCCCCGCCCCCGAGCCGAGCCACGCCGAGCGCTGCCGGACCCTCGTGGCCGGGACCAACCGGGGCACGCTGTGCACCCTGGCGCCCGACCCGCCGGGGTACCCCTTCGGCTCGGTGGCCACCTACGCCGTGGGCGACGGCGGGGAGCCGCTGTTCTTCGTCAGCCTGATGGCCGAGCACACCCAGAACGCCGAGCGTGACCCCCGGGCCAGCCTGCTGGTGGCCGAGCCCGTGGCCGAGGGAACCGACCCGCTCGCTGCCGGCCGGGTGACCCTGCTCGGTGATCTGGCCCGGGTGGCCGACGTCGAGCGGGGGCCGGTGCGCGAGCGCTACCTCGCCGCCAACCCCAGCGCGGCCTACTACATCGACTTCGGCGACTTCGCCTTCTACCGGCTCTCGGTGGCGGCCGTGCGCTACGTCGGGGGCTACGGGCGCATGAGCTGGGTCGATGCCGAGGCCTTCGCCGGCGCCGAGCCCGACCCGCTGGCTTCCTCGTCGGCCGGCATCGTGGCCCACATGAACGAGGACCACGCCGAGGCACTGGTCCTGCTCTGCCGGCACCAGGCGGGCCGACCTGACACCTCGGCGGCCACCATGTCGGCCGTCGACCGCTACGGCTTCGAGGTGGTGGCCACCAGCGAGGAGGGGCGAGCCGCCGTCCGCATCGGCTTCCCCGTGGCCGTGGCCACGCCCGAGGAGGTGCGTGCCGCGCTGGTCGCTATGGTTCGCCGGGCCAGAGCTGCGGCCGGCGCCGCTTGAGCGCCGGCGTGGCACCTGCGACCACCCGCCCACGACCGAGGAGGGACATCCATGCCCGCACGCCAGGCCGACGCCGAGTGGGAGGGATCGCTGCAGGACGGCTCGGGAACCATGCGCCTGGGTACCGGCGCCTTCGAGGGCGCCTACTCGTTCCGCTCCCGCTTCGAGGAGGGGACGGGGACCAACCCCGAGGAGCTGATCGCCGCCGCCCACGCCGGCTGCTTCTCGATGGCCCTGTCGAACCTGCTCGCCCAGGCCGGCCACGAGGTGGAGCAGGTGCACACCACCGCCCGGGTGCACCTGGGCCAGGTCGAGGGCGAGCCGGCCATCACCCGCATCGACCTGCGCACCGAGGGCAAGGTCCCGGGCCTGGACGAGGCCGCCTTCGTCGAGCACGCCGAGGCGGCCAAGGCGGGCTGCCCGGTGTCCAAGGCCCTGGCGAGCGTCGACATCACCCTCGAGGCCAAGCTGGCCTGACCAAGGCCTACCGGGCGAGCTGGTCGGCCACCGCCTCGGCCGTGCGCCGCCCCGAGTACAGCGCCCCCTGGATCGACGCCGTGTCGCGGTGGTCGCCGCAGACGTAGAGGCCGGGCTGCAGCCGCACGCGCTGCTTGGGGGAGAAGGGGGGACGCTGGTCGGGCTGGCCGTGGGCGATGCGGTAGGTCCGAAGGTGGCGCCAGCGGTCGACGGCGGATCCGAACCAGCGCCGGAGCTGGTCGCGCACCTCGGCGTCGAGGCCCGCCCGGGCCGGCGCTCCGACCACGGCGCAGGCGACGAGCGCGGCCCCGGGAGGGCCGTAGCCGGGGGCGACGTTGGTCATCACCGCCACGTTGGCCGCCGGCCCCGCCCCGGTGCCGTCGAGCAGGATGGAGGGCTCCTCGAACGGTGGCCGCTCGGCCCCGAAGTACACGGAGGCGACCGGACGGGACGGGGGCACGGCGAGCCCGAGCAGGCGTCCGGCCGCCGGGGCCTCGGTGGCCACCACCACGGCTCGAGCCCCGACCCGCTCGCATCGGCGAGGGTGACCCGGCCCGGCTCGACCGCGGTCGCCGCGCAGCCCAGGCGCACCGAAGCGGCGGGGAGCGAGGCGGCGAGTTGCGCCGGGATGGCACCCATGCCCGCGGCGGGCACGGCCGCGTGGCCGTCGAAGAAGGCCCGTAGGACGATCTCGAAGGCCCGCCTGGAGGTCTGCAGCGTGGGATCGAGCTGGATGCCCCCGAACAGGGGCCGCCAGAAGCGCTCGACGGTGGCGGCCGAGAACCCGGCGTCGCACAGGACCTCGATGGTCGTCGCCTCCTCGGCCCGCAACAGGGCGGCCGGGCTCACCGAGCGATCCGCTGGTGGAGGAGGCCCAGGCGGGCCTTGTCGGCCAGGGAGCCGACCGGGGCACCCAGCGTGGCGGGCAGGTCCTGGGGCCGGCGGAAGGGATCCGACACCGTCCAGCGCCGACCGCCGTGCCAGGTCATCGCCCCCGGACGGAAGCGGCGCAGATCGAGGGCGGCCAGGTCGAGGGCCCGGCGACCTTCGGGGTAGGCGGTCAGGTACACCTGGAACCCCCGGTCGAGGACGAAGCCGTCGAGCCGATCGCTGCGCACCCGCCCGCCCACACCGTCGGACGCCTCCAGCACCACCGGCACCAACCCCCGGGCCACAAGCTCGCGGCCGCAGTTCAGGCCGGCCAGCCCGGCCCCGACGACGGCCACGTCGGCCTCGCCGCCCGGTCCCGCCACCTCCGCCGCACCGTGCGCCACCGAGGCCACGTTGACCGTGGTCACCGGCCGGGCGGGTCGAGCATGTCCCGCAGCGCTGGCTCGAGGCGAGGGTGGCGAAAGGCGTAGCCGGAGCGGGTGAGGACGTCGGGCACGACCCGGATGCTGTCGAAGAGCAGGCTCTGGGCCAGCTCGGCCCCGAGCACCAGGCTGGGGGCGATCCGGGGGACGGGGAGCACGGCGGGCCGGCCCAGCACCCGGGCGAGGGTCCGGGCGAGCTCGGCGTTGGGCACCGGCTCGGGGGCGGTGAGGTTGACCGGACCCGCCACCTCGGTGTCGAGCAGGTGCGAGATGGCACCGATCTCGTCGGCCAGGGAGATCCACGACCACCACTGGCCCCCCCGGCCGAAGGGTCCGCCCAGGCCGAGGCGGAACAGGGGCAGCATCCGGGCCAGGGCGCCGCCCCCGGGGTCGAGGACGATCCCGGTGCGCAGGCAGGCGGTGCGCACTCCGGCGTCGGCCGCGGGCGCCACTGCCGCCTCCCAGTCCCGGCACACGCCGGCCAGGAAGTCGTCGCCGGGCGGGCTGGCCTCGGTCAGCTCCTCGTCGCCCCGGTGCCCGTAGTACCCTACGGCCGAGCCGCTGAGCAGCACTCGCGGCCGGGGCTCGAGCGTGGCCAGCGTGCGGGCGATGAGCGCGGTGCTGGCGGTCCGGCTCTCCCGGATCCGGCGCTTGTGGTCCTCGCTCCAGCGCCGGGTGGCGATCCCCTCGCCGCTGAGGTGGACCACGGCCTCGACGCCGGCCAGCCCGGCGGTGTCGATCGTGCCCGCTGCCGGGTCCCAGCCCACCTCGCCCGGCCCCGCCGGCGCCCGGCGGACCAGGCGCCGGACCCGGTGGCCGGCGCCGGTGAGGGTGCGCACCAGGGCCGTGCCGATGAAGCCGCTGGCGCCGGTGACGGCTACCTCCATGAAGCCGAGGCTAGGCCGGCGAGAAGCGGATGGCCGGTGGCCTCGGCACGCTCCTAAGGTGAGCCGGCCATGGCCCTGACCCCCCTGCGGCTGCTCGAGCACCGGGTGGCCCAGGGCCTGCACGACGTCTTCGGTCCGATGCCGTCCCTGCCCGAGGTGCTGGTCCAGCCCACGCGCGATCCCCGCCACGGCGACTACACCTGCCCCGCTCCCATGGCCCTGGCCCGGAGGCTGCGCCGCCCGCCCGACGAGCTGGCCCTGCGCCTGGCCGCGGTGCTCGACGTGACCGGCATCTGCGAGGCCCCCGAGGTGGTGGCGCCCGGCTTCGTCAACCTGCGCCTGCGCGACGACTGGCTGGCCCGGCGGGTCGGTGACCTGGTGGGCGACGAGGCGCTGGGCCTGACTCCGGCGCCGAGGCCCGCCACCCTCGTCATCGACTACTCCGGGCCCAACGTGGCCAAGGAGATGCACGTGGGCCACCTGCGCTCCACCATCATCGGCGACTGCCTGGCCAACGTGGCCGAGCGCCGGGGCGACACCGTCGAGCGGGTCAGCCACCTGGGCGACTGGGGCACCCAGTTCGGCATGCTCATCGCCCACCTCGACGAGGTGGCCCCAGGGGCCGGTCACGGCGAGCCCATCGCCATCGGTGACGTGGTCACCCTCTACCGGGAGGCCAGCGCCCGCTTTCGCGCCGATCCCGCCTTTGCCGAGGTGGCCCGCCGCCGGGTGGTCGACCTCCAGTCCGGCGAACCCCGGGCCACGGCGGCCTGGCGGTCGCTGGTCGAGCTCTCCGCGGCCGAGAACCGCGCCGTGTACGACCTGCTCGGCGTGAAGGGGCTGGTGGAGCGGGGGGAGTCCACCTACCAGCCCCTTCTGGCCGGGGTGGTGGCCGACCTCGAGGCTGCCGGCCTGGTCGTGGTCGACGACGGGGCCAAGTGCGTCTTCGTCGACGGCTTCACCAACAGCGAGGGCGATCCCCTGCCCCTGATCGTCCAGAAGGCCGACGGGGGCTACAACTACGCCACCACCGACCTGGCCGCCCTGCGGGCCCGCATCGAGGGGGGCGCCGACCGGCTCGCCTACGTGGCCGACGCCGGCCAGTCCCAGCACTTCCAGATGGTCTTCGCCGTGGCCCGCATGGCGGGGTGGATCCCCGCCGGGGTGGAGGTGGCCCACGTGGCCTTCGGCCTGGTGCTGGGCGAGGGGGGCCAGCGCCTGCGCACCCGCGCGGGCCACAACGTGCGCCTGGCCGACCTGCTGGGCGAGGCGGTGGAGCGGGCCCGGGCCTTCGTGGTCGAGCGGGCCGCCGAGCGCCAGGAGAGCGTCCCCGACGAGGTCGACGAGGTGGCCCGGGTGGTGGGCGTGGGGGCGGTGAAGTACGCCGACCTCAGCCAGAACCGCAACAGCAACTACGTCTTCTCGTTCGACCGGATGCTCAGCCTGAAGGGCAACACCGCGCCCTACCTCCAGTACGCCTACGCCCGCATCCGCTCCATCCTGCGCGAGGCGGGCTGGGCCGGGGGCCCGCCCGAGGGCACCGTCGCCGTCTCGCTCGACGAGCCCCAGGAGCGGGCCCTCGCCCTGGACCTGGTGACCCTGGGCGACGTGATCGAGCGGGTGGCCGAGGAGTACCTCCCCAACCACCTGTGCGCCCACCTCTACGACCTGGCCCAGGCCTACCACGCCTTCTACGAGCGCTGCCCGGTGCTGCGGGTCGACGAACCGCTGCGCTCGTCGCGCCTGGCCCTGTGCCAGGTGACGGCCACCACGCTCCGCCAGGGGCTGGCCCTGCTCGGCATCGAGGTGCTGGAGCGGATCTAGCCCCCCAGGCGTTCCCCGGTGCCGGGAGGGGTAGGGGGCCGGGGACGGCGCGGCGCGCCTGGCGCCGCCGACGGACATGGAGGACGCACGTGGCACGACGCATGGAGAACCAGAACACCCTCGCGCGGGCGCTCAACGACCTGGGCCTGGCCGCCTGGTTCGGGGGTTCGCTGATGGGCGCCATCGGGCTCAACGGGGCCGCCGCCGAGGTCGACCACCCCCGGGAGCGGGTCAAGGTGGCCAACGCCGGTTGGGCCCGTTGGACGCCAGCGAACCTGGCCGCCATCGGCGCCTACACCGTGGGCTCCCTGGTGCTCACCGGCGCCAACCGCCGGCGTGTCGGCGGGCAGAAGGGCGTGGGTCGGGCTTCGGTGATCAAGACCGGCCTCACCGCCGCGGCCATGGCTGCCACCGCCTACAGCCGGGTACTGGGCCAGACCCTCATGAAGGCCTCGGACCCGCCGGCCGAGGGCGTCACCGAGCCCAACATCGCCACTGACCCCGAGGTGGCCGGCGCCCAGCGCAAGCTCAAGGCCCTGCAGTGGGCCATCCCCGCCCTCACCGGGGCCACCCTCGTCATGGACTCCAAGCTGGGCGAGCAGCAGCGTCCTGCCGAGGTGGTCAAGGGCGTGGTCCGTCGCCTGAACCCGGCGGCCTGAACCCGGCGGCCTGACCCGCCGGCCCCCGGCCGGGCAGCGCCGCCGGACCTCAGCGAGGGGCTGGGCGCTCGCTCGACCGGGGGTTCTGGCCGTTCCCGGACACGTCGAGGTCGGACGTCAGCTCCGGGTCGGGCTCGTGCCCGTCGTGCCGGCGCCGCTCGGGGCGGTTGGACCCACGCTCGTTGAACCCGCCCACGGCGGCGTCGACCCGGGACCCTTCGAGGTGGAAGGGCACCGAGGTCACCACGGTGTTGCGCCGGAACAGCAGTCGGCCCTTGAGCACCAGGGCGCTCTGGTTGTGCAGGAACTGCTGCCACCACCGGCCGAGCACGAACTCGGGCACCACCACGGTGATGATGTCGTTCTCGTAGGCGGCGTCGAGCTCGTCGAGGTACTTCAACACGGGCTGGCTCAGCTCCCGGTACGGGGAGTAGCGGCGTTCGAGCTCCACGTCGTCGAGCCCGTAGCGCGACCACTGCTCGCAGATGCGCTCGGACTCCTCGGGGCTCGACACGACCGAGAGGGCGATGAGGCGGTCGGGCGACAGCGACCGGGCGTAGGTCAGCGCGGCCAGGACCCCCTGGTGCACGCCCCCCACCAGCACCACCACCGTGTGGGTGTGAGGCAGGGGCCGGTAGCCCTCGGGCACCGCCAGCAGCTCGGCCACCCGGGCGTAGTGGCGGTGGACGCCCTTGAGGGCCACCACGATGAGGGGGATGACCACGGCCGGGACCCAGGCGCCGATGGTGAACTTGGAGACCACCACCACGGCGAGCACGGCGAAGGTGGCGACCGCGCCCAGGGCGTTGACCACGACGTTGCGCTTCCACGACGGCTCCCGCAGGCGCAGGTGGTGGCGCACCATGCCCGACTGCGACAGGGTGAAGCCGGTGAACACGCCCACGGCGTAGAGCGGGATGAGGGCGGTGGTGATGCCGCCAAAGGCGACGACCAGCAGGGCGGCAGCGCCGGCCAGCAGCAGGACCCCGTTGGAGTACACCAGGCGGTCGCCCCGGTTGTAGAGCTGGCGGGGCAGGTAGCCGTCCTTGGCCAGGATCGACGACATGCTCGGGAAGGCGTTGAAGGCGGTGTTGGCGGCCAGGATGAGGATGGCGGCGGTGGCGGCCTGGAGGGTGAAGTAGAGCACCGAGCTGCCACCGAACACCGCGCCGCCCATGATCGACAGCAGGGTCTCGCCGCCCTCCTCGATGGTCGGCGCCAAGCGGTGGGCCAGCACCGAGATCCCGAAGAAGAACCCGGCCAATATCACGCCCATCCACACCAGGGTGGTGGAGGCGTTGCGGGCCTCGGGCTCGCGGAAGGCGGGCACGCCGTTGGAGATGGCCTCGATGCCCGACAGGGCCACCGCGCCCGAGGAGAAGGCCCGCATGAGGGCCAGGGCCGTGATGCTGCCGAGCAGGGCGCCGTCGTGGGTCAGCTCGGCCAGCGCCTCGTCGTTGGGGGGCAGCGGGGCGAGGTCGCCCGAGAACGAGCGGGCCAGGCCCACGGCGAGCAGGGCGCCGAGGGTGAGGACGTAGACGTAGGTGGGCACGGCGAAGAGCCGCCCCGACTCCTTGACCCCGCGCAGGTTGACGGCGGTGAGCAGCACGATGAAGGCCAGGCACAGCCCCACCCGGCGCTCCCGCAGCTCGGGGAAGGCCGAGGTGATGGCGGCCACGCCGGCGGACACCGACACGGCCACGGTGAGGGTGTAGTCGACGAGCAGGGAGGCACCCGCTACCAGCGAGGAGGTGATCCCGAGGTTGTCCCGTGACACCACGTAGGAGCCTCCGCCGTTGGGGTAGGCATGGATCGTCTGGCGGTAGCTGGTGATGACGATGGCCAGCAGGATCACCACGATGACGGCGATCGGGATGAGGTACTCCAGGGCCAGGAGCCCCCGCAGGGGCACCAGGACGTGGAGGATCTCCTCGGTGGCGTAGGCGGTGGAGGAGATGGCGTCGGATGCGAACACCGCCAGCGCCACCAGCTTCCCCAGCCGTTGGTGGCCCTCCTCGGCGCTGGCCAGGGGCTTGCCCACCAGCACTCGCTTCAACGTGGTCATGCCCGCCTCCCGAGTCACCGCGCTGGCCAGCCGCCAGCGTAGATCCATGGCTCCCCGGCGCAACTCGGAGTGTGGCCGCCACCGTGGATACGCTGCCAGCGGCACAGCGGTCGGCCGCGAGGGGGAGCCTGGTGCACGTCGTGGTGGTGGGGTGCGGGCGGGTGGGATCGTCCCTCGCCGCCCTGGCCGTGGCCGAGGGCCACAGCGTCGGGATCATCGACAAGCGGCCCAGCGCCTTCCTCGGCCTCCCCCCCGAGCTCTCGGGCCGGGCCGTCGTGGGCTTCGGCTTCGACCGCGACCGCCTCCTCGACGCCGGCATCGAGGAGGCCGACGCCCTGGCCGCGGTCACGAGCGGCGACAACTCCAACATCGTGGTGGCCCGCATCGCCCGGGAGACCTTCGGCATCGAGCGGGTGGTCGCCCGCATCTACGACCCGGGGCGGGCCGCCGTCTACGAGCGGCTCGGGATCCCCACCGTGGCCACCGTGTCGTGGACCACCGACCAGGCCCTGCGCAAGCTCCTGCCCGACCAGGTGCGCACCGAGTGGACCGACCCCACCGGCAAGGTCTCGGCGGTCGAGCGGGCCCTTCCGGGCCACTGGGCCGGGCGCCCCCTCACCGAGCTGGAGGAGCCGGGCCGCTGGCGCCTCAGCGTCCTCACCCGCACCGGCCGGGCCATGGTGCCCGGCCCCGGGCTGGTGGGCCAGGAGGGCGACCTGCTGGTGCTGAGCATCGCCACCGGGGAGCTGGCCGCCTTCGAGGAGCGCCTGGGCGCAGCCGGTCCCACCGGTGCGACCCAGCTGCGGCGGCGCTCGTCATGAGGGTGGTGGTGGCCGGCGGCGGCAACGTGGGCACCTACATCGCCACCGACCTGGCCGCCTCGGGCCACGAGGTGCTCGTGCTCGAGCAGTCGGTGGCGGCGGTGGAGCGGGCTCGGGCGACGGGCGAGCACGCCGGGGTGGAGTTCGAGGTGGCCGACGCGTGCGAGCTGAGCGCCCTCACCGCTGTCTCCCTGGAGACGGCCGACGTGGTGGCCGCGGTCACCGGCGACGACGAGGACAACCTGGTCATCTCCCTGCTGGCCAAGCAGGAGTTCGGCGTGCCCCGGGTGATCGCCCGGGTGAACCACCCCAAGAACGAGTGGCTGTTCAACCAGACATGGGGCGTCGACGTCTCGGTGTCGACCCCGCACCTGCTCACCGCCCTGGTCGAGGAGGCGGTGACGGTGGGCACGCTCGTGCGCCTGCTGCAGTTCGAGGGGGGCAAGGCCCGCCTGGTCGAGGTGACCCTGGCCGACGACTCGCCCGCGGCCGCCGCCACCGTGGTCGACCTGGGCCTGCCACGTGACTGCACGGTCGTGGCCATCGTCCGTGACGATCACCTGGTGGTCCCCCGGGGCGACACCCTCCTCCTCGCCGGTGACGAGGTCCTGGTGCTCGTGACCCCCGACGCCGAAGCAGCCGTGCGCCAGGCCTTCGTGGGCGGCTGACGTCCGCGCCCCTCGCTCAGCCTCCGGGCATCGCCGGCGCCCGGTAGTCGTTGGACCGCAGGTGGTCCCTGCGCACGAGCGGGGGGCGGCGCAGCGTGGCGGTGAGGGCGGGCAGGACGATGGCCGGCTGGGCCACGAAGTGCGCCAGGGGGAAGGTCTCGCCCGAGCCCAGCTCGAGGCTCTGGCCCGTGGCGCTGAGCACGCCGGACAGCTCGAAGTACTCGCAGGCCACGACCACCTCTGGGTAGCGCTGGAGCCGGTGCCGGCGGCGCTGATAGCTGCGCATGAGCTGGCGGTCGGCGTCGGTCAGGGCGAACTTGCTGCCCCAGCGCAGCGACGCCCGGATGCAGTCGGCTCTGGGCTGGCGCAGGAACACCTCGATCCCGTGGCGGCGCTGGGAGCGGATCGAGGGTGTCCGCCGCTCCAGGTCCGCCAGGATGGCGGCCAGCGCCGCGCTGGCGGGCAGGAGCCCGGCGAGGAGCCGGGACTCACGCTGGTCGTCGTCGACCACCTGCCGCTCGGCTGCCACCCGCTGGTGGTGGATCCGCTCCAGCTCGGCTTCGACCGTCCAGGCCTGGTCCACGGCGCCTCGTCGGGCCGGAGGGGAGGGCCGGCCCTCCCCCATTGCACTCGACGGAGAGCGAGCCGTCAGTAGGTTCTTGGTACACCTACCTTCGGCAGCCCGCTTCCGCGGTCAGGGGAGCAGCGTGTAGGCGGGGTTGACGAGGGTGAGCTTGTTGCGCTCCCGGCGCACCACACCTTCGAGGACCACGCCCCGGCCCGGGTCGAGGCCCCGGATGGCGCGGCGCCCGGTGAAGACGACCAGAGCCGAGTCGGTCCCGTCGTCGACGGTGGCCTCCAGGCAGGGGGACCCGGCCCGGGGAAGGGTGCGCAGGCTGGTGATCTCGCCCGCCACCCGCACCCGGCAGCGCAGCGGGCAGTCGCTGAGGTTGACCCGGCCCAGCTCGACCTCCTTGAACCGGCTCGAGAGCCGGTCGTGCTCCAGGTCGTCGATGCTGGCGCTCAGCCCCCGCACGAGCTTCTTGAGCCCCACCGGGCCAGGCTAGCGCTGCCCCTCGGGGTACCGTCGGTGCCGGTGAGCACCCGCAAGCTGATCGTCGCCGCCCTGCTGTGCGGGCTCGCCATCCTGGTGGCGGCCGCCGTCCAGCTCGTGCTGTTCACCAGGTGAGCTCACCATGTGAGACGCCCGGGGGCTGCCCGAGGTAGGGTCGGGTCATACGTTCCCTGCGAGACAAGCTGACCGCCGGCGCCGTGGTGGGCGTCCTCGCCCTCGGGGTGGTGGCCTGCGACGACGAGGACGGTGACGGCGCCACCACCGACGAGGAGATCGGCGGCGCCGAGGACCAGGTCAACGAGGGCCTCGACCAGCTCGAGCAAGAGGTCGACCAGAACACCGAATAGCCTGGGCTCCTCGGCCCGGGGATCCGGGCCGGCGAGAGGAGCGGGTGACCCAGGAGTTCGACGTCGTCGTCGTGGGGGGCGGGCCCGGTGGCTACGCCGCCGCGCTCTACGCCGCGGCCGCCGACCTGTCGGTCGCCCTGGTCGAGCGGGACCGGGTGGGGGGCACGTGCCTGCACCGCGGGTGCATCCCGGCCAAGGAGCTGCTCGAGACCGCAGCCGTGGCCCGCACCGTCGCCGGGGCCGGGGCCTACGGGATCGAGGCGGGATCGCCCACGGTCGACCTCGGTGCCTCGATGGCCCGCAAGCAACAGGTGGTCGACGGGCTCTGGAAGGGCCTCGAGGGGCTGCTGAAGCGCCGCCGGGTCAGCATCTTCCCCGGGACGGGCACGCTGGCCGGCCCCGGGCGGGTCGAGGTGTGCCCTGGTGGCGACGGCTCAGGTGAGGATGCGGGCGAGGTGCAGGTCCTGGAGGCGGGCAACGTCATCCTGGCCGCCGGCTCGGTGCCCCGCACGATCCCCGGCTTCGACATCGACGGTCGCGTCGTGCTCTCCTCCGACGAGGTGCTGGCCATGTCCGAGCTGCCCGAGTCGGCCGCCGTCATCGGCGGCGGGGCCATCGGCTGCGAGTTCGCCTCTCTGCTGGCCGACCTCGGGGTCCGGGTCACCGTGCTCGAGGGGCTGCCCAAGATCCTGCCCGGCTGCGACGGCGACGTGGCCACCGTGGTCCGGCGCTCCTTCGAGGCGCGGGGGATCGACGTGCGGACCGGCGTCGAGGTCCGCGGGCACACCCCGGGGTCCGAGGGCACGGTGATCGAGCTCGGCGGCGGGGAGTCCCTGGAGGTGGCGCGCGTGGTGGTCTCCGTGGGCCGCCGGCCCCGCTCGGAGACCCTGGGCCTCGACGGCACGGGCGTCGAGGTCGACGACCGGGGCTTCGTCAAGGTCGACCAGACCGGCCGCACCACCCTGGAGGGGGTGTGGGCGGTGGGCGACGTGGTGGCCACGCCCCAGCTCGCCCACGTGGGCTTCGCCGAGGCCATCGTCGCCGTGCGCGACGTCCTCGGCGAGCACCCGCTGCCTGTCCAATACGACAAGGTCCCCTGGTGCATCTACTGCCACCCCGAGGTGGCCTTCGCCGGCCACTCGGAGGAGTCGGCCCGCCAGGCCGGGCTCGACGTGGTCGTCTCCTCCCACCGCTACCGGGGCAACGGCCGGGCGCTGATCCTGGGCGAGCCCGAGGGCCTGGTGAAGGTGGTGGCCCTGCGGGGCGCCGACGGGAGGGCCGGCCAGATCGTGGGGGTCCACATGGTGGGTCCCTGGGTGACCGAGCAGCTCGGGCAGGGGTACCTGGCCGTCAACTGGGAGGCCACGGTCGACGAGGTGGCCGCCCTGGTGCAGCCCCACCCCACCCTCTCGGAGACCTTCGGCGAGGCGGTGATGGCCCTGACCGGTCGGGGGCTGCACGGATGATCTCCTCGGCTCTCACCTTTCTGGGCACGTGCGGCCCTCTGGCGACCAGAACCGACCACAAAGCCTCCGGCCGGGGAGGCACAGGCTCCTGATGGCCGACGTCACCATGCCCCAGCTCGGGGAGACGGTCACCGAAGGCACGATCACCCGCTGGTTCAAGCAGGTGGGCGAGCGGGTGGCGGCCGACGAGGCCCTGTTCGAGGTGTCCACCGACAAGGTCGACTCGGAAGTCCCGGCCCCGGCGGCGGGCTACCTGGCCGAGATACGGGTGGCCGAGGGCGACACCGTGGCGGTGGGCGCCACCCTGGCCGTGCTCTCCGACGACCCCCCGGGGGCAGAGGGGGCCGGGACGGCCGGCCAGGAGCCGGCGGGGGAGGCCCCGGTGGCCCCCGACGAGTCGGGCAGTGGGGAGGGCCGCAGCGCCGAGCCCGAGGAGGCGCGCGAAGAGGCAGGCCCGTCGGGAGACGGCGTGGCCGGCGCCGACGGTGACCGGGCCGGCCCGTCGCTGGTGCCCTCGGATGCTCCTTCCCCCGCCGCCGCGCCCGCGCCCCTCGACGAGGTCCCTGCGCGCGCGCCGGCCCGGACCGGCGCTCCCGGGGAGGGGGGTGCGGAGCGGGCCGGGACCGGCGGGAGCCCCGCGTTGCTCTCGCCCCTGGTGCGCCGCCTGGTGGCCGAGCACGGGCTGGATCCCGGCGCCATCACCGGCACCGGGGCCGGGGGGCGCATCACTCGCAACGACGTGCAGGCGGTCATCCAGGGCGGGGGGAGCCAGACTGGCACGGGCCGGGACGGCGGCGGGGCCACCCCCTCCCGGCCCCCGGCGCCCACCACCCGGCCACCCGCCAGCCCGGCGCCGGCGTCCGACGGGCAGTCCGGCCGGGAGCACGAAGTGGTGCCCTTCTCCAACATGCGCCGGCGCACGGCCGAGCACATGACCCGCTCCAAGGCCACCTCGGCCCACACCCTGGTGGTGATGGAGGTCGACTACGAGGGGGTCGACCGGGTGCGCCTGGCGGCCAAGGACCGGTTCAAGGCCGAGGAGGGGGTCAACCTGACCTACCTGCCCTTCGTGAGCCGGGCGGTGGTCGACGCCCTGCGGGAGTTCCCCCACATGAACGCCACCGTGGGCGACGACGCCCTCGTGGTCCACCGGGCCGTGCACCTCGGCATCGCCGTCGACCTGCACTTCGAGGGCCTGATGGTGCCCGTGGTCCACGGCGCCGACGGGAAGCGCCTGCGGGTCCTGGCCCGGGAGATCGCGGCCCTGGCCGCCCAGGCCCGGGGGCGCAAGCTCGGACCCGACGACATCGCTGGGGGCACCTTCACGATCACCAACCCCGGGCCCTTCGGCACCCTCGTCACCGGGGCCATCATCAACCAGCCCCAGGTGGCCATCCTGTCCACCGACGGCGTGCGCAAGCGGCCGGTGGTGGTGGAGCTGGCCGACGGCTCCGACGCCATCGCCGTGCACCCGGTGGGCAACCTCGCCCTGACCTTCGACCACCGGGCCGTCGACGGGGCCTACGCCTCGGCCTTCCTGGCCCAGGTGGCGCAGATCCTCCAGAGCCGGGACTGGTCCGCCGAGCTGGCATGACGCTTCGCGTCCGGTGGTTGGGGCGCGTCGGCTACGGCGAGGCGATGGCCCTGCAACGGGCCCTGGTCGCCTCCTCCGAGGACCACCTGCTGCTCCTCGAGCACCCGAGCGTCTACACGCTGGGCGTGCGGGCCGACCCGGCCGACGTCCTCGTGTCACCCTCGTCGGTCGGGGCCGAGCTGGTGCGCACCGACCGTGGCGGGCAGGTCACCTACCACGGGCCGGGCCAGCTGGTGGCCTACCCGCTGCGCTCGGTGCCCGGCCGGCGGGGTGGGGGCATGGCCGACACCGTGGCCTACGTCCACTCGCTCGAGCAGCTGGTGATCGACGTGCTGGCCGACCTGGGGGTGCGCGGGGCGGGCCGCGATCCTCGCCACCGGGGCGTGTGGGTGGCGGGGGCCAAGGTGTGCGCCCTGGGCGTGCGCCTGGTGCGATCGCGCTCGATGCACGGCTTCGCCCTCAACGTCGATCCCGACCTCGCCATGTTCGACCACATCGTGCCCTGTGGCATCCGCGACCGGCGGGTGACCTCGCTGGCCGCCCTCGGCCTGGAGGTGACCATGGCCCAGGTGGTCGACGCCGTGGTGGCCCGGGCCGTCGAGCGCTGGGGTGAGGGGGGATGGGAGCGCCAGGACGTGACCGGCCCTCCGGCGGGGCACGCCGACGTGGCCGTGCTCACCCGCCCCGAGGTAGCGCCCAGCCAGGCGGTCCCGGAGGTCGCCACACCGGTGCGCCTGGCCACCCGGCTGGCCGCGGCCGGGGTCGGTCCCGGGCTCGACCGGGCCGCCCGCAAGCCGGCGTGGCTGCGGGCCCCGGCCCGCATGGGTCCGGCCTACCGGGGACTCGAGCGCACGGTGCGGGACCTCGGCCTCACCACCGTCTGCGAGGAGGCCGGGTGTCCCAACATCTTCGAGTGCTGGGCCGAGGGCACGGCCACGTTCATGATCAACGGCGGGCGCTGCACCCGGTCCTGCGGGTTCTGCCTGGTCGACACCCGCCGTCCCGGACCGCTCGACGCCGACGAGCCCCGGCGGCTGGCCGACGCGGTGGCCCGCCTGGGCCTCGACCACGCCGTGATCACCGCTGTCGCCCGCGACGACCTGGCCGACGGGGGCGCAGCCGCCTTCGCCGCCACCGTCGCCGCCGTGCGCCGGCGGGTGCCCGGCTGCGCCGTGGAGGTGCTCATCCCCGACTGCAAGGGTGACGCCGGCGCCCTGGCCACCGTGTTCGCCGCCCGCCCCGACGTGTGCAACCACAACCTGGAGACGGTGGCCCGGCTCCAGCGGGCGGTGCGCCCCTCGGCCGGCTACGCCCGCTCGCTGGCCGTGCTGGCCCGGGCCAAGGCGGCGGGCCTGGTCACCAAGTCCGGCCTCATCGTGGGCATGGGGGAGACCGACGCCGAGGTCACGGGGGCGCTGGCCGACCTGGCCGGCGTGGGCGTCGACATCGTCACCCTGGGCCAGTACCTGCGACCGAGCGCCCGCCACCTGCCCGTGGCCCGCTGGGTCCCGCCGTCGACCTTCGAGCGCTTCCGGGAGGCCGGCCTGGCCCTCGGCATCACCCACGTCGAGGCCTCCCCCCTCACCCGCTCGAGCTACCACGCCCGTCGGGCGCTCGAGACGGCTGCGTGCGCCGATCCCGGTCCCGGCGCCGACTGCGGTGGGACCGACGTGGGGGTCAGCGGTCGCGGTCCGGGCCAGCCAGTGCCGAGCTGAAGGCGTCGAAGGCAGCCTCGTCGAAGAGCACGAAGCGCACGTCGAGGTCGGCGCCGGCGCGCTGCACCGCCTCGATGGCCACCGGCGCGGCCAGGTGGAGGGGGTAGCCGTAGATGCCACAAGAGATGGCCGGGAAGGCCACGCTGGTGGCGCCCAGCTCCTGGGCCACCCGCAGCGACGCCCGATGGCACGAGGCCAGCAGGCCCGAGCGGTCGACGGTGGCGGCGTAGACGGGTCCCACCGTGTGGATCACCCAGCGGGCGGGCAGGCGCCCGGCCGTGGTGGCCACCGCCTCCCCCGGGGGCAGGCCCTCGGGGTAGCGTTCGGCCCGCAGCCGCCGGCACTCCTGGAGGATCTCGGGCCCGCCCCGGCGGTGGACGGCCCCGTCGACTCCGCCGCCGCCCAGCAGCGAGGAGTTGGCCGCGTTGACCACGGCGTCCACGTCCTGGTCGGTCAGGTCCCCCCGCACCACCTCGATCCGGGGCACCGGCGGGAGGGTAGCGACCTACCCTGGGTCGGTGTACGCCGCCCGCCTGGCCCGGACCCGTGAGCGGATGGAGCTGCTCGGGGTCGACGTCCTGTTGCTGTCCGTGGGGGCCGACCTGCCCTGGCTCACCGGCTACCGGGCCATGCCCCTGGAGCGCCTGACCATGCTGGTCGTGCCCGCAGGGGGCGACGCCACCCTGGTGGTGCCCCGCCTGGAGGCGCCCCGGGTGGTCGAACGGCCCGACGTGTTCCGCCTGGTGACCTGGGACGAGACCGACGACCCCGTGGCCCTGGTGGCCGGGCTGGCCGGTGCACCCGCCACCGTGGCCGTGGGCGACCGCACCTGGGCCCGGTTCGTGGTCGAGCTCCAGGCCCGCCTGCCCCGGGCCCGCTGGCA
>JADDRA010000048.1:16108-16908 GCA_016781105.1 Actinomycetota bacterium | reverse complement strand
GGCCGACCGGGTGGCGGCCCAGCTCCAGGCCGGCGAGATCCCCCTGGTGGGGCGCACCGAGGCCGAGGTGTCGGCCGACCTGGGCCGGCGCCTGCTGGCCGAGGGCCACGCCTCGGTCAACTTCGCCATCGTGGCCGCCGGCGCTCACGCGGCCAGCCCCCACCACGACGCCGGCCCCCGGGTGATCGGCCCCGGCGAGGTGGTGCTGTGCGACTTCGGGGGCACCATGCCCGACGGCTACTGCTCCGACATCACCCGCTGCGTCCACACGGGCGAACCCTCACCCGAGCTCCGCCACCTCTACGACGTGCTCGAGGAGGCCCAGGCCGCGGCGGTCGCCGCCGCCCAGGTGGGCACCGCCTGCGAGGACGTCGACGCCGTGGCCCGCCGGCTCATCACCGAAGGGGGCTACGGCGACGCCTTCGTCCACCGCACCGGCCACGGGATCGGCCTCGACGAGCACGAGGACCCCTACCTGGTGGGGGGCAACTGCGAGGCGCTGGTCGCCGGTCACGCCTTCTCCGTCGAGCCCGGCATCTACCTCGAGGGCCGCTTCGGCGCCCGCATCGAGGACATCGTGGTGGCCACCGACGCAGGCCCCGAGCCCCTCAACCGGGTGCCCCACGGCTTGTTCGTCGTCGACGCCTGACCAGAGCGAGCGGCTGGTCCGGTCCTCGTCCTAGCCCTGGTCCCGGGCTCGGGCGGCCCGGCGGTTGCGCTCCACCAGGGTCAGCAACAGGCCGGCCACGGCCAGCCCGGCGCCGAGCTGGGCCAGGGAGACGGTGTCCTCGGCACCGGTC
>JADDRA010000048.1:0-15979 GCA_016781105.1 Actinomycetota bacterium | reverse complement strand
GGGAGACGGTGTCCTCGGCACCGGTCTTGGGAAGCTTGCCCGACGCCTGCTCCTTGGCCGCCTTCTCCTTGGGGGGCTTGTCCTGGCCGTCGGGCGGGTTGCTGACCTTGGTGGTCGGCGGGGCCGTGGTGGTGGACGTGGTCGAGCTGCTCGTGCTCGGCGGCGGTGAGCTGGTCGTGCTCGTGCTCGACGGCGTCGGGCTGGTCGTCGTGGTCGGCTCGACCGTCGTGGTGGTCGGGTTGGGCGGGTACTGCACGGCCTGGGCCGGACCGGCGGCCAACGTCAGCACGACGGCAGCCAGAGCCGTCGCAGCCGCAACGAGGGCACGAGTGGTGCGGGACATGAGAACCTCCGCCGGTGGTGCCGCGGGCGCGGCGCTGTGGGCGAGAGTATGCCCCAGTCCTGGCCCGGTGTCGACACACCCGCCTCCCGAACGAACGCGGTGCGCTACTGCTCCTCCACCAGGCGGACCCGCACGGTCTCGTCCCGGGCCAGGGTCAGGCGGGCCAGCGCCCGCTGGGCGCCGTCGAGCTGAGCCCCCTGGGCCTCGGCGATGCGCCACCCGGGCGCCACCGAGACCGAGACGGTGACCTCTCCGTCGACCAGCAGGGGCTGGTGGAGCAGGTCGAGCTCGTACCACCCGTCTCCCAGGGGGACGGCCGATCCCTCGAGCTGGGCCTCCAGGGTTCGGGTGGAGCGGGACGGGATGCTGAGGAAGGCGGAGTAGACGTTGCGTCCGAGCTCCTCCTCGGCCTCGAGCACCACGGGGGCGCCATCCCAGGTGGCGCTGGTCAGCGTCAAGGGGGTGTAGAGCGAGACGATGCTGAAGTTCTCGCCCGCCTCGAAGCGCTCGTCGTAGGGTCCGATGATGTACCTGGGCAGACCGTCGTCGGGCGCCTGGTTCTCCATGGCCACCTGGAGGTACGCCGACACCGCCAGCTCGTCCCCCTCGGGCCGGAGCTGCACGTCGTAGCTGGTGGCCCGCCGGAGGTAGTAGTCGAGCTTGTTGCCCCCGGCGTTCTGGTTGACCACGAGCAGGGAGTCCAGGCCGACCGGCTCCACCTCGGCGGCCAGGTCGATGCGCTCGGCCAGGGCCTGCTCCTCGGGGCGGGTGAACCACGCGGCCAGGTGGCCTCCCTGCGCCGGCTCGCCCAGGGCCTCGACCACGCGCCGGGGACTGCCCAGGTCGGCGGCGGTGAAGGCGCTGATCGCGGCCTCGGCGACCTCGGCGTTGAAGTCGATGCGGTCGTTCTTCTGGTTGAACTCGACGTAGGCCTGGTTGAGCGTGACCTCGGCCACGTTCGCCGGGCTGATCGGCTCGGGCCAGGGCGGCACCTCCACGGCCCCGGTCAGCTCGAGGATCCCGGCCAGGCCCACCGGGTCGACGGCGATGACGCCGTCGACCGGGCCACCCCCGGACTGGGGGTACAGGCCGGCGATGACCTGCCCGACGGTGGGCAGGTCGGGGGAGAGGTTGACGTTCTGCCAGGTGCTGGCCACCTCGAAGCGCTGGTAGCGGGCCAGGTAGTCGTCGGGCGCCTCGACCACCTTGACCTCGGGGCCGCTCTCGTTGAGCTCCCGGACCCGTCCGATGCGCTCCAGGCGCACGCGCCCATCCTCGGCGACCAGCTCCCCGAAGCTGCCGAGGAACCCGCCGGTCGCCCGCAGCTCGGCGTTGTTCTGGATGGCCAGGAAGTACCGCCGGGGCCCGTCGGCCCCGAAGATGGCGGGCACGACCGATGCCGCCTGGGCCGCCACCTCGGCGTCGATCGTCGCCCGGGCGAGGCGGGCGTCGAGCACGCGCAGCCCCTCCCGGACCGAGGGCAGGAGGTAGGAGGGGTCGATCGTCCTGCTCACCGAGAGGGCTTGCTGCAGGGCGCCGGCGGCGTCGGCCAGGCCCGGGGCCAGCCGGCGGATCTCCTCCACGGGAACGTTGCCGCCGGAGAGGGCCAGGTCTGCCGGTGCTGCCGTGGCCACCGCAGCACCGGTGCCGGCCAGCTCGGCGCCCAGCGCGCTCAGGGTGCGGGCGGCCGCCAGGTTCGGTCCCAGCACGGGGACGGCGAGCCCGAGGGAGACCAGGGAACCGTCCAGGCGCTCCTCGACGGCGGCGAAGGCGGTCTCGGCCTGGTCGAACGCCGTCTCTGCCTCGTCGACCTCGCCGCGCTGGGCGGCTGCCAGTCCCTGTTCGGCGGCGCCGGCCCCGCGGGCCACGTCGGCCCGGGCGGAGACCAGGGCCAGGGCAGCGGGCACCACGAGGGCGCCAGCTACAACGGTGAGGCCGACGCCGGCGAGGCGGGCAACGGGGGAGAGGCCCTGAGGTTCGGTCCGGTGCAGCCGCGACCGGGCCCGGGCGATCAGCGCCAACCCGGCGGCGGTGGTGACGGCCAGGGGGGCGACGGCCGGCAGGACGTCGCGGTCGGCCAACACCACCACCGCGCCCACCACCGCCTGCAGCACCCCCAGGGCGAGGATCGCGACGCTCCATGGAAGCTGGGTGGCCCGGAGGCGATGGGCCAGACCGTCGGGGCGCCGCTGGGTCAGCGGGCGGCGGCGGCGAAGGCGGTCGAGCGTCACCACGGCGGCGTTGAGCAGGGCGAGGCCGAGGACCGGGAGCACCACGGCCACGCTCAACGGGGCAGGCGTGGCCGGGCCGACGGCGACCACGAGGGTGGCGAGGAGGAACCCGGCGAAGAGGCACCCCGGCTCACCCAGCCAGAAGGCCCGCCGGGTGCCTGCCGCAAGGAGGCCGACCAGGGCGCCGGCCAGGGCCAGGGCGAGGGTGGCCACACCGGGCTGGCCCTCGGCGGCGGCCAGCACCCCGAGGGGGACGGCGGCAGGCGCGGCGACCGCGGCTGCGGCCCGGGGAGCAGCATCGAGGAGGCGCAGCGACTCGACCACCACGACGACGAAGGCCACCACCAGCAGCGCGTTGGTGGCGGCGGTGCCCGTGATCCCGCTCTCCAGGCCGAGGACCACGGCGGCACCCCCGGCGGCGGCCTCGGCTCCCACCCGGACCGAGGGTCGGAGGCGCCGGCGCTCGACGACCAGGCCGACGGCACCGAGGACGGCGGCGAGTCCGATCAGGCGCAGGTTGAGGCCGGAGGGCGGGCTGACGCCGAGGGCACCGGCGACGGTGGCCACGCCCAGCACGGTGCCCGACGAGGGTCCCCGGCGCCGGCGCCGGCTGCGTCCCTCCTCGATCAAGCGATCGGCGCGCAGGAACAGCCAGCCGGCGAGCAGGGCGACCGCCGCGGAGACGACACCGACGGCGATCACCGTCAGTTCCGGCACCTGCACCCGACCGTCGTAGCCACCCCACTCACCCGGCAGATGGTGGCAGAGAAGAACCGGGCTGACGGGTCGGTCAGGGTCGCCGGGCGACCCCGGGAGTCGAAGCGACGCGGGGTGGGGGGACGTCCATCCGAGTCATGTCTTCTCAGCGCCAGCACGAGATCGGGCGACCACACGGCGAGCCCGGAGCCAGGCGCGCAGTCCCTGCGGCGCGTGCAGGGGCACCCACACCAGCCGATAGAGGTAGGCCGCCACCATCCACCGGTGCCCTCGTTTCGCTCGAGGGAACCACTCCCTGATGAACGACGGGGTGGGAACGAGCTCCCGAAGGACGACGACGAACTTCGCCCTCAGTCCTGGGGTGGAGGCCAGCCGCTCGAAGGGGTGGGCGAGCGCGTGGGTCGACGACAGCTGGAGCACGAGGTCCACGGACAGCGTCGTGGGCAGAGAAAGGGCAGCGGCGACGGCCTCACCCTCCGGAAGTAGGCGCAACCCGGCGCCGAAGGCGGCTACGGCGTCGAGCCTGTGGGCGATCTCGAGTGCGCGCTCCCACTGGGCGACCTCGAGCCTGGCCAAGGCCCGGCCGAGGTCGTCCATGGTCTTCTGCACGCCCTCCTCGGCGTGCAGCACGACGTGGACCGCCAGCGCCGGAAGGGTCAGGATCTGGGCGGGTCTTCCGCCGATGACCGCAGGCGTGGTGCACGATGCGACCACGCTCCAACTGTGCTCGGGCGACACCCCGATCCGACCCGAGAGCGTGCGATGGAGATCGATGGTGGGCGAGCCCGGCTTGTCCCAATTGATGGCGTGGTCGGCCTGCTCACCCTCGGCGCCGCCGGCGCAGCGCTGGGTGTAGCCGAGCTCCACGAGCACGAGGCCGGCGTGCTGAACCTGCTCGGGTGCGACCAGGAGGTCGACGTCACCGTAGGTCCGCAGCTGGCCGTCGTCGTAGAGCCACCGGGCGAAAGACGCACCCTTGAGCAGTACGCTCGGGATGCCGTGTTCGGCCAGCACCTCGACCACCTGACCAGCCACCTGATCGATGGCGAGACTGCGGACGGTGGCCAGCACTGCCCTCTTGGACGGGGACGCCGCGACCATCGTCGCCGAAGCTAGCTGGTCCTCGTTCGCGTCGGTCAGCTGCTCGTGCGTCAGCAGCTCGCGTCAGGAGCAGCTGCCGTTAGGATCAGGCGCCATGGTCTCGCCCCAAGCCTCCTCAGGCGAGGGGCTCCTGCGGCTGCGGGCCGACGCGGTCGACTGGCGCGAGGTCGAAGGCGAGGTGGTCGTTCTCGATCGGACGAACTCCGCTTACTTGGCCGTCAATGCCGCCGGAGCCGCCTTGTGGCCCGCCCTCGCTCGGGGAAGCAACGCCGAGGAGCTCGTGGCCATCTTGCGTTCAGAGTTCGACGTGGACGACGCTCGGGCTCGAGCCGACGTCGATGACTTCGTCGCCATGCTGCGGAAGCGGGAGCTCCTCGAGTCGTGATGCCCGTACGGGTCTCCAGTCTGCGGGCTCTCTGGTGGACCCGAAGCGCGGCACGCCAGACCCGCCGTGACCTTGCCCGGCGGGGTCTGGAAGAGCTGGTCGTGGTCCCGCCTCCCTCGCTGCCGAGCGCCGATCGGCGCTGGGTGGTGGCCCTGTTGAAGGCCAGTCGGCAGACCTGCCTGGTCCGCTCGGCGGTGTTGCAGGCGTGGGACGCCGCTCATGGACGTCGGCGGGACCTCATCATCGGCGTGACCCCGCCTCGCGAAGGCTTCAAGGCACACGCCTGGCTGGAGGGTGAGCCGGCGAGCGCGTCCCGGGGCTTCACCGAGCTCAGCCGGCGACCTGCGCCCGGACGGCTCGAGCATCGCGCTGGCCCCGGTGAGGTCTCCGGGACGAACCGCTCAGGAGAGGGTTCAGGTGGTGGTGACGGCGACCAGACGCTCGAGGAGCAGCGGCAGGTGGGCCCAGTCCCGTGAGCGTTGCACCCGCCACATCGGCAAGCTCACCAGCTCGAGAAGCATCGCGGCGGGAGCACCCATCTGGCGCAGCGTGAGGTGGCGGCGCAGGATCTCCAGCCGGTCGGCCAGCGCTGCTCGCTGCACCGACACCTCGTCGCCGGCAGCCAGGACCAGGAAGCCACCGAAGGGGATCCCGGGGGCCACGTCGGGCAGCAGCAGGCGGTGGCGCTCTCCCTTGCGTACGACCACCAAGTGCTCACGACCATAGTGCTCAGCGGAGGCAGCCCGGAGGTCGATGATCCTCGGACCGGCAAGAGCCGTCAGCCCGTCGAGCACCAGCAGGTCGTCGGACAGCACGTCGTAGCCCAACTGGGCCAGCAGGGCCACCGTCGTGCTCTTTCCGGCCTCCTTGGATCCCAGCACCCCCCAGGCGGCGCCCCCGATGACCACCGTGCTGGCGTGGAAGGACAGCCGGCCGTCCCAGCGGGCGAAGTAGCTGCTCGCCGTGCTCAGGCACGGGTGGGCGACCTGGTGGCCGTCAGGGGGATCGGGCTTGCAGAACCGGGCGACGCGACGGCGACGGTCGAGGACGGCATGGCCTCCGCTCACCAACGAGAGCACGGCCTCGTCCGGGCCGAAGAAGCCCTCGGCGGGCGGGTCGGCGAGCGGGGAAGACCAGCACAGCTCCACCTCTGGCCAGCCTTCGGGGGCCGGAACCAGCAGGTTCCTGGCCAGGGCAGCGACCGGTCCGGTGAAGGTGAGGCCGTAGGCTCCCACTGGTACCGTCTCCGCTTCCGGATGGGTCGGTGGGAGGGGTGGTGAGGAGGTCGAGCTCGAGTCCAAGTGCCGAGATGCTACGGGCCGAGGTCTCCGAGACGCACCACGGCGTGCGGGTCAGCGGGCTCGAGAAGCGCTTCGGCGGGCACGTGGCGCTGCGCGGGGTGGACCTCGACGTGCCCTGGGGCGGCATCGTCGCCCTTCTGGGGGCCAACGGCGCCGGCAAGAGCACGCTGCTGCGCATCCTCGGAACCACGGTGTTGCCCGACCAGGGACGAGCCGAAGTGGCCGGTCACGACGTGGTGGCCCATCCGGCCGACGCCCGTCGTTGCCTGGGCCTGGTACTGGGCGAGGAGCGTTCCTGGTACTGGCGCTTGAGTGGGCGGGACAACCTCGAGTTCTTCGCCGCGCTCCAGGGTCTGAGCCGGTCCGACGCCCGGGCCCGAGCCAACCATCTGATGGCCGAGGTCGGCCTGTCCGAGGCGGCGGACCGGCGCTTCGACCGCTACTCGTCAGGAATGCGCGCACGACTCTCGCTGGCTCGGGCCCTGCTGTGCGAACCGCCGGTGCTGCTCCTCGACGAACCGACCCGGACGATGGACCCGATGGCCGCTTCATCCTTCCGGACGGAGGTACGTCGGCAGGCCGAGGCAGGCCGAGCCATCCTCTTCGCCACCCATGATCTCCACGAAGCCGCCGCCGTTGCCTCCCGGGTAGTGGTCATGGCGCGCGGGAGCGTGGTGGCCAGCACAGAGGACCCCTCCGACGCGGCGACCCTCGAGGGCATGCTCGTGCACGCCGTCGCCGCGTCGAGCTCAGGTGAGCTGTGACCGCGGTCCCTCTCCCGCTCCCCGACGTGCAGGGCCGTGCCCGGCCCGGAGCCTGGCTCGGCGCCTTCATTCGCCGGGACTGGAAGATCGCCCGCTCCTATCGCCTGCAGTTCATGCTCGACGTGTGTGCCGTCCCGCTCACCCTGGGCATGTTCTACTTCCTCAGTCGATTGATCGACGGGGGCCGCCTTCCGTCCGACGCCGACCTCAGCCAGGGCTACTTCGCCTTCGCGGCAGTCGGTCTCGCCGTGCTCAGGATGGCCCAGACGGCCCTCAACTCCTTCTCGTCCCGGCTCCGCACCGAGCAGACGACCGGGACCTTCGAGACCTTGCTGTCGTCACCGGTGTCGCCCTCGGTGGTCGCCCTCGGCAGCGCCGCCTTCGACCTGTTGCGGGCCACTGTGGGTGGTTCCGTCACCGTGCTCGTGGCGATGCTGTTCGGCCTCCGGCTGCAGGTCGGTGCGGGCATGCTCCTGAGCGTTGTCGTCGGGCTTCCCGCCCTGATTGCCACCTTCGCAGCCGTGGGCGTAGTCGTTGCCGCCTTCGCCGTCGTGTTCAAGCAAGTGACCGCCCTGTTGGGCATGGTGACCGCCGTCCTCGCGCTCCTGGCCGGCGTCTACTTCCCGGTCGGGATCCTGCCCGGCCCGCTGGAGACGCTGGCCAACCTGTTGCCGTTCACCTGGGGGATCGACGTGCTGCGGGCCGGGCTGCTTCGGGGGGAGCTGGCCGCAGGTCGATTGGCGCTTCTTGTCGGCTTTGCCGTGGTGGCGCTGCCGCTCGCCCTGGCGCTGTTCGGGCGTGCCGTTGACTTCGCCAGGCGTCGAGGGACGCTCACCCAGTTCTGAGTAGATGGAGGGCGACTTCGGCTCAGGGGACGACGGGACGAGGAACACCCCACCGACGACGCAGGCTCGGCTCAGCAGCCTCGAGCTGGCGTCGGGCATGCCACTCGGTGAGCAGCCCGACGCCTCACCTCTCGCCCCCATCGAAGCAACGCTGAGCGCTCGTGCTGCCCTGGAGGAGGCCATCCGTGGCCGCCTGACTGTTGGGCGGTGCGTGGTGGCGTTCTCGGGCGGCCGGGACTCCTCGGCGCTGCTGGCGGTCGCCGTCCACGTGGCCCGCCGGGACGGCCTTCCCCTGCCCATCCCCGCCACCCTTCGCTACCGGGAAGCGCCCAAGGCCGAGGAGTCGGTCTGGCAGGAGCGGGTGATCCGCCACCTGGCCCTCGACGACTGGGCGCGCATCGAGGTGGACGACGAGCACGACTACCTCGGCCCCGTCGCCCAGCCCGTCCTGCGACGGCACGGGGTGCTGTGGCCGCCGTACTTCCACAGCTACCAGCCGTTGATGGCGCTTGCGCCTGGGGGCGTCTTCATGACGGGCATGGGCGGAGACAACCTCTTCGCGGGGTGGCGCTGGGGCCGCCTCGAGCCCGTGCGCCGGCGTACCGTACGTCCCAGCATGGGCGACCTGGCCCGGCTGGCCCTGATCGCCAGTCCCCAGTTCGTGCGCCGGGTGGCCGCCCGTCGCCATCCCCTCCCCTGCCCCTGGCTCACGCCGGCCGCGCTGCGAGAAGTGAAGGCCCGGTGGTTCGCCCACTACGCATCGGAACCAGTGCGATGGGACCGCCGGGTGGAGTGGCTGGCGAAGCTGCGTAACCTCGCCGTGCAGGTCTCGACCCTCGACATCCTGGGAGGCGACTGCGGGGCGAGGGTGGCCAACCCGCTCCTCGACGGACGCTTCCTCGCCGCCCTCGCTCGCTGGGGTGGACGGGCCGGCTGCGGCGACCGGACGGCGATGATGCAGGGCCTCTTCGCCGACGTGCTCCCCTCCGAGGTGCTCTCCCGGTCGACCAAGGCCGTGTTCGGCTTGTGCATGTGGCGAGGCACCAGCCAGCGCTTCGCTGCCACCTGGGACGGCAGCGGGATCGACCCCGCCCTGGTGGACGTGGGCCGCCTCCGGGCGGAGTGGGCGAAGCCGTTCCCGGCCCCGACGAGCATGCCCCTCCTACAACACGCCTGGCTGGCGGGGACAGGCTGAGGTGGGTGGGCAGGGGAAGGACGGGACACCGCGGCGTTCACACCTGCCCGGGATCGGGTAGTCTCCTGCGGGAGGGGTTCAAGGCGGACCCTGCGAGAGAAAGAGAGGAGGACGTGCGCATGCCCGAATACCAGGCGCCGACGCTGAGTGAGATCGGCTCGGTCGAAGAGCTGACGCTCGAGACGACCGTCGCAGCGGTCGACAACGACGACGGCGGCAACAGCTGAACGACGTGTTTGGGTCTCCTGGTGCGACGTTTCAGCTCTCGCACGCCTTGAGCACCTGAGCAGACCATCAGCAGGACGAGAACGGCGGCCCCCCCGGGGGCCGCCGTTCGGCTTTTCCGGTCCGGAGGTTGCCGAGCAGGCGGCGGTAGAAGGAGACGACCTCCTGCGCCACCGCGCCGGGCTCGTAGGCCCCAGCGCGCTGTCGAGCCGCCGCTCCCAGCCTGGCCCGCAGCCCGGGGTCTCGGGCCAGCCGGCGCAGCACGCCCGCCAGGGCGGCAAGGTCGCCGGGCGGGAAGAGCAGACCGTCCACTTCGGAGGTGATCACCTCCGCCGGCCCGCCTGCGTCCGAGGCCACGACCGGCAGGCCCGCCGCCATCCCCTCGACCACCACCTGGCCGAAGGGCTCGGGAATCACCGAGGCGTGCACCAGCACGTCGAAGGTGGCTAGCTCGGCAGCGACGTCCTCGCGGAAGCCGGTCATCTCCAGCCTGTCGTGGATGCCGAGCCGCACGGCCAAGGCTCGGAGGTCGGCCTCGTACGCCTCCTCCTCATCGAAGAGGGCGGCGCCCACCAGCACGGCGCGGGCATCACCCGTCGGGCTGGGGAAGGCCTGGGCGAAGGCCCTGAGGAACAGGTCCTGGCCCTTCCAGGGCGCCAGGCGACCGACCATGCCCACCCGGAGCCGGCCGGGCGATCTCGTCGACGCCGGCGCCTGGTGCCCGGGCACGGCGCTGGGGATCACCGCGGTGGGGATGCCGGCCACCTGCAGGCTGTCGAGGGTGGCCCGGGAGTTGGCGATCACCCCATGCGGCAGACGCCGGGCCAGGGCACGGATCAGGCGGACCGTAGGAAGTGGCAGGTAGTCCTCGGCCACGCGGTCTCGCACGTGCCAGATCACCGGTACCCCTGCCGCCCGGGCCGCCAGGCCCCCGTACAGGGCGGCCTTGAGCGTGTTGGTGTGGACGAGGTCGGGCCGCAGGCGGCGCAGCACGGAGGTGAGTCGGACCACGTACCACGCCGACCCGAGGGCGCTGGCCACGGGAAGGCGCCCCAGTCGCACCCGGTGCCGGGACAGCCCCCGGGCGGCATCGGCCATGGCCAGGACGGCGGTGGAGATGCCGGCGTCTCGGAGCTTGGCGACGAGGGGGCCCTCCTCGGCCAGGACGACGTGGGGATCGACCCCCCGAAGGGCGGGGAGCAGCCGCAGGAGCGCCAGCTCCGCCCCCGACAGCTGGGAGCAGTGGCCCAGGTACACCACTCGCAACGCCCGGTCGGCCATCGAAGGGAAGCTCCTCGGTCGAAGGCTGCACCAGCGCCGGATGTTCGGCGCTGGCGACGGCGGTCCCTTGGGCACTCGTGTCTAGTCTCTTCAGTCGTGGCGCGAGAGGCGGAAACCTTGGACAAGCCGGGGACCGCTGGCGCGTCCGCAGCGCCGCACTCCACCGGCGGCCACTCTCCCCAGGAGCGACTGGAGGCGAGCGCTGGCGGCCGGTGGCTGCTGCGTGCCTTCCTGGCCCTGACCGTCACCGCCGTGGTGGTTTGGAACTTCCCCGGCTCTGGGATCAGGACCGGAGTCCTCCCGGTCGTCGACCGCTACATGAACGCCACCGGGCTCGCCCAGAACTGGAAGGTGTTCGCCCCTGACCCTACCGACACCACCTCGGAGCTCGTAGCCCGCATCGAGTACGCCGACGGGACCTGGGAGCAGTGGCGACCTCCCCGTGGAAGTGACCTGGTGGGTGAGTACCGAACCTATCGTTGGGCCATCTTCGCCGATCGCCAACACGGCGAGGTGTGGCGGTCGCTGCGAGAGCCCCTCGCACGCTGGCTGGCCCGGACTCACGGCGAGGGCGGCCGACGCGTCGTGAAGGTGGAGCTGATCAGCCGGAGGCGACCGACCCCGCCGCCGGGAACAGACGGGCCGCCGCCTCCTTGGGAGCAATCGACCCTCTTCATCTTGGATCTCAGCAGCGGGACCCGCCGGTGAAGCGGCTCCTCGCGACCTGGGACGACTTCTGGTTGGCCCCGGAGCCAACCTCGACCGTGGCGGTGGTCCGGGTGGCCTACGGGGTGCTGCTGCTCGCCTGGGCCGCCACGCTGGGCCCCGACCTGTCGCCCTTCTTCTCGACCTCGGGCCTCCTCCCCGGCGGTCACGACCTGCCCTGGTCCTGGTCGCTGCTCGACGCCGTCGGGTCCGACGTCGTCACCACCGTCGTCTACGGGCTCCTCGTCGCCGCCGCCGTCGGCCTGGTCCTCGGCTACCGCACCCGGTTGGCCGCAGTGGTGGCCTTCGTTGCCGTCGTCTCCTTCTATCGCCGCAACCCAGCGGTGTTCCAGAGCGGCGACCAGGCCCTGCGGGTGTTCAGCTTCTACTTCATGTTCGCCCCCGCCGGCGTCGCCCTGTCGCTCGACCGGTGGCGACGCGCTCGAGACCGCTTCTGGCAGTTCCCCGAGCGGCCGGTCTGGGCGCTTCGCCTGATCCAGGTCCAACTGAGCCTGATCTACCTGTTCACCGTGTGGGGCAAGGTCCGGGGGACGAGGTGGAACGATGGTACGGCCGTCTCCTACTCGCTGCGGATCGGAGAACTGGTGCGCCTCGAGCTCCCGGCGTGGCTCACCACGTCGGTGGCTGTGTCCAACGTGGCCACCTACACGGCCCTGGCCATCGAGTTCGCCATGGCCGTCTTCGTTTGGAACCGGCGGGCCCGGCCGTGGGTGCTGACGGCCGGGGTGCTCCTCCACCTGTTCATCGAGGTGACCCTACGGGTGGGGTTCTTCAGCCTCACCATGTTCCTCTACTACCTGGCCTGGCTCGACCCGCAGAAGGTGCGCTCATGGCTGCTCGCCCTGGCCCGACGCCGGCGCCCCGTCCCTCTCGAGGCCGCCGCCGTGGAGGGCTGATGGCCTTTGCCCCGAGCGGGGCTGCGCAAGGTTTTCGATTTCAAGCATTGGCGGGAAGACCGAGAAGCCTTCGATGCTCGTTCTCGGCGTCAGCATCGCTGTCGATAGCGTGAGGGCGACCTACGCCGCACAACGCCCAGAGGAGCAGGCCCACGAAACCACCAAAGGCGAAACCGGTAGCGCTGGTGAGCAACAGGACGACCAAGAAGGGGTACTCCGGGGCCTGGGACCGGCGCACCAGCCAGGCGAGCACCACCACCAAGAGGACGGAGCCAACCAATCCGAGCTCGCCGAGGATGATCAAGTAGCCGTTGTCGATGGGATCACCACCTCCCGCTCGGCCAGCTGGCGAAAGCTCCCCCAGGCCGAGCCCCAGGGGCGAGAAGACGGTGCCGGTCTTGGCCACGGTGTCGACACGGGTGAGGTAGCTGACATCGTCTCCGAGGCTGGTCAGGGTCTCGATGCGGTCGATCACGATCTCGCCGGGGGGCAAGACCAGGACGACGACCATGACGACGGCAGCGAGCGGGAGAATCTGGCGGGCCGTTGGGTTTCGGGCGGTGAAGGAGCCGATCAGGAGAGCCGCGACCAGCGCCAGCCAGAGACTGCGGACCTGGGTCAAGAGGAGGAAGGTGCTCGAGGACGCGACAGCCCAGGCGCGCAGGAACACCGAGGAATTCACCAAGTCCCTTCGAAACACCACGATCAGGATGACGGCGGAAGCGATGGCGGCCGCCGTCCCCGGGGCGGGAAGGGTGGCGAAGGGACGGAAGCTTGGGGTCCCCGGTTGACCGGCACTGTACAAGTTGGTTGTCATGAGCCATTCGACGTCCCAGGGGAAGGGGGCGAAGTACTGCACTATCCCGTAGGTGGCGGCGATCGAGCCGCACACGACTGTCGTTCGGGCGAAGGTCGACAGACCCGAAGGGATACGTGAGATCCCAAAGGCGGCAAGAAGGGGCACGGCTAGATCCAGCCACCCCGCCAAGCTGGCCAGGGGAACGTCGAAGAAGGCGGCCCGCACGGTGACCCAGGCCAGAAACAGGGTGACGCCGACCGGTTTCATAACACGCACCCCGTGGGCCGCCAGAGGCAAGGCGACGATCAAGGGGAGGACGGCAGCGAGGTCGGCGGTGGGATCGACCGCAGGCAGCAGCCTCCTGACCAGAGCGGAGAAGATGGAGGTTCCGACGACCAGGACGATCGAGAGCGACGCCCGGATGCTAGCCACGCAGACCACAACTGCCCCCCCGAGTAGGAGCAGAATGTCTCGCCATGGGTACGTCGCCGTGACGGTGGGCAGCACAATACCCAGGCCGACGGCAACCACCAGAGTAGGAGCCGCCAAGAGGCGGGGCGCTCGAAGCAGGCTGTGGATGCTCACAAGGTGGCGGCGGTGTTGTGATTGCGGCGCGGCCATTTGGGGTACCGCGGCCAGCCTACAGAGTACGGCGGTGGTGCACGGGTCAGCTCTGACCTCGTCCGAGGCCTTGCACGGTCACCGAGGTGCACCCTGGCCAGAACGAGGCCATCGAGGTACGACCGTCGTGCTCGCCTGCCTGCGCTTGCCTTCGAGTCAGCTACGTTGGGTGACCCTGTGGCGGTGAGCGCTCCCGCCGATTTTCGGGCTCCGACCGTCGCCGTTTGCATCCCCACCTACAACCAGGCTCACTTCCTGGAGGAGGCAGTCAGCTCAGCGTTCGCCCAGAACTACAGAGCGCTGACAGCGGGGGTCTGCGACCCGTCTCGTCAGGGCGCGCTAGACGTCGCGGGGAACACGAGCGGCGATGGTTGGGGTATTGTCGGGCTCGGCGAGCGCCAGCTTCATCGCCCGCCGGCGTCGATGACGAGGACGGGAGTGGCGACGTCGACTGAGCGAGGGCCTCCTCGTGGCCACCACGAGGGCGCTACCTGGTCGACGTCGAGGTGGAGATGCCCTGCGCCCCTTCTTGCACCTGCGCTCGGCTCACCCACATCGCTCCCGGCGGCGGGCTCGCGGTTCTCCTGCTCGAGGGCCTTGATCCGCTGGGTGTCGGCCGTCGTGGTGCCCGGCCGCTCGCCGTGATCGACCTCGTGGCGATTCACCCAGCTGCGCAGTGACTCGACGCCGACGTCGAGCTGGTCGGCAACCCGCTTGATGCTGCCGTGGCGCTCACCGGTCTCGGCCCGCAACGCCAGCACCATCCGTACGGCCCGCTCCTTCAGCTCCGGTGAGTACCGCCGCTGCGACGGGTTCGAACTCCCAGTTCCGTTCTTCATGGCTCTCATCCTTCCAAGGTTGAGAGCCTCCACGGTTCCCAGGGCGGTTCACATGCCGGGATCTCCAAGGCCATGGTGCAGCGCATCTGGTCCTCCCGGGGGATCAAGCCCCACCTGGTGCGGACCTTCAAGCTGTCCAACGACCCCCGCTTCGAGGAGAAGCTGGTCGACGTCGTGGCGCTCTACCTCGATCCCCCCGAGCGAGCGGTGGTGCTCTGTGTCGACGAGAAGAGCCAGATCCAGGCGCTCGATCGCACCCAGCCCAGCTTGCCATGAAGAAGGGCCGGGCGGTGACCATGACGCACGACTACAAGCGCAACGGGACCACCACCCTCTTCGCCGCCCTCGATGCCGCCACCGGCAAGGTCATGGGCCTGTGCCTGTCCCGCCACCGCCACAAGGAGTTCCTGGCCTTCTTGAAGCTCATCGACGGCCAAGTCCCCAAGGACCTCGAGGTGCACCTGGTCCTCGACAACTACGGCACCCACAACCACCCCAACGTCAAGGCCTGGTTGGCCAAGCACCGCCGGTTCCACCTGCACTTCACGCCCACGTCGTCTTCCTGGCTCAATCTGGTGGAGCGGTGGTTCCGGCGAGCTGACCGACAAGGCCATCCGCCGAGGCGTGTTCCCAAGCGTCGATCACCTCGTCGCCGCAATCGACGACTACCTCGACACCCACAACGCCGACCCCAAGCCCTTCACTTGGACCGCCAGCGCCGAGTCGATCATCGAGAAGGTGGAGCGAGGACGGGTGGCCCTCAAGCAAGCGTCCGGTCAATAGCGAGACACTGCACTAGGAGCCGTCGTCACGAACGACGGGTGGTCCGATTGGTCAAGTCAGGATGTCGCGGGCACCGACTACAGATTCGACTCAGACGACCTGCTCGAGCCTAGCTTTGTGACCCGGCTTACCGAGCTGATGCTGCGGTATCCGCAGGCCGGCTACGCCCACAGCGCGATCACGGTGATCGACGCCAAGGGAGCCCAGCGCCAGGTCCGCCATCTGGCCCGAGGAACAGGCTTTCAAGAAGGCGAACGTGCGCTGCATGCCTCCCTTTCAGGCTATCGCACCGCAGCAAATGTGCTGATGTTCCGGAAGACGGCTCTCGAGCAGATCAGGTTCCTGGAGGGGCCGCCCAGACTTCTGCGAAGACTACGATCTGTCCATACGGCTGGCGGACGCCGGATGGGGAAACGTCTACATAGACGAGCCGCTCGCCCGCTATCGGGTTTGGTGGGACGCCGCAGGGGTCCGCATTCGTCGTAGGAAGCTCCAGCTCATGGCATACGTCCGCATCTTCGAGGAGTCAATTGAGCCAGCGTGGGTTCGGCGCGGCTGGCCCCTGCGCAGTGTCAGAAGGCAGCGAAGACGGCTTGCCGCCTCAAAATGTGGTGCTTCGCGTTTGAGCGGGGTCTGAGCGACTGAGGGCCCACGCACAGGTCGGGGGCCTCGACCAGTGTTCCGGGTGTTCAACGCCCTGGAGCTGGAGGAGACCCCCGATGACCCCTGACAGTGAGAATGGGGTGGGGCCTGCTCCCACTGGTCTGACCCAACCCCTGACTGACTTCGTGTCCTCGTGCGGATCCGTCGGCCGGCGGGTCGCAGGCCCCACTGTGCACCAGCTCGCAGCCGACGTGACCTAATAGGAGCCTGCGCAACCAGGCGCCCATCACTGTCTTGTCCACCGTCTGCTGGCGCGTGCCGCCC
>JADDRA010000068.1 GCA_016781105.1 Actinomycetota bacterium | reverse complement strand
TCGCTTGAGCAGCTACGCACCTGCTCCGCCTAGCGGGCGAATCGGAGACCCTCGACTACAAGTCCGCGTGCGACATCACCGACCTGAGGTCATGCCTCGAACTGGCCAAGGACGTCGCGGCGATGGCGGTCCGCGGCGGCTACATCGTGATCGGCGCCGACGACAACGGCCGACCCGTTCCGCCGGGTGTGTCGGTGAACCTGGGCCAACTGTACGACGAGTCCCGCTTGCGGCCGAAGCTGTTGAGGTGGCTACCGGAGCCGCTCCAGATCATGACCGCCGTTCATGAGCTCGACGGCTGCCGGTTCGTGATCGTCTACGTCGCCCCCAAATCTGACGGCTTCTGCGTCCTCGAGAAGGACGGCATCCACGACGACGGCGGTAAGCAGAAGTTTGTCTTCCGGAAGGGCGAGGTGTACGCCCGCCACGGCACATCAAGCGAGAGGTGGAACCAAGGAGACATCGCCGACATCTGGGAGCGGGTGGTCGCGGCCCGCAAGGAACAGTGGCGCAGCGAGCTACGGGAGGACCTTGCCGATCTCACCGCCGCTGAAGATGACCTCACGCATGCCGGCGTCCGTCAGCAGGCGCTGAACCGCCGGCTCGCTGCGACGCGGCGACCGTCGAGCTCTTCCGACGAGGGGACGACATCCCGATGCGGCACTTCCTCGACCGCACCGCAACGGCACCGGTACGGCTCCCCGTTCTCTCGGCTTTCAGTTGGTGCAGCTTCCTGCCGATACTTGGTGCATGGTTCCCTCACCAGCCGCAGAGCAGCGCGAGTCGGGCATCCAACCGCTCCACTCGTTCCTGCTCCGACAGCGCCCCGCCGTCTACACCGCGATCCTCGGTGTCGCCATCGCCGCCATCGTCCTTTCCGTCATCTTCGCCAGCGGAGCGGTTGACGTCGCGGGGCCGCGGTGGCTGTGGCTAATTGACCTGGCCGTGGTGGTTGCCTTCTCGGCGGACCACATGCGCGTCGCGGTCCGCCGAGGCAGGGCACCGACGTTGCCGGTGCTTGGTGCCGCGGTGCTGATCGCCGGACTACTCGCAGCGCCGACCCTGATCTTTTGCTTGTGATACGACGGCTGGGCCGAGAAGGGGTCGCCAGCGGCCTCAGGCGACCCTCCCGTCCGCTGCCGGGATAACGAGTGGGGTCGCGCTGGCCTTGGCGGCCTGGAATCCTGTCAGGTAACCGCAGGGGAAAACGGCACCGGTAGCGACGTCCATTCACCCGAGGATGGCGGCCCGGGCGAGGAGGTCCTCGGCGTAGGAGGAGGAGTGCAAGGGCTATGAGCAAACGGACAGGGCCGAAGCCACTGGTCAGTTCTGGAGCTGAGTGGGTTCTCTTCCTGGGGCTGTTTCTTCCCGCCATGTCACTACCTCTCTTGGTCGGTGCCTTCTTGATTCTCGAGTCGGGAGCTGCCAGCCGGGCCCTGGGTGCGGCATTGATTGGTCTCAGCGTTGTCGGATTCGTGGTCGGCTCAGTCATGTTCTCACGCCGGAGACGCGGCGGATGAGCGGAGGGGACCCGTCGAACAGCGCTTTCGGGCCGCCACCAGTCGTCCACGCTCTTAGGCACGGGCCCACGGTCGACCAGGGATGGGACCAAGCTCCGGGATGCAGGACCGGACTTCTTGACGGGCGATGGGTGGCCCTTCGTTTCGAGTCTCCGGGCCTGCGAGGGCGATGACGGGGGGATCCCGGGAGCGGTGCGGCCCCTGAGCCCCGTGTGCGGCCCCAGGGCGCCTCCCGTCAGCGTTTGGCCGGCGGGTCGCCGGGCGGGAGCCTCGTACGAGTGCCGGCTATGGGACCCAACCGGATTTCCGAGCTGGCTGCTGGGGCCATGGCACAAACGAAAGGCTTGGCGATGCCTATGAAAGAAGCGGTCCGGCGCCGACGTAGAGGTACGGGCGGCGATGGCGACAGCGATGACGGTGCCCCGGCCGGAGCTGATCTCAGCCATGGCCGCGGGTCTGATCGGCTCCGGCCACGACGACGCGTCAAGCCGCTCCTATTGCCGGGTATTTGACGTGCTCGCTGCCCGACCCCTCGAGCGCCCGAGCGGACCGAACATCCAGATCGGTGCTCGTTGCGCAAGGCGCACTATTCCTGGCCGCCTTCGGGCCCGGCCTGAGCGACCTCGACGTCGCCGGCCAGCTGGTCGTGCCAACGGTCGTCGTCTTGGCGGACGTCCGACCACGCCGTGCTCTTCGTGGACGATGCGCTTGGCGTCCGTGAGCGGCAGGCGTAGCTGCTCGACCGTCGCCTTGGAGCTCCACCCGCACCCCTGCCGCCAGGACGGCCCACTCGAACAGGTCGCCAGACCGCAGGTCCGCTGGGCCGGTCGTCACGTCCGCCGTACCGAGCTCAGGTCGATGACAGTTGACGGCTGCGGCGCCGGCGGAACGTCGGCCTGGCGAAAAACCTCGTCGAGGCGTTCGGCCAAGGCCTCGCTGAGCGACGGGAACAGGTGGCCGTAGACGTCGATGGTGACCGTGATCGACTTGTGACCCAGCCACTCCTGGATGACCTTCGGGTGGGCTCCGAGGCCGATCAGTAGCGACGCACAGGTGTGGCGCAGGTCGTGGACCCGCAGGCCGGGCGCGAGGCCAGCCAGCTCGACAGCCGGCCGGAAGATGCGCTTGTGCAGCAGGTCCCGGCGGAGCGGGCCGCCCTCCGGAGCGACGAACACGAAATCGTCCGGCTGGAGCGGACGTCCGACCTGACGTGCCCGCTCCGCCAGGTGTCGCCCGAGCTGGTCACACAGCGACCGCGACAGCTGCACGGTGCGGCGCACGCCGTTCTTGATCGGGCCCAGCTCCGTCCGTCCGGCCACGACGGTGAGTGCCTCCGAGACCTCGACGGAGCCCCGGTCCAGGTTCAGGCGCCCGACCCGAAGCCCGCAGAGCTCACTCGGCCGCAGCCCGGTGGCGGCAGCGAACCTCACCAGTACGTCGTACGGCGGCCGGGTTGCCTGGGCCAATGCCTCCACCTCGCCGGCGGTGAGGAAGAGCGGTTCTTTCGGCTGGGCTCGCGGGATCCGGACGCCGTCACACGGGTTGGCTCGGATGGCACCAGACGACCTGGCCGTCTCGAGCACCTGGCGGAGCACGAGCCGGATCTTCTGGAGCGTCTTGGGCGCCAGCCCGGCGGCCCGCAGCTCCGCGATGAAGCGGCGGACGTCGACCTGAGAAATCTGCGCGATCCCCGCGTCCTGGAAGGCCGGCAGGATGTGGACCCGAAGCTGACGCTCGTAGTCCCCGCGCGTGACGGCTCGGAGATGGACGATCGTGGCCAGGTACTCCTTCGCCCACGCGCCGAACGTCGTCCGGGCCATGCGGGGGTCGACCCAGTCCCCCCGGCTGAGGTCGGTCTCCATCTCCTTGGACCACCGGCTGGCAGCCGACTTGGTCGGGAACGTGCGAGCGTGCATCACGCCGGCGGCATCGCGATAGCGCGCCTCCCACGCCCCACTCGGCTTCTTGCGGATCGACGCCACGGACGTGCCTCCTCTGACCCTGATGGCTTGAGGAGGACTGCGAGAACGCACCAGCCCCGAGTGCGTGTGCCGAAGGGTACCGGTGGTCAGGGACGCTTGGCCCTGCCGATCAACTCCTCGATGTTAGCGGGGTCGAACCGGAGCAGGCGGCCGAGCTTGATGACGGGGATGCGCCTGTCTGCGACCAGCCGCCGGACGTAGCGCTGGTTCACGCGAGGCGCTCGGCCACGGCGGGCAGGTCGATGAGGGCGGCCGGTCGGTCGTGCGCTGGGGCATGTCTCCTCCTTGGTCGGTGGTTGCCCTGGCTATGCCGTCGAGGACCATGAATCTCGCGACGTATCTCCTCAGCGCCGGAGCGATCTCCTCCGCGGCCGGTGGCTCGTGAGCTGCTGCAGCCTTCGGCGCATGCGCTCGGCCGCATCGTCCTCCAGCACCGGTTCGGGCACCGGGGGCGCCTTCCCGGCCGGCGCGGGCGGGCCTTCAGGGCCCGGCACCTCCCAATCGGGAGCCCTCGTGCCCCGGAGGCGTTCCCGCACGGCCAGGGCGGTGCGGGCGTTGGGTGGGCGGGCGATGACGGCGACGAAGGCCTCCTCCGGGTCAGCCAAGCCGGTCGGGTCGAGCACCAGGCCGAGGTTGGTGCCCCGGCCCCTGGTCATGCCCACGTAGACCCCCGAGCGGGAGCTCGAGGGCTCCACCACGCAGATCCCGGTGTCGGTGGTGTCGCCCTGCGTGCCGTAGCCGGTCACGGCCCAGCCCAACTCCACGTGGCGGGCCACGTAGGCCGCCGGCAGCCGAACCCGGCCCCGGACGGGATGGGAGACCACCAGCGAGCCGTCGGCCCCCACCGCCTCCACCGCCCAGGTGTGACGGTTTCGCACCGGCGTGCCGGCGTCGGTGCGGATGCGGTCGTTGCGGCGGCTGGCCACGCGGTCGCCGGCGAAGGACACCGTGCCGTCGGCCAGGGCCACCCAGGGCCCCTCCCGACGGGGGTTGCGCTTGCGCTGGATGGCCACGTTGACGTCCTGGGCGACGCCGGCCGAGGCGGTGGTGACCGACAGGCTGCGGCCCTCGCGCTCCTCAGCCTGGTGGAGCCGGGCCACCCGCTCGGCCACCAGGGCCGGATGCACGGTGTCGAGGCGCCCGTGGGCGGCGTAGGCGGCGGCCGCCGCTCGTTCCCCCCGGCGCAGGGCCAGGCTGGCCCGGGCCTGCCACGGTTCGTTGAAGCGCCTGACCTCGCCGAGGTGGTGGGCTCCCAGGCGCTCGCACCACAGCTCGAACATCCCACCCCGGCCCACGGCCGGCAGCTGGGCCGGGTCGCCCACGCACACCAGGCGCCAGCAATGGCGCTCGACCAGAGTCACCAGGGCGTCGAGGTCGTCGGTGCCGGCCATGCCGGCCTCGTCCACCACCACCGTGGTGCCGTCCGGAGGCGCCCGCCAGCCCGGTCGCCCAGCGTCGGCCCGCAGCTTGGCCAGCGTGGTGGCCGGCCAGCCTGTCTCCTTTGCCAGCACGTCGGCCGCCTTGCCCGATGGCGCGAGGCCGAGCACTTGGCGGCCCTGGCGGGCCAGCCGGCGGGCGGCGGAGCCCACTGCGGTGGTCTTGCCTGCTCCGGCCGGGCCCACCACCAGCACCAGACGCTCGTGCCCGGCGATCGCCTCGACGACGGCGGCGTGGGCGTCGGCGCGCTCAGCCGGCGCCGGTCCGGCGGCGCCGTGGGCCCAGGACAGGAGCCGGGACTCCTGGTCCAGCACGGCGGCGGTGGTCAGCCAACGCTCCGTTACCGCCTCGGTCACCGGTCGCCCGTCCCGGCGCCGGGCCAGGTGGGCCGGCACGTCCGGCTGCAGCTCCACGCAGCGGCCGGCGGCGAGGGCGGTCAGCTCGTCGACCAGGGCTACGAGGCCCTTGCCCGAGCCAGCGGCGCCGGCGGGGAGCAGGGTGGCGACGTGGCGGGAGACGTCGGCGTGCAGCCAGGTGCTCGACTCGGTACTCACGCGGACCAGGGCCTCGGCCACCACGGCCTCCCGGTCAATGGCGGCCATTCCCGGTAGCTCGGGGGTGGTGGTGTCGACGGTGATGCCGTCCACGCCGACCGCGGCGGCCTGGGCCCGCCAGTCGGCCCGCAGGGCCTCGGCCTCGCCCACCGGCCCCTTGGGCGGGCGGCTGTCGAAGGCGGCCCGGCGCTCCAGGCGGTAGAGGGTGCGGGCATCGGGCTCGGCCCCGTCGTGGTCCTCGACCCAGCGTGCCACGTAGTGGGCCAGGGTGGCGTTGACCTGGGCGGCCCGGGCCGAGAACACCTTGAGCAAATGCGCAGGGACGCCGGTGAGGTCGGCGTGGCCCTTGGCGACTTCGCCCCACCCCAGCCCGAGGCGCGCCGTGAGCTCGGAGCGCAGCGCCGAGGCGTAGACCCAGCCGATGCCGCATTGCTGGTTCTTCAGGAACCGGGCGTCGAGGGCCAGCCAGTCGCCAGCGGCGTCCTGGACCTTGGCCATGACGAGGGCGTGGGTGTGCAGCTGTGGATCCGCGCTTCTGCTGGTGTGCTGTCGGAAGACCGCCACGACAAGACCCTTGGTGTCGAGCTGGAGGACGCCGTCGGTGCCCCGGCGGGTCACCGAGCCGTGACCGGCGAACCAGGACAGGGCGGCGTCCACCGCGCTGTCGTGGGCGGCGGCGACCTCGGCGCGCACGAAGGGGTCGTCGGCCAGGGCCCACAGCACCGACACCGACTTGGGGGCCGAGAAGGTGGCGTCGAAGCCCCGGGCCGAGTCAGGGCCGTAGCCCCGACCCAGGCGCTCGCGGGTGACCGGGTGGCGCGCGGTGAGCAAGGCCTCCAGCTCCTCGGGCGCCACCTCGGCACCCAGGCCCAGGCCGTCCCGGCCGTCGCCCCACCACCGCCCGGGCGGTTCGGCTGGGTCGAGGTAGTAGTCGATCGGTCCCCGGCTGCGGCCACCCTGGCGGGCCTGGTCGGCGGCCAGCCCGGCGTAGTAGGCGACGGTGGCCTCCACCCCGTGCCCGCGGGACTTGATAGTCGTCACCCGCATCACCGCCGGCGACCCTCCGGCGGCAATGCACTCGTCTGTACGGAGTGGGTTCGGTCCTGTCCTATGCCTTACTAGGCCGACGAGCGGGGGAAAATTTCGCGAGGAATCTCAAGATTCGTGTCCCGGTCGCTGGACCTTGGTTACGACGAAGCTCGCTACGACCGGTAATCGACGCTCATGTCCCTTCGAGACTCGGTCCTGGTGACTGCTTGCGCGCCTGAGCTCGCTTGCGCGCTTGTAGGCGCCGCATCCGTTGCAGGACCAGTTGCCGGGCTCGATCGAGTTCGAGCACCTCCGTCCTCGTGCGCATGACGTGAACGCAGATCGGGCCATCTGCGGCGGCGAGCAGCTCCTGCCACTCCTCGACGCGCCCGAACACGAGCGGCACGAACTCCGTGCGCTTGAGCTGACGGCCCCGCGGGTCGATCCAGATGACCGACTCGTTCTCCTCCGCGCAGAGCAGGATCATGTCGTGGTTCGACGTGACGACGACCTGATTCGTCGTCCGTGCGTGCTCCAGCACGACGGCGTCACTGGAACCTCGCGGAGGTGCCTTGTCCCCCTCGTGACCGACGTGGCTGGCTCGGATGCCAAGCTCCCGAAGAGCGCTGGCGACACGCCATGAGAGCAGTTCGTCGAAAAGGAGCCTGATCGCTGGTCGCGCCGGCGTGGTGCGACCCTCCTGCTAGGCGAATGTCTTCTGGCCGAGAAGCCGGTTGCCCAGGGCGGCCTCGAATCTCAGGGCGGCTTCGATCTGGTCGATCTCCAGATCGAGGTCGAAGGCGATGTCCTCGACGTCCTCGCCGACGCGAACCAAGCCATCGATGGTCGTGGTCGGCACACGGGTCGCCTCGACGCAAGGAGTGCCTGCCTGGACCTCAGGCGTCACGGCCACACGGTCGAGCGGTCGCCACAGGTGCGCCATGCCGTGAGTGTCGTACTCGAGCGGTCGCAGGACTGGCTCAATCATCGGCTGGAAAGCCAGCTGAAACCCTCTGCCGGCATCAGCCCACTGGTCGATGTTGGCGAAAAACGATCGTCCAACGGTCGCAAGGCGCTTGGGCGCATCGATATGGGCGAGCGGGCGATCGACATCCAGCACCTCCGCGAGAACCTCGACACCCCGGCGGATCTCACTCGTTTGCACGCCGCGCCTCCACAGTTCTGCGATCACAAGCAGACTCACGAGGTCTTCGAAGTCGAAGAATCGCTCAAAGGCGGGCGTCACCAAGGGGCGCTTGCCGGTAGTCCAGCGATCAAGCGTGTCGGGGTGAACCCTGACGAGGCGTGCCGCTTCGGTCGGGTCGTAGATGCCCCGCCCGATCAGCGAACTCGTCACGTTGGCCATCGTACGAGCATAGGGAGGGTCTGTGACGACCTCTCCTCTTTCCTCCACGCTGCCGCTTGCCGCCGGGTTCATTGCACCTGGCGACGGTCCACGAATGTCCGTCAGTCACCGTTCATGCCCGCATGTGGCCGCAACGGCTGTGGTCTATCTGTGGTCTGAATCCGACTTCTCGGCCAGCACGCTCGGTGGCGCACCGCCGTGACCAGCGGCTTTCTGGTCGGGAAGGCGGGATTCGAACCCGCGACCTCAGCGTCCCGAACGCTGCGCGCTAACCAAGCTGCGCCACTTCCCGGAGCCGCCGAGCCTACCCGGGCACCACCGGGGCGGCGCGGGCGCTCGGCGCGTCGGTGGGGTCGAAGTAGGTGTCGCCGGCCAGCAGGGCTCGCACCGCCCGGCGCAGGCGGAGGGGGTCGAGCGGCTTGATCAACCACCCCTCGGCGCCGGAGCGCCGGGCCAGGAAGACGTCGGCCCGGCGATCGAGGAGCATGAGCACGGGAACGTGGCCCACCCGCCCGGCCCCCTCCTCCAGGCGGAGGTGGAGGCAGGCCGCCATGCCGCCCATGTTGCCGATCTGCAGGTCGAGCACGACCAGGTCGGGGAGGCGCTCCAGAACGGCGGGGAGCACGTCGAGGCCGGCGTTCACGCTGCGCACCTCGATGTCGGGCCCGCCGACGCCGGCCGTGACCTCGTTGATGATCCAGTCGGCATCGCTGGCTACGAGGAGGTCGGCCATGGCAGGCGATCGTACCCGTCGGTTCGCCAGGCCCCGGCGAGTAGGGTGTCGCCCCGGCGCTCCCTGCCCTCGTCCCCGCCACCCCTGGAGGTCCCGTGCTCGAGATCAACGTCGACGAGACCGGCGAGTACACCGTGTGCCGTCCCGTGGGTGAGCTCGACGCCTTCACCGTGGGCCAGTTCCGGGAGGTCCTCACCGAGCTCGGGGGCAGCCAGCGCCTGGTCATCGACCTCTCGGGCGTCCCTTTCCTCGACTCCGCCGGCCTGGGCGCACTCATCGGGGGGGTCCGCCGGGCCCGCGAGGCGGGAGGCGACGTCGCCGTCTACGGCGCCCGCCCGGCGGTGGCCCGCCTGCTCCACACCACCGGCTTCGACCGGGTGGCGTCGGTCTCCGACGATGAGGCCAGCGCCGCTGCGGCCCTCGCCAACGGCGCCCCCTCCGACACGGGGAGCTGAGCGCCCCCTCCAGAGGTGGCCTGCGGCCAAAACCAGGGGGCGCGCGTCAGCCGGTCGGGAACAGGTGGCCGGTGATGCGGGCCAGGGTGTCGAGGTCGTGCACGTCGTCGACCAGGAGGGGCACCCGCACCACCGGGGCGGGCACCACCTGGGCACTGAGCTCGACCAGGGTGGCCTCCTCCGCCTCGGCCATGGCCCGCAGGTCGCCCAGGTTGGTGAACAGCGAGCCCAGGGCGCTGCCGGCCAGGGTCCGGCCCCGGGCCCGGTCGGCTTCGGGTCGCCCCTTGCCGAACCGTGGGTGCAGGCGGTTGACGATCAGGGCCGCCACCGAGATCCCCGACTCGGCCAGCTTGTCGGCGAAGAACGACGCCTCGGCGACCGTGTCGGTCCGGGGGGAGGCCACCAGCACGAAGGCGGTGGCCGGGTCGACCAGCAGGGCCTGCACCCGGGTGGCCCGGTCCCGGAAGCCCTCCTCCATGCCCTCGAAGGCGCCGAAGAAGGCCAGGGCGTCGTCGAGCACCTCGCCGCCGACCACCTTGGACACCGTGCGCACGAAGGCCTGGGCCGCCAGGTTGACGGCCCGCAGGTAGGCCCGGGTGGGGCTCATGAGCATCCGGTAGAGGCGGTGGTCGAGGAAGTTGGTGAGGCGCCGGGAGGCGTCGATGAAGTCCAGGGCGTTGCGCGTGGGCGGGGTGTCGACCACCACCAGGTCGAAGTCGGCCTCCTCGTGCAGCTCGTAGAGCTTCTCGCCGGCCATGTACTCCTGGGTGCCCGACAAGGCGCTGGAGATGTTGCGGTAGAAGCGGTTGGACAGGATGCGCCGGGCCTGCTCGGCGTCGGCGCTGTGCTTGGCCACCAGGTCGTCGAAGGTCGACTTGGTGTCGAGCATCATCGCCCACAGCTCACCGTCCCAGTCACCGTCGATGCGCCTCGGCGTATTGGTGAGCGACCCCAGCCCGAGGGTGTCGGCCAGGCGCTTAGCCGGGTCGATGGTCACCACCACGGCGCGGCGACCGAGCCGGGCGCCCCGCAGGGCCAGGGCGGCGGCCGTGGTGGTCTTGCCCACCCCGCCCGAGCCGCAGCACACCAGGATCCCGGCCCCCTCGACCAGCTCGGCCAGCCCGGCGCCACCGCTCACGATGGAGACCCCTCCGCCGGCGCGCGCACCGGACTCTCGGTCGGACCGTCAGCCAGCCCGACGACGCCGTCGAGCAGGGCGGCGGCCAGGAGGTCGACGTGGGAGGGTCCGAGCTCGGCGCTGAACACGAAGGGCAGGCCCAGGCGGGGGATGGGAAGGCGCTCGTCGAGGCGCTCGAGCTGGGCCTGCTGGAGCGCCTGGCGGTCCCGCCGGAAGGCGGCTGCCTCGGCCAGGGCCTCGGCCTCGCCCGGGCGCAGCGACGTGCCCGCCGCCTCGGCGGCCTCGACGGGGTCGATGTCGAGCCCGGGCAGCAGGGGGTACAGCCCGTTGACCACCACGGGCCCCAGGCTCACGCCCACCCGGTCCTCGAGGGTGAAGGCGGTCTCCACCGCCTCGTTGACCGGCGTCTCCTCGGGCAGGGTGACGAGCACGACCGAGCATCGGGCCGGGTCGCTCAACAGCTCCAGGACGTCCCGGGCCTGGGCGTTGATGGGGCCCACCCGTACCGCGTCGAGCAGGCCCCGCACCGAGAGCAGGAAGGTGATGGCGTGGCCCGCGGCGGGGGCGTCGACCACGATGAGATCGGCGGCCTCGCTGCGTTCCAGGGCCTTGACCTTGCCGAGGATGAGGATGTCCTTGATGCCCGGGGCGGCCGTCGACACCACGTCCATGGCGCCGGTGGAGACCAGGCGCCGGGAGATGCGCCGCAGGCCGTGGTCCTCGAGGTACTCGAGCAGGGCATCGTCGGGGGTGATGGTGCGGCCCCGCACCTCGGCGATGGTCCCGGCCGCGGGCGCCAGGGTCGACTCCACGTAGGTCAGGGGCGGGCGGCCGAACAGCCGGGCCAGCCCCGACGCCCGCTCCACCTGCACCACCAGGGTGCTCAGCCCCTGGCGGGCAGCCATGCGGGCCAGGGCGGCGGCCACGGTCGTCTTGCCCACACCGCCCTTCCCGGCCACGATGACCACTCGGGATGCACGCAGGAACTGGCGGGGGTCCACAGCTTCCTCTCCGGGGGCGGTCCCCGGGCAGGCTAGTGCTGGGGGCCGTCGTGGGCCCGCTCCTCGTCGCCCTCGTGCTCCTGCTCGGGCTCGGGGCGGTGGCCACGCCCGCTGCCGGGGCGCAGGGCCAGGCCGGGTCCCGGCCCTTCGTCAACGTCGTCCAGGTCAACGGCTACCTCGATCCGGTTATGGCCGACTTCGTCCAGGAGGCCATCGCCGAGAGCGAGCGCGACGGTGCCGAGGCGCTGATCCTCCAGCTCGACAGTCCCGGCTCGGTCCTCGATACCGCCGAGCTCGATGCCCTGGTCTTCCGGGTCGGCCACGCCCGGGTGCCCCTCGCCGTGTGGGTGGGCGAGAGCGGGGCCCAGGCGCTCGGGGGCGCGGCTCGCCTGGTCCTCGCCGCCCCGCTGGCGGGCATGGCCCCCCAGGCCCGCCTCGGCGAGGTGCCGGCCCCGATCTTCGGCGAGCTGCCCCAGGCCGTGCGCCGGGGCACGGTCGGCCCCGAGCAGGCCCTGGAGCTCGGGCTGGTCGAGCTCAACCGGGAGGAGTCCGCCGTCCTCGGCAGCTTCGTGGCCGCTCTGGACGGGCGGGAGGTGGCCGGTGCGCCCCTGGAGACGGCGGCCTTCGAGCCGGTCGAGGGGGGACCTCCGGAGGCGACGCTGACGGTCGACGCCCGCCTGGCCAAGCTCGACCTGGTCCCCCGGCTCCTGCACACCGTGGCCAGCCCTCCCGTCGCCTACCTCCTGTTGGTGGTGGCGCTGGCCCTGGTCGTCTTCGAGCTGTTCACCGCCGGCGTGGGCGTGGCGGGCGTGGTGGGCGCCCTGGCCGGCGTGCTGGCCGCCTACGGCCTGGCCGTGCTGCCCACCTCGCCGGTCGGCCTCGCCCTGCTGGGCCTGGCCACCTTCGGCTTCGCGGTGGACGTGCAGATCGGGGTGCCCCGGGTGTGGACCGGGATCGGCGTCGTCGCCTTCGCCCTGGGCTCGCTCGTGCTCTTCGACGGGGTGTCGATCGGCTGGCTGCCGCTGGTCGCCGGGGTGGTCGGCATGGTGCTCATGATGCTCGCCGGTCTTCCCGCCACCGTGCGCAGCCGGTTCTCGACACCCACCATCGGGCGGGAGTCGATGATCGGCGAGATGGGCGAGGCGGTGGCCGAGACCGCGCCGGACGGCGTGGTGCGGGTGCGCGACGCGCTGTGGTCGGCCCGGACCAACCGGGCCACACCCATCGCCGCCGGGCAGCGGGTGCGGGTGACGGGGATCGACGGCCTGGCCCTCGAGGTGGAGCCCGAGGAGGGAGGCGCCCGGGACTACCGAGAGCGCCGGTCCTCCCGCAGCGGGACCGGCCAGCCGGAAGGTGGCACGCCGGAGGGCTCCGCCGGCTGACGTTCCGTCTCAGGGCTGGCGTGAAGGCCCGGGCAGGCGCGGGCCGGCGATGCGCAGGTCACCTCGCCGCCGGGTGATGCCCCGCCCGTCGAGCAGGCCCAGCAGAGGGAGCAGGAACTTGCGGCTGGTCCCCAGCGCGTCGCGAATCTGGGCCACGGTGACCCCGCGCGGGTGGGCGTCGAACAGGGGGACGAGGATGGCGGCCGCCCGCTCCACCGCGCCGGGGGAGAACCAGGTGCCGTCGCTCTCGAGCACCAGCCCCCGGCGCACCAGCTCCCGCAGCTCGCCCCGGTCGACGCCGTCGGGCGGGGGAGGGGTGAACGGAGCGGCCTCCAGGGTCGCGAGGTAGGGGTGGTCGAGCAGCGGGTCGACCACGTCGGGCCGGCGGGCCCGTCCGGCCTCGATGACGACGTCGTCGAGGGTGGCGAGCACGGCCCGCTGGCGGGGATCGAGCCCGGCCACGTCGAGCCCGAGGGGGCCGGCGCCGTCGACCGCCTCCTCGACCGCCTGGCGGGTCTGGGCCAGGGCCGAGGGGTCGACCACCCAGGGGCCGACCTGGGGCGCCTGGGTCTCGCCGGTGAGGCGCTGGAGCAGGTCGGCCTCCACCCAGCCCCGCTCGGCCACCACCCGGGCGACCGAGCGGTCGGGCCGGGCCCGGGCCGCGGGCAGGACGGGATCGACGTCGAGCACCTCGCCGCCGCCAACGGTCTCGGCCCGTCCCGTCTCCCGCAGCACGTAGCGGTCACCGGGGACGAGGGGCAGGGGATCGGCCAGGTGGAGGCGCACCAGCCCGGACTCCCCGGGTCCGAGGGCCGAGGTGCCGAGCACCCGCAGGCGCGCCGGGCGCTCGCCCGAGCCCAGGTAGGCCACGTAGGCGCCCCGCCGCGACACCTCGTGGTCGAGCGAGTCGAGCACGGCCAGGCTGGCGTCGAGGCGTCGGGTGAGGTGCCACTGCGCCGATCGCACCAGGGCGTCGCCCCGCTGGACCTCGTCGTGGCCCACACCGACGAGGTTCACCGCCACCCGCCGGCCCGGTCCCACGGCGGGCAGGGACTCCTGGTGGCTCTGCAGGGCCCGGACCCGCACCGAGCGTTCGCCGGGGACGACGACGAGCTCGTCGTCCACCGCTATGCGCCCCCCGGTGAGGGTCCCGGTCACCACCGTGCCCGAGCCCTTGGCCGCGAAGCTGCGGTCGACCCACAGGCGGGGCCGGCCGAGGTCGGCGGCGGGGGGCGTGGTGGCCAGCAGCCGGTCGAGCGCCGCCTGCAGCTCCTCGATGCCGGCGCCGCTGGGGGCGTCCACCTCGACCACCTCGGCCCCTTCGAGGAAGGTACCGGCCAGGTGGTCGGCCACGTCCATGCCGGCCAGCTCCCGGTGGTCGTCGTCGACCACCGCCACCTTGGTCAGCGCCACCAGGCCGTGGCTGACCCCGAGCAGCTCGAGGATGCGCAGGTGCTCCTCGGACTGGGGCTTCCAGCCCTCGGTGGCCGCGACCACGAACAGGCAGGCGTCCACCGCCCCCACCCCGGCCAGCATGTTCTTGATGAAGCGGATGTGGCCGGGGACGTCGACGAAGGCCAGGCCCCGGCCCGAGGGCAGGGTGGTCCAGGCGAAGCCCAGGTCGATGGTGAGCCCCCGGGCCTTCTCCTCGCCGAACCGGTCGGGGTCGATGCCGGTCAGGGCGTGGACGAGCGTCGATTTGCCGTGATCGACGTGGCCAGCGGTGGCGACGACATGCACCGACGGATTATCGCCGGACGTAGAGGAACCCGGTGGATCATCGCAGGTGGGTAGGCAGCCCGGCGGATCATCGCAGCCTGGGTACGGAGCCCGGCACCGGGTGTTCAGCCGGCCAACAGCAGTCCAGCCGGCCAACAGCAGTCCAGCCGGGTGACGACCTCGCCCAGGACCACCCCGGCGGAGTCGACCACGGCCGAGCTGACCAGGCGCTCCAGAGGGGCGGACAGATCAGGGCGACGGCACGAGCAGAGGCCCGGTCAGCTCCGCACGGGGGATGGGGGTGTCACTCGGGCCAGCACGACGGGAAGGGCATCATGGCGACGGGCCGGGCGTCTCTTCGGCACTTGGCTGCATGGCGCTGCGCCGGGTTCAGGGACGCGCTCGGGCGGGCCCACCGCAGCTTCGATCAGCTGTCATCGTGGCGCGGCCTGCTCCGCCGATCCGAGTTTCCTCGGAACGACGATGGCGACCAGGTGTCCTCGACAGGAGCGGCAAGATTGCTCGAAATCCAAGAGGGGTGACCGCCCAGCAGCGCCGGGCGCTCGAGGCCCGCGACCCCACCTGCGTCGTCCCCGGCTGTGGGGTGTCCCGCCACCTCGAGATCGACCATCGCGACGGCTGGGCGTTGACCCGGCGCACGGAGCTGTCGGCCCTGGCCCGCGTGTGCGCCTACCACCATCGGCTCAAGACCTACGAGGGATGGAGCTACCAGGGCGGCTCCGGACGCTGGCGCTGGATCGCCCCAGACGGCACGGTGGTCACCGACGAGGCGCCCGAAGAACTGGTCCGCTCCGGGCCTGATCCGCCCTGACTGGCGCCGCCCTGGACGACCTGACCGGGGACGCCGCGCGAGCCGGCGCCCGCCCCCGCTGCTGAGCCCCGTGTCAGGGTCTCGCCACCGCGGCCAGGGCGGCGGACAGCTCGGCATCGTCGGCGGGGGCGACCGTGCGCAGGTCGCACACGGTCACGCCCTCGGCCACCCGGGCGACGACGGGCGGGGTCCGGGCCCGCAGGGCGGCGCGGTGGTCGCCCTCCACCGCCACCCCGGCCGAGGGGATCTCCACCCCGGGCAGGGTGCCGCCCCCGGTGACCGAGGCGCAGGCCACCGGCCGGCCTACGCCGAGCGCCGCGGCCCGGGCCTCCAGGTCGGCGACGGGCAGAGTGGCCATGCGCCAGAAGCCGATGGCCGCCCCGTCCCGGCGCAGGTAGGCCAGCGCCGTCTCCTGGAGGGCGCCCAGGACCAGGCTCCCGGGCCGCAGGGCTCGGGCCAGGGGATGCGAGGCGCAGGCGGCCACCAGGTCGGCCCGGCCGGCGACGATGCCGGCTTGGGGCCCGCCGAGCAGCTTGTCGCCCGAGAAGGTGACCAGGGCGGCACCCCCGGCCAGGGTCTGGCGGGCGGCGGGCTCGTTGGCCAGCCACGGTGGGGGACCGTCGGCCAGCCAGGGGGTGGCGGCGTCGAGCAGGCCCGAGCCGATGTCGGCCACCACCGGTGGGCCCACGCCGGCCAGGGCGGCGACCTCGACCGTCTCGGTGAAGCCGCTGATGCGGTAGTTGGAGGCGTGGACCTTGAGGACGAGGCCCACGTCGGCACCCGGGGCCTGCACGGCAGCCCGGTAGTCGGCCAGGCGAGTGCGGTTGGTGGTGCCCACCTCGACCAGGCGCGCACCGGACTGGGCCAGGACCTCGGGGATGCGGAACCCGCCGCCGATCTCGACCAGCTCCCCCCGGCTCACCACCACGTCGCGATCGCGGGCCAGGGCGGCGAGGACCAGGACCACCGCCGCCGCGCAGTTGTTCACCACCAGGGCTCGCTCGGCGCCGCACGCCCGGGCCAGCAGTGGCCCGGCCCGATCCTGGCGCGAGCCTCGCCGACCATCCTCGAGGTCGAGCTCGAGGTTGGAGTAGCGGGTGCCGTCGGAGGCACCGGGCACCGGGGCCCGGCCGAGGTTGGTGTGGAGCAGGACCCCGGTGGCGTTGATGACCGGCTGGAGCAGGGACCGTCCTGCGGCCGCGGCTCGCCGGAGGGCCGACGCGGGGTCACCGGCGGCGATGGCCGCACGCGCCACCTCCACCAGCATGGGTTGCGGCAGGCCGGTGCCGGCGAGCGACCGGGCCAGGGCGTCGACCGAGGGCGGCCGGGCGGTCTCGCTCACGAGCCCATACTGCCGTCCGGGATGGCGGTGTGCCCGACTGGCACCCGCCCGCCGACCCGTGGCCACCGCGGTGCCAGCCGTACACTCGCTTCGCCATGCGCGTCGTCGGCCGGTCGTTCGCCCTCCTCGTCGTCAGCGCCGCGGTGGTCCCCCTCGTGGCGACGGGCACGATCCTGGCCGCGCTGCTCTTCCTGCCCCTGCCGGCGAGCCTCCCGGCGGCCAAGCCCGGCGTCGAGGCCGCCATCAGCCGCATCTACGACATCAACGGCAACGAGATCGGCGTGTTCCGCCAGTTCGACAGCACCAAGCCCATCGAGCGGGCCGACATCCCCGAGGTGCTGAAGCAGGCGGTGGTGGCGGGGGAGGACCGGCGCTTCTACTCCCACAGCGGGGTCGACGTGTGGGGGACCTTCCGGGCGCTGTGGGCCGACGTGCGCAACCAGGAGCTGGTCCAGGGCGGCTCCACCATCACCCAGCAGTACGTGAAGAACGCCTACGTCGGCAGCGAGCGCAGCTTCACCCGCAAGGTGCGCGAGGCGATCCTGGCCAGCCAGCTCGACCGCCAGGTCGACAAGGACGAGATCCTGTTCCGCTACCTGGAGCGGATCTACCTGGGCGAAGGTGCCTACGGGGTGGGGGCGGCGGCCGAGACCTACTTCCACAAGCCGGTCAGCGACCTCAGCCTGTCCGAGTCGGCCCTGCTCGCCGGCCTCATCCCCGCTCCCAGTCGCTACGAGCCCCGAGGCAACCCGGCGCTGGCCGAGGAGCGCCGGCGCTTCATCCTCGACGCCATGCTGGGCGAGGGCATGATCACGCCCGACCAGCACGCCGAGGCCCTGGCCCAGCCGGTGTGGCTGGCCACCCCCGGCGCCGTGCCGCCCGAGGGGGGCGCCACCGTGGTCCATCCCCGGGAGCAAGCCGAGACGGCCTACCCGTACTTCCTCGACTACCTCCAGCGCCACCTGGCCGAGCGCTACGGGGAGGACGCCGTCTACCAGCAGGGGCTGCGCATCTACACCACGCTCGACCGCCGCCTGCAGGAGGAGGCGGAGCGGTCGGTGGGCGAGACGCTGGACGGCACCGACCCACCACTGGAGGCGTCCCTGGTGGCGGTCGAGCCGCTCACGGGCTTCGTCAAGGCCCTGGTCGGCGGGCGCGACTTCGCGTCGTCCCGGGTCAACCTCGCCCTCGGGGCGTCCGGCGGCGGCACCGGCCGCCAGCCCGGCTCGGCCTTCAAGCCCTTCGTCCTGGCCCAGGCCCTGGAGGAGGGCATCGCCCCCACCCGCACCTACTCGGGCGCCAGCCCCATGGAGGTCGGCGGCACGTCGTTCCAGAACTTCGGGGGGTCGTCCTACGGGCGCATCGACCTGCGCAGCGCCACCCGCCAGTCGGTCAACACCGCCTACGTGCAACTCCTCCAGGACGTGGGGGTGCCCGAGACGATGGCGCTGGCCAAGCGCATGGGCATCTCCAGCTCCGACTACCAGGAGGGGGTGCACGCGCTGTCGGTCGCCCTCGGCTCCCTGAGCGTGTCCCCCCTCGACATGTCCTCGGCCTTCGGGGTCTTCGCCGCCAGGGGGGAGCGGGCCGAGCCCACCCCGGTGGTGCGCGTCCTCGACGCCGAGGGCAACGTGTTGGAGGACAACGCCGAGCCCGAGCGCACACGGGTCCTCGAGGAGATCACCGCCGACAACGTCAACGAGATCCTCGAGGGCGTGCTCCAGGCCGGCGGCACCGCCGGCGACAACGGGATCGACCGTCCCGCCGCAGGCAAGACGGGCACGGCCCAGGGCCACAGCGACGCCTGGTTCGTGGGCTACACCCCCACACTGTCGACGTCGGTGTGGATGGGCTACGCCGATGCCCCCCGCCCCCTGGTGGGGATCAAGGGGGTGCGGGCCATGACCGGAGGAAGCCTGCCCGCCGCCACGTGGGAGTCCTTCATGCGGGGTGCGCTGGCCGACGTGGCCGTGACCGACTTCACCGAGCCGGCCCCCATCACCGACCTGGCCGAGATCCTGCGCCGCCGGGCCCGGGGCGGCTTCGACGTGCGTGCCCTGCGCGAGCCCCGGGGCACCGACTCCGGCGCCTACGTGGAGGAGCTTCCCGCCCCGGTGGCCGACCCACCCCCGGCCACCACCACGACCCTGCGCCCCGGCCGCGACGACCAGGCTGGCACCGACCTCGACGAGCTGTTCGACCGACTGCGCCGGGAACGTGACCGCAAAGAGGACGCCGACGAGGACGACGACCGGGCCGACGAGGACGCCGACGAGTCCGACGAGGACGACGACCGGGCCGACGACGACCGGGCCGACGACCGGGAGTCCGGCCGAGACCGGGACGACGACCGCGACTCGGGCTGATTCCTCGCCCAGCCGCGCGCCCGCTGGCCGGCGGGTCAGCCCCCGCCGACCCCCTCGGCCCGGCCCCGGTCATCGGGACAGGCCAGCAGCTCGATGCAGGCGTCGCCGATGGGGGGGGCGAAGTACACGGCCTGGGGCGTGAAGCCCAGGGGCGCGTAGGTCCGGGAGCTGACGCCCACCACCTCACCGCTGGCGTTGACCAGGGGCGCGCCCTGGAACTGCATGCCCACGGGTGTGTCGTGCTGGATGCCCGCCGCGCTCACGTCGCCCACGAGCCCCTGGCTGGCCGATCCGCCCGCCCCTCCGAGGCCCGAGATGGAGAACACCCGCTCACCGGTCTGGGTGCCGCCGGCCCAGGCCAGGCGCTCGACCCCGCCCCGGGGGATCGTCAGCAGGGCCAGGTCGCGGGCCTCCTCCCAGCTCACCAGGGTGGCCACGAGCTCCTCGTCGCCCTGGCGGACCCGCACCTCGGGGCCGGGGGCACGGGTGGCGGCCCGCACGGTGGCAAAGGAGGTGAGCAGGAAGCTCTGCTCGGCGTCGGAGAACACCACAAAGGCGCTGCCCACCGAGGGTGCGCCGTCCTCGTCGAGCGTGGTGACGAAGAAGGTCGACGGCGAGACGCGCTCGACGAGCTGCTCGAGGGTGTCGCCGGTGGCTCCCAGGCGCTGCAGGGGCTCGAGCTCGGCCCGCACCGCGGCCTTGGCCTCCTCCTGCTCGGTGTCGATGATGGCCACGGCCGTGTCGAGGCGCTCGTCGAAGGTGGAGGCGTACTCGAGGCCCTGGTCGAGGCGGTAGGCGTAGTAGGCGTAGAGGACCGCACCGCTGAACGCGGCGCCCACGGAGGCGGCGAGCATCAGGGCGCAGGTCCCGAGCAGCGAGCGGGGGGCCCGCCAGCCACGCTCGGCGAGGGGCTCGGCGAGGGGCTCGCCGAGGGGTAGGGCACGGCGAGGGGGAGGGCGCTCCTCGGCGGACATGGTCCCGAAGGCTAGAGGGTCCGCTCGCCGGCGCAGGCTCGGGACGCGGCGGTGGCGGGAGCGGCGGTGGCGCAGGAGGCCATGGGTAGCCTTGGAGCGTGGCCGCGCTCTTCGTCGTGGTGTTCCTGGTGGTCCCCCTGGTGGAGCTCGCCGTGCTCATCCAGGTGGGCTCGGCCATCGGCGCGCTCAAGACCATCGCCCTGCTCGTCCTCATGGGGGTGGTCGGCGGCTGGCTGATGAAGCGGGAGGGCCTCGGGGTTGTGCGGCGGGTCCAGGCGCAGCTCCGAGCCGGGCGGGTACCGACCACCGAGGTGGTCGACGGCTTCCTCATCCTCTTCGGGGGCGCGCTCATGCTCACCCCCGGCTTCCTCAGCGACGCCCTGGGCCTCGCCCTGCTGATCCCCCCGGTGCGCGCGCTGGTGCGGGCCGGCCTCGCCCGACGCCTGCGGGTCCGGGTGCTCGGTCCCCAGCCGCGGCACGCGGCGTGGAGCCGGCGAGCCAGTGGGCGGGACGGCCCGGGCTCCCTCGACGTCTGACGCGAGGACCAGGCGGGCGACTAACGGGCAGCGGCGTTCCGTCGCTGCCCTGGTTGGTCAGCGGCGGCGGAGGCGGCCCCGCACGCCGCGGGTCCCGTCGCCGTCGGAGTGGGACTGCTTGGGAGAACCCTCCCCCTGGACGGTCTGGGCCCCGCCGCCCTCGAGCTCCTGGTCGCCCGAGGTCGAGAGTTCGGCGTAGCCGCCGTCCTCGGTCTGGGTGAGCGCCGGCATCACCGACATGCGCTTGGTGCCCCTGGTGCGAGCGGGCGAGTCCCACGCTGATTCCATGGCATACAACATGCGGTGATCCTACCATTCCCGCCACGGCCACGCCAGGGCCGGGCCGGCTCGGAGGGATCACCCTCGCACCCCAGGAGGCTCCCATGACCGCCGTCACCGCCGATGATCCGGGAGCCGGGACCGGCCCGCCTCCACCCATCCTGTCCGCTCGGGGCGTGCGCAAGACCTACCGCAGCGGGGTCGAGTCCGTCGAGGCCCTCGACGGCGTCGACCTCGAGGTGGCCCCGGGTGAGTTCGTGGCCGTCATGGGTCCCTCGGGCTCGGGCAAGACCACCTTGCTCAACTGCCTCTCGGGCCTCGACGAGATCGACGAGGGGACCGTCGTGGTCGACGGCGAGGCCATCCACGAGCTGAGCGACGTCCGGCGCACCCGCCACCGGGCCGCGTCCATGGGCTTCGTGTTCCAGGCCTTCAACCTGATCCCGGTGTTCACCGCGGTGGAGAACGTCGAGCTCCCCCTGTTGCTGGCCGGTCGCAGCCCACGCCAGGCCCGGGCCCGAGCCCAGGAGACCCTCGAGCGCCTGGGCCTGGGCCACCGCTTGCGCCACCGCCCGCCCGAGCTCTCCGGCGGTGAGCAGCAGCGGGTCACCGTCGCCCGGGCCATCGCCGGTGCACCCAAGGTGGTCTGGGCCGACGAACCCACCGGCAACCTCGACACCGAGACGGCCGCCGGCGTGATGAGCCTGCTCACCGACCTGCACCGCGAGGGGCTCACCCTGTTGCTGGTCACCCACGACGAGGCCATCGGCGCCGCGGCCGGGCGCCGGGTGGTGGTGCGCGACGGCCGCATCGTGCAGGACGAGCGCCAGGGGAGCGCGCCGGCGTGACCGTCCTCGTCGTGGCCTCGCTGCCGTTCCTGTTCCTCGCCGGGCGCCGGCCGGTCCTGCGCCGGCTGGCCCTGCGCAACGCCGTCCGGCGCCCACGCGAGACCGCCCTGGTCGTGCTCGGCTCCCTGCTGGGCACCGCCATCATCACCGGGTCCCTGGTCGTGGGCGACACCCTCGACGCCTCCTTGCGCCAGGGGGCCCTGACCAAGCTCGGTCCCATCGACGAGCTCATCAGCACCTCGTCGGCGGCCGAGCAGGCCGAGCTGGCTGACTCCCTTCGGGCGCTCGACGGCGGTGACGACCTCCTCGACGGCGTGCTCGCCCTGACCACCCTGCCGGCGGCGGTGGCGGCCCCCGGCCCCGGTGGTGGGCCGGCCCGGGCCGAGCCCTCGGCCACCGTGGTCGAGGTCGACTTCGACGCCGCCCGGGCCTTTGGCTCCGATCCGGCCGCTGCCGGCATCGAGGGGCCGACGCCGGCGCCCGGTCGTACCGTCGTGGGCGAGGACCTGGCCGAGGAGCTGGGTCTGCGCTCCGGAGACGTCCTCATCCTGTACGCCTCCGGCAGCCAGGGGCGCGAGCTGGTGGTCGAGCGGGTCCTGGCCCAGCGGGGCGTCGCCGGGTTCTCGCCCGGGTTCGGCAGCCGCTCGCCCAACCTGTTCGTGGCTCCGGGCACGCTGGCCGGCCTGGCCGACTCTACGGGGGGGCGCGGCGCCTCGGCCGACGAGCAGCCCACCATCGCGGCTCCACCGTCGACCTTCGTGGCCGTGTCCAACCGGGGCGGTCCGGTGGAGGGAGCAGAGGCGACCGAGGCGGTCATCGCCGCCATCACGGCCCACCAGGGGGCGGCGCCGGCCGGGCTCTCGACGGCCAAGGCCGACCTGCTGGCCGACGCCGAGGCGGTGGGGGCGGAGTTCACCGAGCTGTTCGGCTCGATCGGCTTCTTCAGCGTCATCGCCGGGATCCTGCTGCTGGTCAACATCTTCGTGATGCTGGCCCAGGAGCGGAAGTCGGAGATGGGGATGCTGCGGGCGGTGGGCCTGTGCCGAGCCAGCCTGGTGGGGTCCTTCAGCCTCGAGGGGTGGATGTACGCCCTGGCGTCGGCGGTGCTCGGCGCCCTGGTGGGCATCGGGATCGGGCGGGTGGTGGCCGGGGTGGCGGCCGACATCTTCGGCGGGGCCGAGGAGGCGCTCGAGCTGACCTTCGCCGTCGACGCCGCCAGCGTCGAGTCGGGGTTGGCCATCGGCTTCACCATCTCGTTGCTCACGGTGGCGCTCACCTCGCTGTCGATCGCCCGGGTCAACGTCATCCGCGCCATTCGCGACCTGCCCGAGCCGCCGGCCCCCCGCACCCGGGTGCGCTCCCTGGTGGCCGGCGCCGTGGTGGTGGTGCTGGCCGGGGCGTGGAGCGCGTCGCGCATCCCCGCCGACGAGCCCTACGCCACCCTGGCCGGCCCCGTGCTGGTGCTGGCCGGCCTGGTACCCCTCCTGTCGCGGTTCCTCTCCCGGCGCCTGCTGGTCTCGGTGGCGTCGGTGGGGGTCCTGGCCTGGGCCATCGGCGTCTTCGGGCTGCTGCCCGAGGCCTTCGAGAACGTCGACATCCCCATCTTCGTGGTCCAGGGCATCGTCCTCACCGCCGCGGCGGTTGCCCTGGCTACCCAGAACCAGGAGGCGCTCGGCGCCGCCCTGCGCCGGCTGAGCGGCGGCCGCTCCATGGCCGTGCGCCTGGGCCTGGCCTACCCCCTGGCCCGGCGCTTCCGCACGGGGATGATCCTGGCCATGTACAGCCTGGTGGTCTTCACCCTGGTGTTCATCGTGGTGCTGAGCAACCTGTTCTCCAGCCAGATCGACCGCTTCACCGCCGACGTGGCCGGCGGGTTCGACCTCCAGGTCTCGTCCAACGCGGCCAACCCCGTCTCCGTCGAGGAGGTGCGGGGCCGCGACGACGTGGTGGCCGCCGCCGCCCTCGCCGACGCCGGGGCCCAGTTCCGCACCCCCCGCACCGGGGGCCAGTTCGAGGACTGGTTCGTGACCGGGATCGACGAGGTGTTCGTCGAGCAGGGACCCACGGGCCTGAGCGACCTGGGGTCGTACCCCGATGCCGACGCCGCCTACCGAGCTGTGCTGGCCGACCCCGGGCTGGTCATCCTCAGCGAGTTCTTCCTCCAGGAGGGAGGCGGGCCGCCCGAGGCGCCCCTGGCCCCGGGAGAGCGCATCACCTTGCGTGACCCGGTCTCGGGGGTCACCCGGGAGCTCACCATCGCCGCCCTGGCCGACAGCTCCTTCGCCAACGCCGGCGCCTACGTCTCCCGGGCCTCGCTGGACGAGCTGTACGGGCCTCGGGCCACGTCCAACCGGCTCCTGGTCGCTACCGAGGAGGCGGCCGTGCCCGAGGACGTGGCCGCCGAGCTCAACGCCGCCTACCTGGCCAACGGCGCCGAGGCCGAGACCTTCCGGGAGCTGGTGGCCACCAACCTGGCCGGCCAGACCCAGTTCTTCCGGCTCATGCAGGGCTACCTGGCCCTGGGTCTGGTCGTCGGCATCGCCGGGCTGGGCGTCGTCATGGTGCGGGCAGTGCGCGAGCGCCGGCGCCAGGTGGGCGTGCTGCGGGCCCTCGGCTATCCGTCGGCGGCGGTGCGACGGGCCTTCGTGGTCGAGTCGGCCTTCGTGGCCGCCGAGGGCATCCTCATCGGGACCGCCCTGGCCCTGGCCACCGCGTGGGAGATCGTCAGCAACGACACCTTCGGCGACGACCTGTCCTTCGCCGTGCCCTGGGGCGAGGTGGCGCTGCTGGTGGCGGTCACCTTCGTGGTGTCGCTGCTGGCCACCGCCGCCCCCGCCCAGCAGGCCTCCCGGATCCGCCCGGCGGTCGCCCTGCGCCTGGCCGACTGAAGGTCCGGTCTACTTCGGGCCCAGGGCCGCCTCGACGTCGTGGAGGAGGCGGGCACTGCAGCCGGCCATGTCGACGGGAGGGATGGCCTCCTCGACGATGCGCCGGGCGATGGCCCGGAAGGCCTCGGCCGCCAAGCCCTGGCCCAGGGCGACAGGGACCCCGGCGTCACCCCCGGATCCCACCGAGGGCTCCAGCGGCACTGAGCCGAGCAAAGGGCTGCCGATGTCGGCGGCCAGGGCCTCCCCGCCACCGGCACCGAACAGGGCGTAGGTCTGGCCGTGGTCGCAGGTGAAGCTGGACATGTTCTCGATGACCCCGGCGACGCGCAGGTAGCTCTTGCGGGCCATGTCGGCGGCCCGGGCCGCCACCTTCTGCGCCCCCACCGCAGGGGTGGTGACGATGAGCATCTCCGCCCGGGGCAGCATCCGGGCGAGCCCCATCTGGACGTCGCCCGTCCCCGGGGGCATGTCGATGAGGAGGTAGTCCATGGCGCCCCAGCGCACGTCCTCCACGAAGTGCTGGACCGCCCGGTTGAGCATGAAGCCGCGCCACATCACGGCCGAGTCCTCGTCGTCGACCAGGAAGCGCATGGACACGACCTTGAGCAGGCCCGGGCCCACCTGCTTCTCGTGGGGGACGATCTTCTTCTCGCCCTCCACCCCGGCCAGGCGCCCACCCAGCCCGAGCATGCGGGGCACCGAGTGCCCGCCGATGTCGGCGTCCATCACCCCGACGGTGAACCCCTGGGCGGCCAGGGCCACGGCCAGGTTGACCGTGACCGACGACTTGCCCACGCCGCCCTTGCCCGAGGCGATGGTGACGACCCGGGTGGTGGCCGGAATCTCCGTCTCGGGTGCCCGGTCCCGGGCGTTCCAGCGGGCCTTGGCCATGGCCGAGGACCGCTGCTCCTGGGTCATCTCGGTCCAGCGGATCTCGACCCCGGTGACGCCGGGGGCGCTGCCCACCCGGGCCCGCACGTCCTTCTGGAGCTGGGCCCGCAGCGGGCAGCCCGCCGTGGTCAGGGCCACGGTGACGATGACGACCCCCTCGCGGTCGACGCTGGCCCCCTGGGCCATGCCCAGCTCCACGATGTCGCTGCCCAGCTCGGGGTCGATGACGCCCCGGAGCAGGGACATCACGTCCTCGGCCGTGGGCAGGGTGGTGGCGGGGCCGGCCATGCCCGCATTCTAACGGAGAAGGCCGTGTAAACTCGGCGACGATGGACGACAGGGGCCGGCACCGTCTCGCCCTGCTCAAGGCCCTGGGCGACAACACCCGCTACGCCATCTACCTGGAGCTGGCCCGCTCCCCGAGGCCCCGGTCGACCGCCGAGGTGGCCGAGTCGCTGGAGCTGCACCCCAACACCGTGCGGCCCCACCTCGAGCGCATGCGCGACGTGGGTCTGCTGTCGGTCGAGACCGAGAGCCGGGGCGACGTGGGCCGGCCCCAGCACCTCTATTCGCTCGCGCCCGACGCCCCGTCGCTGGGCCTGGAGCCGCCGCCCATGCCCCTGCTCGCCCGCCTCCTGGCCCAGGTGGCGGCCGCCGCGGGGGTGCAGGCCGAGGAAGCGGCCGAGGTGGGCCGGGAGCAGGGTCGCCGGTCGGTCGGCGAGCGCGTCCTGGGGCGCGACGAAGGACGAGCCGACGCCGCCGCCAGCGGCGAGGGCGACGGCGGCGATGGCACGCTGGCGCCCTGCGTGGAGGCCCTGGTGGCCGAGCTGGCCCGGCTCGGCTTCGACCCGGCGGTGGCCGGCGACGCGGAGGCGGCCAGCGTGGCCTTCACCCACTGCCCCTTCGCCGAGCTGGCCCAGGCCCATCCCGAGATCGTGTGCCAGCTCCACCGGGGCATGGTCGAAGGCTTCGTGGAGGCCAGGGGGGGTGCCACCGTCGGGCGCTTCGCCACGCTGCTCGACCGCCAGCCGTGCCGGGTCGAGCTGTCGGGGGTGTGAGCTCGCGCCGGTAGGCTGGGGTGAGCCGGTCGACCGGGGCCTGCCGCCGTGGCGGCCCCGCTTCCCGAGGTGGAGGAGTCCAACCATGAGCGACATCGCAACCGAGCAGGTGCAGCCGACGGTGGGGCGCGGCCCCTCGCTGACGATCAACATCAGCGACGCCGCCGCGGCCAAGGTCAAGCAGCTCCTGGAGGAGGAGGGCGACAGCGAGCTGGCCCTGCGGGTGGCGGTCCGCCCCGGGGGGTGCTCGGGCTTCAGCTACGAGATGTACTTCGACGGCGAGCTGGCGGCCGACGACATCAAGCACGACGTGGCCGGCGTACGCGTGGTCACCGATCCCGGCAGCGCCCGCCTGCTGGCCGGGGCGACGCTGGAGTACAAGGACGGCCTGCAGGGAGCCGGGTTCTCCATCAACAACCCCAACGCCCAGCGGACGTGCGGCTGCGGGCAGTCCTTCTCCTGACCCTTTGCGACGCTGGGGGTGGGTCCCGCCGAGCGGGTCCTGTCACCGAGCGGGACCCCTCCCACGGGCGCCTCGCTGCGCTCGGACCCGTGGGCCCCTCCCCTCGGTGCCACCCGCTCGGCTACGCCTGAGCGTCGCCGCCACTCCGCTGGCGACACTGCCCGCCCGTCGAGGGCGGGCGGTGTCGCGTAGTGACGGCCGTGAGCTGCGTCACTGCACAAGGCTTGACAGGGCGGCGTCGAGCTCTCGGTCGTCGTAGGTGTAGTCGAGGCGGTGGGTGATGGTGCCGTCGGGGAGGGCGAGGAAGAGGGAGGGTTCCCAGGCCAGGCCGAAGGCCTTGACCACGTCGGTGGTGTCACGGCCGGCTCGGGCTTCGTCGGGGTAGACCTCCGCGTGGATCATGGTGATGACCTCGGCGGACTGCGGTTGGCGGGCCACCAGGAGGTCGAGGACCGGGCCGCAGATGGCGGTCTGGCAGTAGGCCGGGGTGGCGATCAGCAGGGCGATCGCGCGATCGGCGCCGATGGCGGCGTCGAGGCTGGTGGCGTGGAGCGGGCACGGGGGCTCGGCGGTGCAGATGGGATCGACACCCCGGGCGTCGTCGAGGGTGGGGGTGGGCAGCGAGATGAGCCGCTCGCCCACCACGGGCACGGCCGGGGCCTGGCCCGGCGGGAGGGCGGCGACCACGACCTCGGCCGGCGTGCCGTCCACCTCGGTGGCGATGCGCCAGTTCCCGGGCTCGGGAAACGTGGTGGTGAAGGGGAAGTAGGGGCGGGGGACCGACTGGTCGTGGCGCTGGACCACCACGGGATCGCCCAGCTCGCCGGTGCCCGCCCTGCCCAGCCGGACCGAGAGCTCGGGAGGCGGGTCGTCGACCAGCACCCCCACGCCGTCGGCCAACGCCAGGGGCAGGCGGACCTCGACCCCGGCCGGTTGCTGGGTGAGGAACACCGGCGCCAGGCTGAGCCCCTCGGCCGCCGGGACCGACGGCCCGGCCTGCTCGGGCGCCTCCCTGCTCCCGCAGGCGGCGGCGAGCAGCCCTCCTGCACCGGCCAGGAGAAGCCCGCGCCGGGAGACGAGAGGACCATGGCTGGGCACGGGCCGACTCTACGAGGCGTGGCCCCGCGGCAGGCACCGGGAGCAGAATGGCCGGGTGAGCCGGCCTCGCGCCCACCTGCCTCGAGTCGGGGTGGCCCGGCGCGACGGAACGCAGGCCAGCCCGCTGGAGCTCTTCTTCGATCTCGTCTTCGTCCTGGCCATCACCCAGTGCACGGCTCTGATGGCCGCCGACCCGACCTGGAGGGGCATCGGGCGGGGTCTCGTCGTCCTCGGGCTGCTGCGGTCGTGGGTGGGCTACGCCTGTCTGACCAGCGTGGTCGATCCTTACGAGGGCGGGTGCGCCTCGTGCTCTTCGCGGCCATGGCCGCGCTGCTCGTCACCGCCCTGTGCGTGCCCGGCGCCTTCGCTGATCTCGGTCTCACCCTGGCCCTCGCCTACGGTGCCGTGCGGGCCGGCCACATCACGTTGTTCCTCCTCGCCAGCCGCAGCGACCGGGCCTGCGCCACTCCGTCGTCGGGTTGGCGACGAGCACCTCGATCGGCGTCGCCATCCTGGTGGCCGGGGCCCAGCTCGACGGCGACGCTCGTCTGGCCGTGTGGGCGACGGCCCTCGTCCTCGACATGGCCGGGCCGCTGTTCATCGACACCCGCGGGTGGCGCTTCGTCGCCGAGCACTTCGCCGAGCACCACGGGCTCATCATGATCGTGGCCCTGGGCGAGTCGATCGTGGCCATCGGGGTGGGAGCCGAGGCCGGCGTGGGCGCAGGGGTGGTGCCGCCGTCCTCGGCATCGCCGTGACCTGCGCCTTCTGGTGGGCGTACTTCGACGCGGCCGCCACCGCCGCCGGCCGGTGGCTGGCGGAGATCGAGCCGGTCCAGGCCCGCAACGAGCTCGCGGCGACGCGTACTCCTACCTGCACCTGGCCATGGTGGGCGCCGTCGTGCTCGTCGCCCTCGGCATGAAGGACACCCTCGCCTCCGTCGGTGATCCGCTGCGAACCGAGACGGCCGCCGCCCTGGTGGGCGGGGCCGCGCTGTACCTGCTGGCCCACGTGGCCTTCAAGCTCAGGGCCCTCGCCGCCCTGAGCGGCCACCGGATGGTGGGCGCCTTCCTGCTGGCCGCCTTCCTCCTTGTCGCCCCGCGGGTCGACGCCCTCGTCACGATCACCGTGGTGGCGGCCGTCCTGTGGGCCGTCCTCGTCGTCGAGTCGGTCCAACGCCGGGACGACCGCAGACGGATCCGCGGGGCGGCGTCCAGCGCTGGTGCCTGATCGTGCCCCGGCAGATCAGCTTCGAGGTCGACGGGCGGGCGGTCATCGTGGGCGACGACGGCGCGTCGCTGCTGGAGGCGCTTCGGGACCGGCTCGGCCGGCGCGCCCCCAAGGACGGCTGCAGTCCCCAGGGCCAGTGCGGTTGCTGCACGGTGCTGATCGACGGCGCGCCGCGCGTGGCCTGCGTCACCCCCGTCGCTCGGGTGGCCGGACGTCGGGTGACCACGGCGGACGGCCTGGCCGACGACGAGCGCCGGTGCTGGTCCGACGCCTTCGTCGCAACCGGGGCCAGCCAGTGCGGGTTCTGCACTCCCGGCATCGTCGTGCGCCTGTCGGCCCTGGCGGCCCGAGGGACCCGGGCGGACGACGTGCCTGCGGTCGAGCGGGCCCTGGCCGCCCACCTCTGTCGCTGCACCGGCTGGCGCACCATCGTGGAGGCCTGGAACCGGGCGCACGGTGACGGTCAGCCCGGGCCGCTGGAGCGCCCGGAGGAGGCGACCTCGGGGAATGTGGGGACGTCGCGCCACCGGGGGGCAGGGCGCGACCAGGAGGCGGCCGCGGTCCGAGCGGCGTTAGAGGGCGGTGTCGCCCAGGCCGTCGGCGCCGAGGTCGCGCTGGGCGGTGGCGGCTTCGCCGACGACCTCGCCCCCCTCGATGCGCTCGTCGCCGTGCCCCACGCCACCCGTCCGGGCGAGTGGGCCCTGGGGGAGACCCTGGCCGAGGCCCGGGCCGAGGCGGGCAAGGTCCAGGGCCGGCGGAGCACCACCGACCTGCGCCACCCCCTAGAGGTGCCTGAGGGCGACTGGGACCTGCGTCTGCGCACCACCTGGGTGGAGCCCGCGTACCTGGAGACCGATGCCTCCTGGTGCGTGCCCGGAGGTGAGCCGGCCTCGCCGTTGGCCAACGGTGGTGCCTTCGGGGGCAAGACCACGTCGTTGGCCCCGCCGGTCGCCCGGCGTCTGGCCGACGAGCATGGGCGGCCGGTGCGGGTGCTGCTGTCCCGGGAGGACACGGTCCGGCTCGGCCCCAAGCGGCCGCCCGTGGCCGCCGGGGTACGGGTCGACTCGTCGGGCGCGCTGTCCGGCGTGCTGCGCGTGGTCCGCACGCCCGGCGTCGCCGCCGCCGTGGCCTCGGTGGCGCCCCAGCTGGAGGTGGTCGAGGTCGACGTCGCCGGTCCTCCCACCTCGAGCGACCTGCGGGGGGCCGGGTGGGTCGAGGCCCTGGTCCTGGCCGCGGCGGCACGCGCACGCCTGCCGGTCAGCGTCACCACCCCGGCCGGGGCGAGCGCGGCCGCCGACGTGGGTGACGACGGCGTGGCCGTCCGGGTCGAGTGCGGTCGGGTCCTCGACGCGGTGGTGCTGCGCTCCTATTGCATCGGGGCGGCCCACATGGCCCTGGGATGGGTCCGCCGGGAGGGCATCGCCGTCGACGAGGCCGGCGAGGTCCAGGACCTCACCATCCGCTCGTTCGGGATACTGCGGGCGGCCGAGACGCCTCCCGTGGACGTCGAGGTGGTCCCGTCGGACGGCCCCCCGGTGAACGGCTCCGATGCGGTGTTCGCGGCGGTGGCGGCGGCCGAGTGGTTGCGCCAGGGTTGTGCCCAGGACTGGCCCGTCGAACGAGCGTCGAGGAGACGACCATGAGCACGCCCATCGGCCCCTACACCCCCATCCTGCGCGCAGGCGACTGGCTGGTGGTGTCCGGCCAGGTCGGCCTCCGGGACGGCGAGCTGGTCGAAGGGGGGACGGGCGCCCAGTTGGCCCAGGCGCTGGAGAACCTCGCGCTGCTCCTCGACGTCGAGGGGGCGGAGTTGTCCGACGTGGTCAAGACCACGGTGTTCCTCCGCCACCTGGGCGACTACGGGGCCATGAACGAGGTCTACGTGGCCGCCTTCGGCGACCACCGCCCGGCCCGCTCGGCGGTGGGAGTGTCCGAGCTGCCCCTCGGCGCCCTGGTGGAGATCGAAGCCTGGGCCTACGTCCCCCAGCGGGTCTCGCCGAAGCGGTAGCCGACGGAGCGGACCGTGTGGATGAGGCCGGCCCGCTCCTCGCCCAGCTTGGCCCGCAACCGGCGTACGTGGACGTCGACGGTGCGTGCGCCGCCGTAGTAGTCGTAGCCCCACACCCGGCTGAGCAGCGTCTCCCGCGTGAACACCTTGCCCGGGTGCGACGAGAGGAACTTCAGCAGCTCGTACTCCATGTACGTGAGGTCGAGGGGACGACCGGCGATGGCCGCCTGGTAGGTCTCGAGGTTGAGCACCAGGTCGCCGTACTCGACCAGCTCGGGCCGGGTGCCCTGCCCGGTGCGCCAGAACAGGTGCTTGAGCCGGGCCTCGAGCTCCCGGGGTCGTACGGGCGTCAGGCAGAAGTCGTCGAAGAGGTCATCGCGCAGCTCGAGGTCGGCGAGCTGGGAGCTGCTGAGCAGGACCAGCAGCGGCTCGAGGGGCAGGTCGCGCTTGCGCAGCGTCCGGCACAGGCCGAAGGCGCCCTCGGGGTCGCGCTCGGCGCCCACCACCGCGCCGGCCCAGCCGTCGTCGGGCTCGAGGCGGGCGGCCACCTCGCCGTCGCTCACCGCCTTCCAGGGGTAGCCCCCGAGGTCGAGGGCCTGGGCCAGCTCGGGAGCGGGGGGGTCGGGGTAGATCAGCAGCGGCTCCACGGGCTACAGCCGGGGGAGGTAGCGGTCGAGCTCGAACTGGCTCACCTGGGTCTTGTAGTCGGCCCACTCGGCCCGCTTGTTGCGGATGAACCACTCGAAGACGTGCTCCCCGAGGGTCTCCGCCGCCAGCTCGGAGCCCTCCATGGCGGCGATGGCCTCGCTGAGGTTGCCGGGCAGGGGCCGGATGCCCTCGGCCAGCAGCTCCTCGGGCGTGAGCTCGTAGAGGTTGGCCTGGGTCTCGGGCGGCAGCTCGTAGCCCTCCTCGACGCCCCGTAGCCCGGCGGCCAGGACCATGGCGAAGGCGAGGTAGGGGTTGCAGGCCGGGTCGGGGGCCCGGTACTCGATGCGGGTGGAGTCGGCCTTGCCCCGCTTGGAGTGGGGGACGTTGACCACCACCGAGCGGTTGTTGCGGGCCCAGGACATGTACACCGGCGCCTCGTAGCCCACCACCAGGCGCTTGTAGGAGTTCACCCACTGGTTGGTCACGGCGGTGATCTCGAAGGCGTGGCGCAGCAGTCCGGCGATGAAGCCCTTCCCCACCTTGGACAAGCCGTGCTCGTCGCCCGGGTCGTGGAAGGCGTTCACGTCGCCCTCGAAGAGCGAGAAGTGGGTGTGCATGCCCGATCCCTGCACTCCGGCGATGGGCTTGGGCATGAAGCTGGCGTAGACGCCCCGCTCGCGGGCGATCTCCTTGACCATGAGGCGCAGGGTCATGACCGTGTCGGCCATGGTCAGGGCGTCGGTGTGGCGCAGGTCGATCTCGTGCTGGCTGGGGCTGTCCTCGTGCTGGGAGTACTCCACCGGCACGCCCATCTCCTCGAGGGTGAGCACGGTCTGCTTGCGCAGGTCGGTGGTCAGGTCGGCCACCGACAGCTCGAAGTACGAGCCCCGGTCGAGCAGCTTGGGGGGCCGGCCCGGGTCGTCGTCGCCGAAGTAGAAGAACTCGACCTCGGGCGCGGCGTAAAAGGAGAAGCCCCGCTCGCGGGCCCGCTCCAGGGTGCGGCGCAACACGTTGCGGGGGTCGCCCTCGAAGGGGGTGCCGTCGAGGTTGATGACGTCGCAGAAGACCCGGGCCATGGGCGCGTTGCCGTTGTGCAGGGGCAGGATCTGGAAGGTCTTGGGGTCGGGCTTGGCCAGCACGTCGCTCTCCTGGACCCGGCTGAAGCCCTCGATGGCCGAACCGTCGAAGGTCATCCCCTCCTCCAGCGCCGTCTCCAGCTCGACGGGGGTGATGCTGAAGGACTTGGGGGTGCCCAGCACGTCGGTGAACCAGAGCTGGACGAAGCGCACGCCCCGCTCCTCCACCATGCGCATGACGTAGTCCTGCTGACGCTCCATCGTGTGCCTCCAAGGGGGCGGGGGACGGTCCCGTCGCCTATCTTCGCGCTGGCCCCACCGGTCCGGTTCGACACGCCTCCGCCGGACCCGGTAGTTCATACGACGTTCACACTTCGGCAACAGGAGGGAAATCGCCTCCCGCCAAGGTGGCGCCCGGCCCAGCCGGACCATGCCACGAGCGGCGGACCGAGTCCACGACCACGACCCCGACCCCCGATCACCACGACCATCACAAGGAGACATCGTGCAGGAGCGCACCCCGGGCGAGGTCCTCGCCCTGGCCCAGGACGAAGGCGTCGAGATCGTGGACTTCCGGTTCTGCGACCTCCCGGGACTGACCCAGCACTTCTCGGTCCCGCTGCACCAGCTCACCGAGGAGGCCTTCGAGGAGGGCTACGGCTTCGACGGTTCGTCGATCAGGGGGTTCCAGGAGATCCAGGAGTCCGACATGCTCCTGGTGCCCGACCCCAACACCGCCGTGATCGACCCCTTCACCCAGCACCGCACGCTCAACCTGAACTGCTTCGTGCACGATCCGATCACCGGCGAGCCCTACAGCCGCGACCCGCGCTACATCGCCCGCAAGGCGGAGGAGTACCTGGCCTCCACCGGCATCGCCGACACCGCCTACTTCGGCCCCGAGGCCGAGTTCTACGTGTTCGACGACGTGCGCTTCTCCCAGGACCAGCACTCGGCCCACTACTCGGTCGACTCCGTCGAGGGCATCTGGAACTCGGGGCGCGACGAAGGTCCCAACCTCGGGTTCAAGCCCCGCTACAAGGAGGGGTACTTCCCCGTCCCTCCCATGGACCACTACCAGGATTTGCGGTCCGAGATGGTGATGACCATGGAGCGCCTGGGCATCGAGATCGAGGTCCAGCACCACGAGGTGGGCACCGCCGGCCAGGCCGAGATCGACATGCGCTTCGACACGCTGCTGTCGATGGCCGACAAGTTGATGCTCTACAAGTACGTGGTCAAGAACGTCGCACGTCAGCACGGGCGCACGGCCACCTTCATGCCCAAGCCCATCTTCCAGGACAACGGCTCGGGCATGCACGTGCACCAGTCGCTGTGGAACGGGGGCGACCCGCTCTTCTTCTCCGAGACCGGCTACGCCGGCCTGTCCGACCTGGCCCGCTGGTACATCGGCGGCCTGCTCACCCACGCCCCTGCGGTGCTGGCCTTCGCCGCACCGACCACCAACTCCTACAAGCGGTTGGTGCCGGGCTACGAGGCGCCGGTGAACCTGGTCTACTCCCAGCGCAACCGCTCGGCCTCGGTCCGCATCCCGCTGTACTCCAAGAGCCCCAAGGCCAAGCGCCTGGAGTTCCGCTGCCCCGACCCGAGCTGCAACCCCTACCTGGCCTTCTCGGCCATGCTCATGGCCGGCCTCGACGGCATCCAGAACCGCATCGAGCCCCCCACCCCCGTCGACAAGGACCTCTACGACCTGCCGCCCGAGGAGCTGGCCCAGGTTCCCCAGGTGCCCGGCAGCCTCGACGCCGCCCTGGCCGCCCTGGAGGGCGACAGCAAGTTCCTCCTGGTCGGCGACGTCTTCACCGACGATCTCATCGAGACGTGGATCCGCTACAAGCGCGAGCACGAGCTCGACGAGGTGCGCCTGCGTCCTCACCCCTGGGAGTTCATGCTCTACTACGACATC
>JADDRA010000100.1:5662-34933 GCA_016781105.1 Actinomycetota bacterium | reverse complement strand
CGTCGACCACGGCTTGGACGTAGGCCTCGTCGATGTCGGCTGGGTCATCTGGGATCACGGCCACGTCGATCGGGCGGGCGGTGGTCGGGACGCTGGCGGGAGCTGTGCCGAGCGTCGCCGCCGGCCCGAGGTCGGCGTCGTCGGGCGCGCAGCCGGAGACGACGACCAGCAGTGCCAGCGCGGAGAGCAACGGAAAGCTACGACGCACTGTTCCGGACTCTACGCACCAGCCGCTCACCCTGTCCAGGGGTAGGCCTTCTTCCTCAGGTTCACCGCGCCAGCGAACCGATCGGTCGCCTCCACTAGGCCTTGGCGTCTCTCTGGGTCAGGAAGTGGGCGGCCCGTCGGCTACGTCCGGTCTCGGTGCTCCCCGCACGAGGTCGAGGGGGATGACCCCTGCCCAGTGCGGGAGCTGGTAGTCACCTGGCTCGTCGACCGGGCCGCCAGTGCGGACCTTGGCCGACGCCTCGTCGATCGGCAGCTTCACCACGAGCGTGGCCCGCAGCTCCTGGGCCGTCGGGAGACGGGTGGCCTGGCTCCGACCGGCGACGACGTGGTCGACGAGGGCGAGCAGGGCGACGCGCTTCTCCTCGGTGTCGGTGACGGGCTGGGCCCGGCCGAACACCATGACCGAGCGATAGTTCATCGAGTGGTGGAAGGCGGAGCGGGCCAGGACGAGCCCGTCGAGCAGGGTGACGGTGAGGCACACCTCGGCGCCAGCGGCCAGGGCGCGCAGGGCAACGTTGCCGGTGGCGCCGTGGAGGTAGACGTGATCATCGATCCTGGCAAAGGCGGTGGGCACGACCCAGGGACGACCGTCGACGGCGAAGCCGACGTGGCAGACCAACGCCTCGTCGAGGATGGCCACGATCGTCTCCCGGTCGTAGCGGCCTCGGTCGGCCTGGCGCCGCACTCTCGTGCGGGCGCTCGGGGGCGGGGCGGGTTCGGTGGGCACGGGCCGATCCTGTTCCCGCCCGGCACCTGCCCGCACCCGATTTCGGTCCGCGGCCTCCTGCGGTCCGGGCCTAGGAGCAGCCCGACGTCGACCCGCAGGACGGGCAGGCGTGGCAGCTCCCGGCCCGGATCATCTGCACGCCGCACTGCATGCAGTAGGGGGCGTCCCGGTTGCTGGGGCGGGCCTCGGTCGCAACAGTCGTCGCCGCGGTGCCCAGGTCGACCAGGGGATCGAGGTCGGCCGAGGTGGTGTCGTAGGCAGGAGGGGTCGGGGCCAGGTCGAGGCCTCCGGCGCTCTCCGTGGTCGCCTCCTCGATGCCCGGCAGCGTGGGGTTGAGCCGCTCGCCCACCGACAGGATGCCCAGCTCCATGCGCTCCTCGAGGGGCAGGTAGTCGACGGCCAGACGGCGGAAGATGTAGTCGACCAGGCTGGTGGCAAAGCGGATGTCGGGGTCGTCGGTCATGCCCGCGGGCTCGAAGCGCACGTTGGTGAACTTCTTGACGAAGGCGGACAGCGGCACGCCGTACTGCAGGCCGTAGCTGACCGAGATGGCAAACGAGTCGAGGATGCCGGCCAGGGTGGAGCCCTGCTTGGACACCTTGAGGAACAGCTCCCCGGGACGGCCGTCGTCGTACTCGCCCACGGTTACGAAGCCCTTGCAGTCGGCCACCCGGAACTCGAAGGTGCGCGAGCGACGGTTGCGGGGCAGCTTCTGGCGGACGGGCTGCTTGACCACCTTCTCGATGATGCGCTCGACCACCTGGGCCGGGGCAGACTCGACCGCTGCCTCCACGGCGGCCGCCAGGACCTCGGGCTTGACCTCCTTCTTGGCCATGGACAGCGGCTGGGCGACCTTGCAGTTGTCCCGGTAGATGGCCACCGCCTTGATGCCGAGACGCCAGGCGTCGATGTGCAGCTGCTCGACGTCCTCGACCGACACCTCTTCGGGCATGTTAACAGTTTTGGACAGCGCGCCCGAGATGAACGGCTGGATCGCTCCCATCATGCGGATATGGCCGTTGTAATGAATAGCATTGTCACCCATGGAACAGGCGAAGACAGGCACGTGCTCGGCGGCAAGGTGCGGAGCGCCAAGGATTGTCTTGTTCTCATCGACGTAGGCGACGACATCGCTGATCTGGTCGGATGCGTACCCCAATCGACGCAGGGCTCGAGGGACGGTCTGGTTGACGATGGTCATCGTTCCACCACCCACCAACTTCTTCATTTTGCACAAACCGAGGTCGGGCTCGAGACCTGTAGTATCGCAATCCATGAGCAAGCCTATGGTCCCCGTCGGGGCGATGACGCTGGCCTGGGAGTTGCGCACGCCGTAGGCTTCGCCCCACTCGACGGCCTCGTCCCACGCCTGGCGAGCGGCGCCCAGCAGGTCGGCGGGCACGAGGTCCTCGTCGATGGTGGCGACCTCGTGGCGGTGCATGCGCAGCACCCGGAGCATGTGCTCCTCGTTCTCGCTGTAGCCGGCGAAGGGACCCATGCGAGCGGCAGTGCGGGCCGACGTGGCGTAGGCGTGCCCGGTGAGCACGGCGGTCAGGGCCCCGGCCCAGGCCCGGCCCTGGTCGGAGTCGTAAGGGAGACCCAGCGCCATGAGCAGGGCCCCGAGGTTGGCGTAGCCCAGCCCGAGCTGGCGGAACCGCCGGGACGTCTCGGCGATGGCGTCGGTGGGGTAGTCGGCGTTGCCGACCAGGATCTCCTGGGCGGTGAAGAACATCGCCACGGTGTGGCGGTAGCCCTCGACGTCAAAGCGGTTCTCCTCCTCGTCGAGGAAGGCCAGCAGGTTGATGGAAGCCAAGTTACAGGCAGAATTGTCCAGGTGCATGTACTCACTACAGTTGCGAACCACTATACCATCAACCAAATATGAATGGTTTCGGGGCTCACTGAGGTTGTAGGTCTGTTCCACGCCGTCGTCAGACCGCTCCACCAGGCGAACCGTTTCCCGGCAGCGGTTGAAGGTGTGGGCGTCGATCAGGCGCTGGAGCTTGGCCGCCTTGACCGAGAGGCTGAAGCCGACGTGGTCGGCGAAGGCCGCGACCGACCGGTTGGCTATGCGCAGGTCGTACAACGCATGGGACTCGTAGATGACGAAGGTCCCGTCCTTGCGGACATGGGTGAACGCCTTTTCCTCACCCTTCCGAGTGTGGTAGATGCGGCTGAAGATGCCAAAGGTCGACAGCAGGCGCTGCACGTCCTGCAACAGGCCCCTGGACGCCGAACCCAACCCGACGTAGCGATTGGTCTTCCCGTCGTAGACGCAGCCGTCGGCATCGAAGAGGCCACGAAGGAAGGCGGCAACGGCATCAGGTGGCGCCTGCTCGACCGACCAGGGCAGCCGCTTGTCGGGCGCCTTGGCCTGCGAGATGCCGAGCGCCTCCAGGAACCGGGCGATGACGCGACGGCTCTGGCGGAGCTGCACGCTGCCGTTGGCCTGGACCGACGGCTTCGGCGCACGGTCGCCGTTCATCCACGTCAGGAGCTCGAGGTGGCGGGGGAGCACGTGCTCCTGGTCGTCGCCAGTCCCGTAGACGGTCGTAACCACGTTGCCGGCGATGCAGCCGTCACCCACCAGCCACCCCAGATAGTGGCCCAGCTCGGGGGACCACTTCTCCGGCAGCCGCAGTGAGCGGGACGAATCACCCCTGAGGGCGTAGTGCGCCACCTCAGTGGAGACCGGCAACCGCCGATCAGCCGACAGCGCCGGAGCAGGAAGGTCGAGGACCTTGACCTCGTCACTGCTGGTGAGCGCGTGGGCCTCGACGTAGCCCCGATTGGCGGTGAAGATGCGGTGCCCCGGCGTGCACCGCAGCTCCGTGCCGTTGTCGAAGCGGAGACGGACGATCTCGTTCAGCCCGGTGATCATGAAGGCGTCGGGCGTCGTCACCTCCATCCGCTGGGCCGGAGCGTCGGGATTGGTGGCGTCGTGGGTGTAGACCCCGAAGGTCTCGCCGCCTCGCACCCGGTCCACGAGCTCGTCGAACCGGATCAGGCCCTTGTCGGTATGGACTCGGGCTCCGCCTGGGAAGCACGGGTTGGAGCCGTTGATGCGCCCGGTGGTGGCGGCGGTATGCCAGCGGTTGATGGTGGAGTCGAACTGCATGCCCGGGTCGGCGCACTCCCAGGTGGCCTGGGAGATCTGGCGCATGAGGTCGCGCGCCTTGACCGTGCGCACCACCTCGCCGGTGGTGACCGCCCGCAGGTGCCAGTCGGCGTCGTCGACCACCGCCTGCATGAACTCGTCGGTCACCCGCACGGAGTTGTTGGCGTTCTGGTACTGGATGGAGTGGCTGTCCTTGCCGTCGAGGTCCATGTCGAAGCCGGCCTCACGCAGGGCCCGGGCCTTGCGCTCCTCGGTGGCCTTGCACCAGATGAAGTCCTCGATGTCGGGGTGGTCGGCGTTGAGGATGACCATCTTGGCGGCACGGCGGGTCGCCCCGCCCGACTTGATCGTCCCCGCCGAGGCGTCGGCCCCCCGCATGAAGCTGACCGGCCCCGACGCGGTGCCTCCCCCCTTGAGCAGCTCGGCGGACGAGCGGATGCGCGACAGGTTCACCCCCGAGCCGGAGCCGCCCTTGAAGATGATCCCCTCCTCGACGTACCAGTTGAGGATCGAGTCCATGGTGTCGTCGACCGACAGGATGAAGCAGTTGTGGACCCGCAGCCCGCCCGAGAGGTACTCCCCGCTCTCGGTCTGGATGTCGTAGACGTCCATCTCGCCCAGCGCCTCGACCCGCTCGATCTCCAAGCGCTTCCGGTCGTGCTCGACCGTCCCCGGCAGGTCGAGGGTCATGGCGAGCTTGATGGCCTTACGAGGGTCGACGAAACCGATCTCGTCCCCGAAGCGACGCCGATCGCTCAACGAACGGATCGACAGCGACCAGCACGCCTTGCGGTTCTCTCGAGGGTCCCGCTCGAACCGAACTCGCGAGTAGACGCCGAAGCGAAGCAGCAGCGCCTGCACGCCGCGCACGACGTGCTCCGAGATCATGTCCAGACCGATGCACGCGGCCCGCTCACGCTCCGACACGTAGCCCTCGGCTTGGAAGAGGCTGCGCAGGTAAGCGGTGACCACCGGCAATGGCGCGCTGAACAGATGCGCAGGGATCACCATGTCGGAGCGACGCTGGAGAAGGCCCCAGCGCTCGACGAAGGCTTCCAGCTCGTTGCCGTAGAGCCGAGTTCGCCGGCAGTCGAGATCGTCGGCCTGGGTGACGACCCTTCGCTGGCGGCGGTGGACCTGGGGAATGACCACGTCGAGTGCCCGCTCGACCCATTCCAGCTCGGCGTCCGTCACGGTCATGATGGTCAGCGAGCGGTTGGTGCCGTGGTCGTAGCGACCGACGGAACCGTCCGCCTGGAGCCAGCCCGCCAGCGCGGCCTCGGCGACCTCTCGCCGGGTGATCTCACCTTCACCCCACGATTCCGTCCGGTGCCATTGCAACTGATCGCCGGCGGCCAGGGTGCCAGCCTCGACGAAGCCGCCACTTCGTTCCCCGGTCGCCTTCCACACCAGGTGGTCGGCGGTGACGTCGAGGACGTAGCCGGCCTTGGTGTGCAGGCGCAGCACGGGCTTGCGGCCGTTGGCCTTGGTCGCCACGATCCGCGTCAGCCCGTGGGCATCGAAGACCTTGGTGCCCACCGCGTCCGCCTCGACCAAGCGACCGATGGGGACCAGGCCATGGGTGGTGCTCACCAGGGCGTCATAGGGCTGGCAGGCGCTCGCCTGCTGCTTGCGGCCCTGGGCGCCGATGTTGAACCACACCGGGGAGTTGAACGCCCCCCGCTGGGTGATGATCAGGTACTTGAGCTCGTCGGCGAAGGCCCGGGCCTCGGCCTCGTCGGCGAAGTAGCCGTCGACCCGCCCCCAGCCGGCGATGGCGTCGACCACCCGGTCGGCCACCTGGCGCAGCGACGTCTCCCGCTCGGGCGTGCCCAGCGCCCCCCGGAAGTACTTCTGGGCCAGGATGTTGGTGGCGTGCAGCGACCACGACACCGGCACCTCGACGTCGGGCTGCTCGAAGGCCACCGAGCCGTCCCGGTAGTTGGTGATGCGGCTGGTTCGCCGTTCCCAGGCCACCTGGTCGTAGGGGTGGACGCCCTCGGTGGTGAAGTGGCGGCGCAAGCCGATGCGCCCTCCGACCTCGGGCTCGTTCCCGCTCACCCGGCTCGACGGCGCCATCGCCATGGTCTGTCCTCCTCGACGTCTCGGTGCGGCTGCGGCTCCTCGGGGCCGAGGCACCGCCGACCGTTTGCGCCAGCCGTGGAACCTCGGGTTGCTCCGCCCCGGCGGTGGGTCCTCGTCGTGGTGTCGGAGGATCAAGGGTACGGGGTGGGACCCGGATTACAGCACGGTAATTACAGGGGCGCAACCCCTTTTTCCGGTCGGAGGCGACCGTAGGACGCCGGGCCTGTGGAGCGGTAGAGGGCCGATCCTGTGGGCAGGCGCAGCGGCCCTGGGGACATCGCCCCCGCTACGGTGACGGCCCCGTGCGCCAGCTCCTGCCCACGCCCGTCGACGACATCGACCCGCTCGCCGTCTACGCCGACGCCGCTCGCTCCGGCCGTGCGGGGAGGCCGTGGGTGCTGGCCAACATGGTGGCCTCGGTCGACGGGCGGGCCGCCGTGCAGGGACGCACCGCCAGGTTGTCGGCGGCGGCGGACCGGGAGGTGTTCATGCTCCTGCGCACGTTGGCCGATGTGGTGCTGGTCGGGGCCGGGACCGTGCGCGCCGAGCGCTACGGACCGGTCAGGGGGGGTGGTCGCCCGCCGGTCGCCGTGGTCTCGCGCAGCCTCGACCTCGACTGGACCAGCCCGCTGTTCAGCGAGGCGGCCCGGCCGACCGAGATCCTCACCTGCGCCGCCGCCGATCCCGCCCGGCGCGCCCGGGCCGCCGAGGTCGCCGAGGTGATCGTCGCCGGCGAGGAACAGGTCGACATCCGCCAGGCCCTGGCCGAGCTGGGTGCGCGGGGCCAGGAGGTCGTGCTGTGCGAGGGTGGCCCCCACCTCCTCGGTGAGCTGGTCGCGGCCGACCTGGTCGACGAGCTGTGCTTCACCCTGGCGCCGCTGCTGGCAGGCGGTGCCGAGCCCCCCCTGATCGTCGCTCCCTCGCTCGACCCCCCCCGTCCGCTGCGCATGGCCTCGCTGGTGGAGGGCGACGGTGCGCTGCTGGCCCGCTACGTCCGGGAGGCCGACCCCGCCTGAAGCCGGACCCGAGCGAGCCCTGGACGTCAGTCTGCCTGCGGGAGTGCCAGGCGGTCGCCGGCCCGGAGCACGCGGCCCCCGTTGGCCTCCACCAGCGCGTCGACCCGCTCCCGGATGTCGCCGTCGGCGCCCAGCTCCTCGGCGATCGACCAGTACGTCTCGCCCGGCTGCGCCACCCGCCCGCTGCCGTCCCCCGGACGGCGCGAGACGTCCGCCTCTCCTGCGGCGACTTCGCCTCGCTCCCCTGCCCGGCTGCGGCCACCGCCCAGGCCGGCGGCGGCGTCGGCCAGGCTCCCGCCGACCGCGGCCAGGGTGAGCACGACCACGGCCGCCACGACGGCAGGCCCTCCTCGCCGCTCATTGCGGCCGTGGGGGACCGCCCGCCCGATCCAGGGGTCCCGGGCGACATGGGCGGGACGAGCTGCCCGCTGGGGACCCACTCCCGCCCTCGGCGTGCCCTCCCCGCGCCCTGCGACCCGATCGTGCACCAGTGCTGCCATCACCCCTCCCCCGTCATCCTTGGCCCTGCGCTCCGCTCTGCCGGCCGCCGTCGACCTTCCCTGCTCCCGCTGCATCGCTCCCGACGCACGTTCGCCCAACGCACGTTCCCATGCAACCGCACCTCCGGTACCGTGTCAAGAACGAGTGTTTGCCAGGGTGCCTCTGGCGCGCTACCGTGGCCCAGAGAAGGAACGCTCGTTCGCCACCTGCGACGACGGTCGGATCGAGTGAGCCAGATCCCCCAGCCGGCGGAGGCCGGGAAAGCGAGGATGACCACCATGGCCCGGACCAAGCTGAGCGAGCGGCAGCGGCAGATCCTGCAGTTCATCGTGGACGAGCATCGCGACCGGGGCTTTCCTCCCTCGGTCCGTGAGATCGGCCTGGCCGTGGGGCTGACGTCCCCGTCGACGGTCCACAACCACCTCAACATCCTCGAGCGGCGGGGCTACATCCGCCGCGACCCGACCAAGCCCCGCGCCATCGAGGTGTGCTACGACCCCGGGTCGGGCGCCACCGCCGAACGCCGACCGGTCAACCACGTCCCCCTCGTGGGTGACGTCGCCGCCGGGGCCAACGTCCTGGCCCAGGAGAACGTGGAGGAGCTGGTGCCCGTCCCCGCCGACCTCACGGGGGAAGGCACCTTGTTCATGCTGCGAGTCAGGGGCGACTCGATGATCGAGGCCGGCATCCTCGACGGCGACTTCGTGGTGGTGCGCCAGCAACCCGACGCGTCCGACGGTGAGATCGTGGTGGCCGGGATCCCGGGCGAGGAGGCCACGGTCAAGACGCTGCGACGGGAGGCCGACGAGGTGATCCTGGTACCCGCCAACCCCGCCCTGTCGCCGGTGCGCTACCCGGGGGAGGACGTGAGCATCTTTGGTAAAGTCGTCACTGTCCTGCGCCGATTGTAGAAGCAGCGGGACGGCGAGACCGCGCCGGCACACCAGGGCAGGAGGGCTTCATGCAACGCATCGTCGGGGTGGTCGCGCTCGCGGCCGCGCTCGTCGTCGGCCTTCCCGGCGTGGCCACGGCCAGCAACGATCCCTTCTTTCCCGAGCAGTGGGCCCTGGAGGCCATCGGTGCCGAGGCCGCCTGGAGCCAGGGGCGCGGCGCCGGGGCCGTGATCGCCGTGGTCGACACCGGCGTCGACCTCGACCACGAGGACCTCGCGAGCAAGGTGGTGGGCGGGTACGACTTCATCGACGACGACGCCGACCCCGACGACGAGGGCTCCCAGGGATGCGACCCGCCCGGCCCACAGGAGTCCAAGACCTGCGACGAGGGCCGAGGCCACGGCACCCACGTGGCCGGGACGGCCGCGGCCAGCACCGGCAACGGCCTGGGAGTGGCCGGCGTCGCCCCCGACGCCCGCATCATGCCCGTGCGGGTGCTCGACCCCGCCGGCTCGGGTTCGGTGGTCGAGGTGGCCAAGGGGATCCGCTTCGCCGCCGACAACGGGGCCGACGTGATCAACCTCTCCTTCGGCGAGATGTCGACCGACGACCTGTCGGTCGCCTTCACCGACGCCATCCGCTACGCCTGGTCGAAGGGGTCGATCCCGGTGGTGGCGGCCGGCAACAGCGCCGCCCGCAGCAGCAACTTCACCGACGAGCCCGTCCTGGTCGTGACCGCCACCGGGCGAGGTGACACCCGCCCCCGCTACGCCAGCGGGGTGGGCGACGCCCAGTGGGGCATCGCCGCCCCCGGGGGCGACGGCAGCGCCGGCTCCGACGCCGCCTGCGACTTCGGCTCCTCCATCGTCTCCACCTACGCGGCCGGCACCTACGCCTGCCTGGTGGGCACCTCCATGGCGGTGCCCCACGTGGTGGGCGCCCTCGCCGTGCTGCGCGGCACGGGCCTGTCGCCCCAGCAGGCCGTCGACCAGCTCCTCGCCACCGCCGACGACGTCGGGGCTCCGGGCAGCGACACCACCTTCGGGGCCGGGCGGCTGAACCTGGCCCGGGCAGTCAACAGTCCCCCGCCGGCCCCGACCACCACCGCGGCCCCGACGACCACCACCGAGGCGCCGGCATTGGTCGCCGCCGCTCCCGCCACCACCGTGCCGCCCACCACGACCCCGGCTCCCCCCTCGACCACCACCACCCTGCCCCCGACCACCACCACTCCCTCGACCATCTCCCTGCCCCCCCTCGATGCCGACCCGGTGGCGCCACCGCCCGAAGGCCAGGCCGTCGCCGTCCTGCCCGGCGGAGGTGACGACGCCACCCGCTACGTGCTGGCCGTGCCGGCCGGGCTGCTCATCGCCGGGATGGGCGCGGCCGCCGCGCGCACGCGCCGCCGGCTCGCCGCCCCGTAGCTGCCGCCCGCCGGGGAATGAGCGACCCCAGCGGGACGCCCGCCGGCTCGCCAGCCACGAGGAAGCGCTCAGACTCCCTCGGGACCGTGTTCCACCAGGTCGGCCAGGGCAGCCCACGTCGCCTCCAACGGGACCCGCTCCACTCGCTCGTCGGCATGGTGGGCGAGCGTCGGATCCCCCGGGCCCAGGTTGCAGGCGGGGATGCCCAGGGCGGCGAAGCGGGCCACGTCGGTCCAGCCCAGCTTGGCCCGCACCGGCATCTCCGAGCGCGCGATCAGCGTCTGCAGCAACGGGTGGTCGAGCCCGGGCCGGGCCCCGGGGGCCACGTCGACCACCTCCAGGGAGTCGCCGGCCCCGAGTGCCGGTCCCAGCAGCTCCCGCAGGTGGCGCTCGGCCTGCTCGGGGCTGCGGTCGGGGGCGAAGCGGTGGTTGAGCGTGAGCCGGGCCCGGTCGGGGACCACGTTGGCGGCCACGCCCCCCTCCACGGCCACGGCTTGCAGGGCCTCGGCGTACTCGCAGCCGTCGAGCACCGGGCGTCGGCCGTGGTAGCCGGCCACCACCTCGAGCAGGGGCGCGAGGCGGTGCACGGCGTTGACGCCCATCCACGGACGGGCGCTGTGGGCCCGGGCCCCGACCAGCTCGGCCTGCAGGCGCATGGTCCCCTGGCACCCGGCCTCGATCACCGCCCCGGTGGGCTCGCCCAGGACGGCGGCGTCGCCGGCCAGCAGCTCGGGCCGGACAGCGGCGAGGTGGCCGAGCCCGTTGTGACGGGCCTCGACCTCCTCGCCGGCGTAGAAGACGAAGCTCAGGTCGACCGCGGGCTCGTCGAGGCGCTCGGCCAGCTCCAGGAACACCGCCAGCCCGGCCTTCATGTCCGACGCACCCAGGCCGTGGACCACGTCACCCTCGATGCGGGCCCGCTCGTTTCCGTTGGGGGGCACGGTGTCGAGATGGCCGGCCAGGATCAGCCGGTAGGGCCGTGCGAGGTCGGTGCGCGCCACCACGTTGTCGCCGACGCGCTCGACCGCCAGGGCCGGTCGGGCCACCAGCCGGGCCTCGATGTGGTCGGCCAGGGCCCGCTCGTGGTGGCTGACCGAGGCGATGTCGACCAGCTCGGCCGTGCGGGCCAGGAGGTCGTGCCCTGCCGGGCCGGCCTGGGCCCCGTTCACACGGCGGTGCCGTGGCGACGCAGCACCTCGTTGAGCTGGGCCTTCTCGTGGCGCTGGCCCTCGGCCAGGCGCTTGATCACCAGCACGCAGGGCAGGCCGAACTCCCCGCCGGGGAAGGCGCGCCGGCGGGTGGCGCTCACGGCGACGCACCACGGGGGCACCACCCCACGGCTCAGCTCCTCGCCCGTCTCGGCGTCGATGACCGGGACCGACGCGGCGAGGATGACGCCGGCGCCCAGCACCGCCCCCTGACCCACCCGGGCTCCCTCCACCACCATGCACCGGCTTCCGATCAAGGCCCCATCGCCCACGAAGACAGGTGCCGCCTGGGGGGGCTCGAGGACCCCGCCGATGCCGACCCCGCCCGAGAGGTGCACGTTGGCCCCCACCTGGGCGCACGATCCCACCGTGGCCCACGTGTCGACCATGGTGTTGGCCCCCACCCGGGCGCCGATGTTGACGTAGCTGGGCATGAGGACGACGCCCCGGTCGAGGAACGAGCCCCACCGGGCCGACGCCCCGGGCACCACCCGCACGCCCGCCTCGGCGTGGCCTCCCTTGAGCGGGATCTTGTCGGCGAACTCGAAGGGCCCCACCTCCACGGTGTCCATCCGGGACTGGTGGAACAGCAACAGGATGGCCCGCTTGAGCCACTCGTGGACCACGACCTGGCCCTCGGGAGCCAGCTCCGCGACCCGGGCCTGGCCGGTGTCGAGCAGGCCCACCGCCTCCAGCACCACCCTCCCGGTGTCGGCGTCGCCGGGCACCAGCTCGGCGCGGCGCTCCCAGAGCTCGTCGATCTGTGCCTCCAGGCTGGGCATCAGCGCAGGCTAGAGCACCGACCAACGACCCTCGCGAGTGATCCCTGCCCGTAGGCAGCCGCACCCCCATGCTCCGGGGGGCTCACACGTTGCGCAACAGCGGCCGCAACCTCGGCGCCAGCCAGGGCCGGCGGCCCCAGGCCAGGAACCGGCCCCGAGCGATGGCGGGCCACTGGCTGCGGCGTCCCCAGGCGACCAGCAGGAACGCGGCCGGCTCCACCGACAGGTGGCAGTCGACGACCACCCGCGCTGCCCGCTCGAGGTGCTCGACGACCAGGTCGCCGTCGTCGACCCGCAGCACCGCCCGCCCGCCGCCTCGCACTCGCAGGTCGAAGGCGGCGTGCACGCCCCGGGCGGCCTGCGGATCGACCAGAGCCGGACCGAGGTGGCCGAGGACGGGGAGGAGGAAGGTGTCGAGGACGAGGGCGGCGTGGCGGCCGGGGACGGGCCAGGACACGCCCTCGGCCCGAGCCACGTCCCAGCCGTGCACGACGAGCTCGTTGAGGACCTGGCCGACCAGGGCCGAGGGTGGAAGCTCGATGCCCCGGACCAACCAGGGCCGGGGGCTGGCGTCGCCGGACGCCACCACCTCCAGGAACGTGGCCGCGCTGGCCTCGATGCGATCGGCCAGGACGGCGAGGTCGCGCGTGCCCTCGCCCACCACCAGCCTCGACGTGAGCGCAGAGAGCTCCTCCAGGTCGTCGAGCAGCGGCCCACCTCCTCGGGCCAGGGCGGTGACCGCCTCGAGGGAGTGCGAGACGTGGATGGCGACGTCGGTCAGGTCCCAGGTACCGACGGCCGGGGCAGCCGGGCGCCGGACCGTACGCAGGAGGAGGGCCAGGCGGTTGGCCGCGGCCCGCACCGCCAGGCGTGCCCCGTTGCCCGCCTCGGGGTCACCCCTTGGGGCCATCAGCTCCGACGGCGAGCCGGCGGGCGGCGCCGAGGCGCTCGGCCAGCAGCTCGAGGCGCTCCTCGGGGGCCACCATGGCCAGGCGGACGTGGCCGGCTCCGTCCGGACCGTAGAAGTCACCGGGGGCGACCAGGCACCCGGCCTCGGTGGCGAGGCGGTGGGCCAAGGCCCAGGCGTCGCCGCCGGGAGCGGGCAGCCACAGGTAGATCCCGCCCCCCGGGGCGTCGGCCTGCAGGTCGAGGGCGTGGGCGAACAGCGCCCGGGCCCGCTCCAGCCGGCTGCGGTAGCGCCGGGCCTGGCTCGCGGCGTGGCCGTCGTCGCCCAGGGCCACCACGGCAGCGGCCTGGACCGGCCCGGGCACCATGAACCCGGCGTGCTTGCGCACCTCGGACAGGTAGTGCACCAGCTCGGCGTCGCCGGCGTAGAAGCCCGCTCGCAGACCGGCCAGGTTCGACCGCTTGGAGAGCGAGTGCAGCGCCAGCACCCCGTCGCTTCCGGCCTGGAGGACGCTCCGAGGCGGGCCGTCCCAGGTGAACTCCGCATAGCACTCGTCAGAGAGCACCGGGACCCCCTTGCCGCGACCCCAGTGGGCCAGACCGGCGAGGTCGTCCAGGCCTCCGGCGGGGTTCCCCGGCGTGTTCGACCACAGGCACAGGGCTCGGGCGGCATCGTCGTCGCGGATGGCCGAGGTCCTCAGCCGCCAGCGCTCGTCGAGGGGGACGGCCACGGCCCGGCACCCGGCCAGCGCCGCGCCCATGGCGTAGGAGGGGTAGGAGACCGCCGGGTACAGCACCGTGTCACGATCGGGGCGGCGCAGGCGCAGCCAGTGGGGCAGGCCCACCACCAACTCCTTGGTCCCGATGCAGGCGGCCACCGCGCTGGGGCTGGCGTCGACGCCGAAGCGACGGGCCAGCCAGGCCGCCGCCGCCTCCCGGAAGGCCGAGGTGCCGACCGAGGCTGGATAGCCCCGCTCGGCGCCCGAGGACGCCAAGGCGTCGAGGACGCCGGGCGGGGGCGGGTCCTGGGGCATCCCCACCGACAGGTCGAGCATCCCCCCGGGATGGCGCCGGGCCACGGCCGCCAGCGCCGCCAGCCGGTCGTGGGGGTAGGCGGGCGGGGAGAACCCACCTACCGCTTGGCTCTTGCCGCGCACGAACGGGGAGGGTGGGGTCACGCCACCACGAAGGGCCGGAAGCGCTCGACCGCGGCCCGGTCGAGGCGGGCCCGCAGCCGGGTGGACTCGGCCTCGTGGGCCTCGACCAGCACCTCGCCCTCCCGGTGGAGGGCGGCGACGACGTCGCCTCGCTCGTAGGGGACGACCAGCTCCACCACCGCCTCCAGCGCTCGCAGGCGGACCGCCACCGTTCGCACCAGCTCGTCCACCCCCTCGCCCGAGAGGGCCGAGATGGCCACCGACCCCGGGTGGGCCTCGACCAGGTGCTTGGCCTCGGGACCGGCTCGGTCGACCTTGTTGAAGGCCAGCAGCTCGGGGACCTCCCCGGCGCCGATCTCCTCGAGGACCGCCCGCACCGCCACCCGCTGGCCCTCGGGGTCGGGACCGGCGGCGTCGACCACGTGCAGGAGCAGGTCGGACTCGGCCACCACCTCCAGGGTCGATCGGAAGGCCTCCACCAGCTGGTGGGGCAGCTTGCGCACGAAGCCGACGGTGTCGGACACCACCACGGCCTCGCCCCCCGGCAGGTCGAGGCGCCGGGCCCGGGGGTCGAGGGTGGCAAAGAGGCGGTCCTCGACCAGGACCCCGGCGTGGGTGAGGCGGTTGAGCAGGGTCGACTTGCCCGCGTTGGTGTAGCCCACGATCGACAGGTTGCGGTTGCGGCCCCGGGTGCGGGCCCGGCGCTGGGTCCGTCGGGTCTGCGACAGCCGCTCCAGCTCGGCCTCGAGCCGGGTGATCCGGGCCAGCAGGCGCCGGCGGTCGACCTCGAGCTGGGTCTCGCCCGGGCCGCGCGAGCCGATGGGCGCCCGGGCCCCACCCGCCCCCATGGCACCGGCCTGGCGGGAGAGCTGCGTTCCCCGGCCCCGCAGGCGGGGCAGGCGGTAGCGCAGCTGGGCCAGCTCGACCTGGGCCTTGCCCTCGCCGGTGCGGGCGTTCTGGGCGAAGATGTCCAGGATCACCGCGGTGCGGTCGATGGCGGTGCGGCCCAGCAGCTTCTCGAGGTTGCGGCTCTGGGCCGGGCTGAGCTCGTCGTCGAAGACCACCGTGTCGGCGTCGACGTCGAGGCAGACCTCGACCAGCTCGGCAGCCTTGCCCTTGCCCACGAAGGTGGCGGGGTCGGGAGCGTCCCGGCGCTGGAGCACCCGGGCCACGACATCGGCCCCGGCGGTGTCGATGAGCAGAGCCAGCTCGTCGAGGTGGGCCTCGGTCTCCTCCACGTTCGAGGGAGGCATGGTGACCCCGACCAGGACGATGCGCTCTCGGAAGGAGCGCTCGATCAGGGTCACCGGCCCACGCCCGCCTCGGCCAGGGCCGGCGCGTCCAGCCTGCCCGTCCGGCCCCCGGCGCCGACGAGCGACCGGGCGACGACCACGTCGGCGACGAAGGTGGCCGGCCCGGCCAGCTGCACGCCGGCACCGAGGGTCACCGTCACCTGGCCACCGGGCATGGCCACCTGCACCCGGGGCCCCACCAGGCCCCATCGGTGGGCGGCGTGGGCGGCCGCGCACGCCCCCGTGCCGCAGGCCGAGGTGGCCCCCACCCCTCGCTCCCACACGACCAGGTCGAGCACGTCGGGCCGTCCCGGGACCGGGGCGACCAGCTCCACGTTGACGCCCTGGGCGAAGCCGGCCTGGGCGGCGGTCCCGACGGTGGGAAGGTCGACGGCGGCCGGGTCGTCGACGAGGAGCACCAGGTGGGGGTTGCCCAGATCGACGGTGGTGGCCCGCAGGGCCACGGCCACGTCGAGCGCCGCCTCCCAGCCCTGGGGGCCGGGGCGGGCCGGACCCATGTCGACCTCGACCCAGGCCGTGGCCGGGTCGTCCTCCGGGGCGGGCCCGACCCGCACCCGCCGGACACCGGCGAGGGTGGCCACGGCCAGGTCGAGGGTGTCGACCCCGCGGTGGCGGGCCACGGCCTGGGCCAGGCAGCGGATCCCGTTGCCGCTCATCTCGGCCACCGAGCCGTCGGCGTTGCGCAGCTCCATGGCCACGTCGGCCCCGTCGGCCCCGTCGGCCCGGTCGGCCCCGGCGTCGCCGGTGGCGGCCGCAGACGTGGCGGGAACGACCCGGATGAGCCCGTCGGCGCCCACGCCCAGGCGGCGGTCGCACAACCGGCGAGCGGTGGCGGCGTCGACGGGCGTGTCGCGGTCGACGTCGACCAGGACCAGGAAGTCGTTGCCCAGACCGTGGTGCTTGCTCAGGTGCACGGCGTCGGTCATCTCGGTGCCCAGTCTCCCAGCAGGCCGGCGACCAGGGCGAGCGCGTTCTCCCCGATCTCGTGGTCCGGGGTGTCGTGGTCCCCGAGGTCGTGCCAGACGATCCGGGGGTCCCGGCGGAACCACCGGAGTTGGCGACGGGCGAAGCGACGGGTGCGCAGGGCCGTCTCGGCCACGGCCTGGTCGTGGGTCAGCGCGCCCTCGAGGTGGGCCAGGAGCTCGCGGTAGCCCAGGGCCTGGCGGGCGGTGCGCGACAGGCCGGTGGGGCGGACGGCCAGGCGGCGGACCTCGTCGAGGAACCCGGCGTGGAGCATGGCCTCCAGCCGGGCGTCGATGCGACGGTCGAGGCGCTCGAGGGGGAGGCGGAGGCCGACCTGGGCCACCGGCGAGGGGGGGTAGGCGTCCAGACCGGGACCGTAGGAGGAGAAGGGCCGCCCGCTGCCCAGGGTGACCTCCAGGGCCCGGACCAGGCGGCGCCGGTTGGTGGGCTCCATGCGCCGGGCGGCCCGGGGGTCGAGTTGGGCCAGGCGCCGGTGCAGCGCCGGGGTCTCGGGCTCGGCCTCGACCTCGGCCCGGGCCTCGGGGTAGCGACCGGGCAGGTTGAGCGAGTCGACCACGGCTCGCACGTACAGGCCGGTGCCACCCACCAGCAGCGCCCGGTGGCCCCGGGCCTCGATGGCGGCCAGGGCGGCTCGGGCCTCGGCCTGGAAGCGGGCCACGGAGAAGTCCTCGGCGGGGTCGGCCAGGTCGAGCAGGTGGTGGGGCACCTCGGCCCGCTCGGCCGGGCTGGGCTTGGCCGTGCCGACGTCCATGCCCCCGTAGACCTGCATGGCGTCCACGCTGACCAGCTCGATGGACGGGTCGCGCCGGGCCAGGGCCAGGGCCAGGGCTGACTTGCCCGAGGCGGTGGGGCCGACGAGGGCGAGGTGTCGATGGTGGGGCTTGCTCACCGCGACGAGGCCGGAAAGGAGAGGTTCCGAGCCGTCAGGCCGCCGGACTCGGACCCCGCGCTCACGCCGAGGCGACGGGGATGCGGACCCGGTGCCGGGGCCGGTCGGTCACCTCGACCAGCTCACCGCCGAGGTGGTGGGGGGCGGCGGCGGTGATCCGGACCCGGGCGAAGGTCCCGGCCGCCAACGGCTCGGCCGCGGCGAAGTGCACCAGCTTGTTCTGACGGGTCCGCCCGGACAGCACGGCGGGGTCCTTCTTGCTCGGCCCCTCGACCACCACCTCCTCCTCCCGGCCGACCCGGGCCTGGTGGCGGGCCAGGGCGCTGCGCTCGACCACGACCCGCAGGCGGGCGAAGCGCTCGGCCACGACGTCGCCCGGGACCTGGTCGGTGCGGAGCGCCGCCTCGGTCCCCGGCCGGGGGCTGAAGACGAAGGTGTAGGCGCTGTCGTAGCCGGCCTCGGCCACCACCTCCAGGGTGCGCTCGAAGTCGTCGTCGGTCTCGCCGGGAAAGCCCACGATGAGGTCGGTGGTCACGGCCAGGTCGGGCACGGCGGCCCGGGCCGCGGCCAGCCGGGCCAGGTAGCGCTCGGCGGTGTAGCCCCGGTGCATGGCCGCCAGCGTCCGGTCGCTGCCCGACTGCAGGGGGAGGTGGAGGTGCTCGCACACCGACGGGGTCTGGGCCATGGCCGCGATCGTCTCGGGCCGCAGGTCCTTGGGGTGAGGACTGGTGTAGCGCACCCGGCGGATCCCCTCGACGGCACCGACCCGGCGCAGGAGCTCGGCGAACAGCGGCCGTCGCCGGGTCAGGTCCCGGCCGTAGGAGTTCACGTTCTGGCCCAGCAGGGTGACCTCGACGGTCCCGGCCGCGGCCAGGGCCTCCACCTCGGTCACCACCTCCTCGGGCGACCGGCTGATCTCCCGGCCCCGCACCGAGGGCACGATGCAAAAGGCACAGGCGTTGTCGCAGCCGATCTGGATGGTCACCCAGGCCGACCACGCCAGGTCGCGGCGGACGGGCAGGGCGGAGGGGAAGGTGTCGCTCTCCTCGAGGATCTCCATGACCGGACCCTCGACGGCGGCGCGACGGAGCAGGTTGACGGCCGCGCCCACGTTGTGGGTGCCGAGCACCACGTCGACGTGGGGAGCGCGCCGCTGCACCAGCTCCCGGTCCTTCTGGGCCAGGCACCCGCCCACCACCACCTGCAGCCCCGGGCGGGCAGCCTTGAGGGCCTTGAGGTGGCCGAGGGCACCGTAGAGCTTGTCGTCGGCGTTCTCTCGGATGCAACAGGTGTTGAGCACGACGACGTCGGCCCCGCCCACGTCGTCGGTGGGCTCCAGGCCGTCGGCCTCGAGCAACCCGGCCAGGCGTTCGGAGTCGTGCACGTTCATCTGGCACCCGAAGGTCCGGATGGCGTAGCGACGGGCCACGGCGGGCCAGGCTAACGGGAGCGGGCCATCCCGCCCGATGGCGGCGCCCCGCCGGCTAGTCCTCGTCGGCGTCGACCCCCGACGCGAAGTACAGGTCGGTCCCGGGCGGGGTGGGGGCGGCCCGGTTGCCGTGGCGGTCACCGATCACGAGGCGCATGGCGGTGCGGCGCTCGCCGTCGATCTCGATGTCGGCAAAGTTGGGCACGCACACCAGGTCGATCCCGGCCGCGGCCACGTAGCCCCGGGCGATCGCCAGGGCCTTGATCGCCTGGTTCAAGGCCCCGGCCCCGACCACCTGGACTTCGACCGTCCCCTCCTCCCGCACGACCCCGGCCATGGCGCCGGCGACCGAGTTGGGGTTGGACTTGCTGGAGACCTTGAGCATCTCGGCCCCGCTGTGGGCCTCGTGCTGGCTGGCGGATGGAGGCATGGGTGAGGTCATCGCCGTCATGCTCTGGTTTTCGACGCCGAGACGCCCAAGTCCTTCCCGCTGCAACAATTGCATCGCGAAGTTCTTGGCCGAGCAGCCCGGATCGGTGGGCGGCCGGCCCGCTAGTCCAGACCCAGGGGCTGGCCGGTCGACGGCCCCCGGTCGGGCGTCTCGCCACCCTCCTCCTTGGCGCCGATGCCCACCTTGACTCGGATGCGCTCGGAGATGTCGACCATGAGCTCGGGGTTGTCGGCCAGGAAGGTCTTGGCGTTCTCCCGGCCCTGGCCGAGCTGCTCGTCCTCGTAGGTGTACCAAGCACCCGACTTCTTCACGATCCCCAGGTCGACCCCCACGTCGAGCAGGGACCCCTCCCGGCTGATGCCCTTGCCGTACATGATGTCGAACTCGGCGACCCGGAAGGGCGCTGAGACCTTGTTCTTCACCACCTTCACCCGGGTGCGGTTGCCCACCACCTCGATGCCGTCCTTGATGGCCTCGATACGGCGGATGTCGAGGCGCACCGAGGAGTAGAACTTGAGCGCCCGGCCGCCGGGAGTCGTCTCAGGCGAGCCGAACAAGATGCCGATCTTCTCGCGCAGCTGGTTGATGAAGATGCAGATGGTCTGGGACTTGTTGAGGTTGCCGGTGAGCTTGCGCAGGGCCTGGGACATGAGCCGGGCCTGGAGGCCGACGTGGGCGTCGCCCATCTCGCCTTCGATCTCGGCCCGGGGGGTGAGGGCGGCCACCGAGTCGATGACCACCACGTCGAGGGCGCCGGAGCGGATGAGGGTGTCGGCGATCTCCAGGGCCTGCTCACCGGTGTCGGGCTGGGAGATCAGCAGCTCGTCGACGTCGACCCCGATGGCCCGGGCGTAGACCGGGTCCATGGCGTGCTCGGCGTCGATGTAGGCGCAGATGCCCCCGTTGCGCTGGGCCTCGGCCACCACGTGCATGGCCAGGGTGGACTTGCCCGAGGACTCGGGCCCGTAGACCTCGATCACCCGCCCCCGGGGCAGGCCCCCGATGCCGAGGGCGAGGTCGAGGGCGAGGGCGCCGGTGGAGACGGCCTCGATGTCCATCGACGTCTTGTCGCCCATCTTCATAATGGCGCCCTTGCCGTGGGTCTTGTGGATCTGGCCCACCGCCATCTCCAGTGCCTTTGCTCGGTCCACTGTCGCTCCTGTCTCTGTTCGGGCTCGCCGTGCGGGAAGAAGGTGCGGGACCTCGCCGGTCCGATGGGCAACACCCTACGAAGGGGGTGGGACAACTACCACGAGTGGAATTCCCCCGGTGTCGTTCTTCGTACCCTAGCCACGAACGATCGTTCGTTCAAGCACTCGACGGCCGCCCGGAGCGGCCCGCCTCTCAGGCCGGGGTGCCCAGCGCGAAGGTGGCGACGACCTCGTGGCGGTTGGGCACCCGGGACGCGCGCGCGGCCACGCTCGCCACCAGGCAGACCTCGTCCACCTTCCACGAACCCGCCACCGGGGCACCCACCAGCTCGTCCAGGCGGCCCCGGCCCCGGTTGCGAGCCAGGGTGATGTGGCCGGCGAAGGGGCCCGGGCGCGGTGGCTCGCCCACCTCGCCCGTGGCCCGGTCGAGGGTTGCGGCCAGCGCCTCCAGGCCCGAGACGGGGGCGTGGAGGATCTTGCGCCCGAAGGCGGCCAGCGCCGGGCCGAGCTCGGCCACCGCCGGCTCGCCCACCACGGCCGCGTCGGCGACGCGCTGGCCGAGGGCCACCCCCTGGTCGACGTCGGTCTCCCCGAAGAAGCGCAGGGTGACGTGCCACTGCGCCGGCGGCGCCCAGCGCAGGCCCGGTCGCTCGGGCCGCTCCAGGCCGGCGAGGGTGCGCACCACGTCCTCGGGCGGGTAGGCGGCGACGAACAGGCGCAGCGGGAGCCTCTCAGCCGTGGATGCGGGCCACCGACGCCGACGCCACCGCGGGGGGCACCAGGTCGGGCTGCTCCACCACCCGCTCGGCGGCCGGGTCGGGCAGGCCCGCCACCCGGGCCATCTCGGCCACGGTGAGCGTCTCGCTGTGCACCAGGTGCTCGGCCACCGCCACCAGGCGCGCCGCGTTGTCGCGCAGGATCGACCGGGCCGCCTGCTCGGCCTGGGACAGGAGCTTGGCCACCGCCGGCTCCGAGCGGCTCTCGGTGCGGGAGCGGGTGACGGCGTCCTCGTCGCGCCCGGCCAGCTCGAAGCGACCGGTCATGGCCCAGCGCTCGACCATCTTGCGGGCCAGCTTGGCCGCGTCGTCGAGGTCGTCCTCCGATCGGGTGCTGGGCTCACCGAACGTGGCCACCTCCGACGCCCGGCCACCGAGCAGGACGATGAGCTGGGCCATGAGCTCGCGCTTGGTCAGCGTCGTGCGGTCGTCACCGAAGGACCAGGCCGACTTGGTCGACGAGCTGGCCCGGGGCACGATCGACACCCGGGGCGGAAGCTTGACGTTCTTGAGCAGCAGCGAGAGCAGGGCGTGGCCCGCCTCGTGGTAGGCGATCAGGCGCTTCTCGTCCTCCGGGATGAGCCTGGAGCTGCGGGCGCCGCCCGAGACCCGGGCCACCGCCTCTTCGACCTCCTCGGCGGTGATCTTGGTCCGGTGGCGCCGGGCGGCCAGCAACGACGCCTCGTTGACGATGTTGGCCAGCTCGGCCCCGCTGAGCCCGGTGGTCTGGCTGGCGATCTCGTCCCAGTCGACCTGGCGGGACATGGGCCGGCGGCCGGCGTAGAGGCGCAGGATGGCCAGGCGCCCGGCGAAGTCGGGCCGGTCGATGTGGATGCGCCGATCGAAGCGCCCGGGCCGGACCAGGGCGGGGTCGAGCAGCTCGGGCCGGTTGGTCGCCCCCAGGATCAGCACCCCCGACGAGGAGGCGAAGCCGTCGAGCTCGACCAGGAGCTGGTTGAGGGTGTGGTCGAACTCCCGCTCGCCGTTGCCCCCACCGCTGCGCTTGACCCCGATGGCGTCGAGCTCGTCGATGAAGACGATGGCCGGCTCGTCCCGGGCCTTGGCCTGCTCGAACAAGGACCGGATGCGCGCCGCGCCCAGGCCCACGTACTGCTCGACGAAGCTGGAGGCCGACACGAAGTAGAAGGGCACTCCCGCCTCGCCGGCCAGGGCCTTGGCCAGGAGGGTCTTGCCGTTGCCGGGGTGGCCGCACAGCAGGATCCCCTTGGGCAGCTCGGCCCCCAGGGCCCGGAAGCGCTCGGGGTCAGCCAGGTACTCCTTGACCTCGCGCAGCTCCTCGATGGCCTCGTCGAGGCCGGCCACGTCGGCGAAGGTCACCTTCGGCCCGTGGAGCGTGGAGGCCTCGGAGAACACCGCGGCGGGCGACGCCAGCCCCTCCGCCCCCACCGCGCCGAGCGGACCCCGCTCGGCACCGAGCCTGCTGCCCGGCCCGTTGCCCCCCGACCGGGCCCCGGCCGGCCTGGCCATCGACGGCATGGCCATCGACGGCCTGGGTATCGAGGGCATGGCCGGCAGGCCCCGCGCCGGGGGGCGCTTGCCCACCTTGGCCGCCGTCTCCTGGGAGGTGAGCACCCGGGTGGCCTCGTCGGCAACGGCCGACGGCACCCCCGCAGCCCGGGTGGCCAGGGCCTTGCGGGTGTTGTGGCGCGTGAGGAACAGGGCCAGGCCCAGGACCGCGGCGATGGCCCCCACCGAGCCCAGGAAGGCCGGGTGCAGGATGATGTCGATGGTTCGCATGTCGGAGGGCACCTCGAGGTCGATCGATCTGCACTCCAGCCCGCTCGGACCGTAGCGCTGCGAGCACGCAGCGTTCAACCCGAGGGCGTGTTCAAGCCGAGGGCGCGGTGTCGAGCAGGCGCAGGCGGAGGAGGTCGAGGGCGGACACGGCGGCCACCTGGCGGATCCCCGTGCGGTCGCCGAACAGGCGCAGGTGGGTGACGTCGGTGTCGCCGTCGAGGTGCACGCCCACGAAGACCGTCCCCACCGGCATGTCGTCCTGGCTCTCGGGCCCGGCCACGCCGGTGACCGACACGCCCACTTCGGCCCCCAGCACCCCGCAGACCCCCTCAGCCATGGCGTTGGCGGCCGCCTCGGAGACCACCGGGCCCTCGGGCACGTCGAGGAGGTCGAACTTGACCTCGCTGGCATAGGAGACGACCCCGCCCCGCAACCACGCGCTGGAGCCGGGCACGTCGGTGCAGCGCGAGGCAATGAGCCCGCCGGTCATCGACTCGGCCACGCCCAGGGTGAGCTCCCGGGCCTGGAGGAGCCCACCCACCACCGCCTCCATGGGGGTGCCGTCGGTGGCGAAGACCCGGCGCCCGAGGATCGCGCGCACCGCCGCCTCTTCGGCGTCGAGGGCCACGGCGGCCTCCTCGGTGGTGCCCGCCTTGGCCGTGATGCGGACCTTCACGCCGTCCATCCCGCTGGCCAAAAAGGCGATGGTGGGGTTGCCGGCGGCGTCGAGCGCCTCGAGCCGGGGGGCGAGTTGCTCGGCCAGGACCGACTCGGGCTCCCCCCAGGTGTGCAGGACCCGGTTGACGATGGCGGCCCGGCCACCCATGCGCGCCTGCAGGTCGGGGATGACCGCCCGGCCCACCATCTCGGTCATCTCGTGGGGGACGCCGGGCACGGCGTAGACGACCTGGGGGGACGACAGGCTCGACGTGCCCGGCACCGGCGGCACGGGGCAGATGAGGCCGGGCGCGGTGCCCCGGCGCTGCTCGATCACGCTGGCCCCCGCCGGCACCTCGGCCTGGCGCTGGTTGCTGGGCGACATGGGCCGGTCACGGCGATCGAACAGCTCCCGGATGCGGGCCAGCACTTCGTCGTCGCGGACCAGCTCGACGCCGAGCAGCGCGGCCAGCGCCTCCCGGGTGACGTCGTCGGGGGTGGGACCGAGGCCTCCGCAGACGATGACCGCATCGCTGCGCCCGAGAGCCACCCGCAGGGCGGCCACGATGCGCTCGACGTTGTCGCCCACCCGGGCCTGGTGGTGGACGTCGAGGCCGGCCCGGGCCAGTTGCTGGCCGAGCCAGGCCGAGTTGGTGTCGACGACGTCGCCGAGGAGCAGCTCGGTGCCCACGGCGACGACCTCAACCCGCACGGCGCTCCACCGGGCGGTCCTCTCCTGGCGCCCGTCGGCGCGCCCGGGTGCCGTCCCGCAGGTACTGGGCGCCGCTGACGAGCGTCAGGGCCACGGCCACCCACAGCACGGCCCGGACCAGCCAGGGCGCACGCCGCACTGCCACCGGCGCCAGCGCCAGGCCGACGGCCACGGCCTGGACCGCCGTCTTGGCCTTGGCCGAGCGCCGGGCCGGAATGGACACCCCTCGGCGCCCCACCCAGCTGCGGTAGCCGCTCATGGCGAGCTCGCGACCGGCGATGAGGCCCACCGGGACCCATCCGAACGCACCCCGGGCGGCCAGGGCCACCATGGCCCCGAGCACCAGGAGCTTGTCGGCCAGGGGGTCGAGGAAGGCGCCCGAGCGGGTGACGCCGTGGCGGCGGGCCAGGTAGCCGTCGATGCCGTCAGTGGCGGCGAGCACGATCCACAGGGCCAGCGCCGGGTAGGACGCGCCCGAGCCGACCACGACGACGAGGAGCACCGGGGTGAACGCGGCCCGGGCCACGGTGACGCCGTTGGCGGGCGTGGCCAGCGCCGAGGGCCCGAAGCCCTTCACGCGGGCGCCACTGCGATGCCGGCGTCGGCGGCGACGGCGAAGCGGACCTGGGACGCGGAAGCGCCGAAGCTCGGAGCTGGCGCCGACGAGCGCTCACCGGGAACAGGCATGGCCAGCTCAGGTGCTCGTGGCTCAGGTGCTCGTGGCGCCGGTGGCGATGAGGTCGGGCCCGAGGGCGGCCTCGACCCCGAGCGTGACCCGCCGGCCCACCCCGAGGGCCCCGGGCACGTGCACGATCCCGTCGATCTCGGGCGCCTCCCGGTAGGTGCGGCCCACCCCGGGCCGCTCGACCAGCACCTCGACCTGGCGGCCGACCAGGGCGTCACGTCGCTCGGCGGTGATGGCGTCCTGGCGCTCCCGGCACTCGGCCAGGCGCTCGGCCACCAACGCCGGGTCGACCCGCCCGTCCAGCCCGGCGGCGTGGGTGCCCTCCTCGGGCGACCAGGCGAAGAAGCCGCACCAGTCGAGGCGGGCTTCCTCGAGGAAGGCCAGGAGGGCATCGTGGTCGTCCTCGGTCTCACCGGGGAAGCCGACGATGAAGTTCGACCGGAACGCCGCCTCGGGCTCCCGGCGGCGGATGGCGGCCATGCGAGTCAGGAAACGCTCGCCGTCGCCCCAGCGGCGCATGGCCTGCAGCAGGGGGCGCGACACGTGCTGGAGCGACAGGTCGAAGTAGGGCACGCCCGTGGCGCACACGGCGTCCACCAGGCCGTCGGTGAGGGCGGAGGGGTACAGGTAGAGCAGGCGCACCCACGGGACCCGCTCGGCCACCGCGGCCACCAGGGGGACGATGCGCGGCGCGCCCCGGCCCTGGTCGCGCCCGTAGGCAGCCAGGTCCTGGGCCACGAGCACGATCTCCTCCACGCCGTCGCCCAGCGCCTCCACCTCGGCCAGGACCGACTCGATGCTGCGGCTGCGCTGGGGACCGCGGAAGGACGGGATGGCGCAGAAGGCGCAGGCCCGGTCGCAGCCCTCGGCCACCTTCAGGTAGGCCCACGGCGCCCGGGCCGGAGGGCGGGGCAGGTGCAACAGGTCGAACGAGGGGGCCGCCGCCCGGTCCGGCGGGCGGCCGAGGTGGACGGGCACGCCGAAACCGGCCACGGCGTCGACCTCGGGCAGGGCGGCGGCCAGCTCGTCGCCGTAGCGCTGGGCCAGGCAGCCGGTGACGACCAACTCGGCCCCCGCCCTCCGGGCCCCGGCCAGGGCCAGGACGGCCTCCACCGACTCGGCCCGGGCCTCTTCGATGAAGGCGCAGGTGTTGACCACCACCAGGTCGGCCTCGGCCACCGACCTCGAGGCGACCAACCCGTCGGCCACGAGGCTGCCCCGCAGCTTGTCGGAGTCGACCTGGTTCTTGGGGCAACCGAGCGTCTCGATCCAGAAGCGCCGGCCCACGGCGGGTCACCCTACCGGGGCGCCTCACGCGTGGGCCTGGCGCTCGGGCGGCCACGACGCCGGGCGTCGGTAGCGTGGGCGCGTGCGGCCCGAGCTGGTACTGTTCGGGCTGGGCTACCCGGTGGCGCTGGGCGTCATCGCCCGCTTCGTGCCGGTGGTCCGCCAGCGCCGCCTGGCTTGGCTCGTCGCCCACCACGCCGGCGTCGTCGCCATCGTCGCCGGCTGGGCCCTGCGGGGCGACGCCGCGCCCGTGGCCGTCAACGCCTCGTGGCTGGCCGCGTCGTCGCTCTGGTACGCCAAGGGGGGCCGACGACCGGCCCGGCGCGGCCCCGACTCGTCCGGACACGCCTGACCACGGGTGCCGGAGACGCCCTCAGTCACCCGCCTGGAGGTCGTCCAGCTCGGCCGGGGTCATGAGCACGTCCCGGGCCTTGGAGCCGGTGGAAGGTCCCACCACCCCCCGCTGCTCGAGCAGGTCCATCAGCCGCCCGGCCCGGGCGAAGCCCACCCGCAGCTTGCGCTGGAGCATGGAGGTGGAGCCGAGCTGGGAGCGCACGACCAGCTCGATGGCCGCCCGCACGAGCTCGTCGTCGTCGCTGCCGGCGTCGTCGGGGCCCGCTCCGAGCAGGGGATCGTCGTCGTCCAGCGCCAGCGTGCTGACGGCGGGGGCCGACTGGCGCCGCCAGTGGGCCACCACCTTGTGGACCTCGTCCTCGCCCACCCAGGCCCCCTGGATGCGCCGGGGAGTCGAGGAGGTGGCCCCGAGCAGCAGCATGTCGCCCTGACCCACCAGGCGCTCGGCTCCGGCCTGGTCGAGGATCACCCGGCTGTCGGCCAGGCTGGAGACGGCGAAGGCCAGGCGGGCCGGGATGTTGGCCTTGATGACCCCGGTGATGACGTTGACCGACGGCCGCTGGGTGGCGATGACGAGGTGGATGCCCACCGCCCGGGCCTTCTGGGCGATGCGACAGATCGACTCCTCCACGTCGCGGGCGGCCACCATCATCAGGTCGTTGAGCTCGTCGACCACCACGACGATGAACGGCAGGCGGGCGTGCAGGGTCTCGCCCGGGTCGTCGACCCCCTCGGCCCGGGGGTCGGTGCGCAGCTCGCCCCGGTCGAAGGCGGCGTTGTAGCCGGTGATGTCCCGCACCCCCACCTCGGAGAGCAGGTCGTAGCGGCGCTCCATCTCCTTGACCGCCCAGGCCAGGGCGTTGGCCGCCTTCCTGGGATCGACGACCACCGGGGCCAGCAGATGGGGCACGCCGCCGTACTGGCTCAGCTCCACCCGCTTGGGGTCGACGAGGATGAGGCGGACCTGCTCGGGCGTGCTGCGGACCAGGATGGACGTGAGCACGCTGTTGATGCAGCTCGACTTGCCCGCCCCCGTCGCCCCGGCGATGAGCAGGTGGGGCATCTCGGCCAGGTTGGCCAGCACGGCCCACCCGCTGATGTCGCGGCCGATGGCCACCTCACAGGGATGGGTGGCCCGCTGCGCGTCCTCACTGGCGAGGATGTCGCCCACGGCGACGAGCTGGCGCTGGGCGTTGGGCACCTCGACGCCGATGGCCGAGCGGCCGGGGATGGGGGCGAGGATGCGCACGTCGGGCGAGGCCATGGCGTAGGCGATGTCGCGGTGCAGGGAGGTGACGCGGGCCACCTTCACGCCGGGGCCGAGCTCGAGCTCGTAGCGGGTGGCCGTGGGACCCACGGCCATGCCCACCAGGCGCGTCTCCACGCCGTGGGCGGCCAAGGCGTGCTCGAGCGTGCGCCCGGCCTGCTCGACCAGGCGGCGGTCGATCTCCTGAACGGGCGTGCGGGCCAGCAGCGACAGCGCCGGGAGCTTCCAGGGCCCGGGTGCGGCCCCCGGACCGAGGTCGATGGCGAGCTGCTCGGGGTCGACAGCCGGCGCCGGCGACGGGGGGATGGCGTTCACCCCATCGGGCCTCGTGAGCTCGAGGTCCTCGGCCGTCCCGGTGCCGACCAGGGTGGCGTCCTGCACGGCGGCATCCTGGACGCTGGCGTCGTGGACGGCGACGTCGAACAGCACCGGGGAGGGCCGCTCGCCACCCGGCTCGGCGCCGGTCGCGTCCCCCTCGGGCGAGGGGGGGCGGGCGGTCAGGGTGGTCAGGGCACGGGCGGCGCGAGCGGCGGCGACCACGACCGGACGGGTGGCGGTGGCCACCGTGCGACCGGCACCGGCCAGGTGGCCGGCCGCCGTGAGCACCGTGGTGGCGGTGACCACCAGCACGGCGGCCGCCAGCAGGGCGACCATGACCAGCGAGGCGCCCCACGGCGACAGCAGCGCCTCCAGGGTCCGGCCCCCGAGCCGGCCGAGACCGCCCCCCACGCCGTCGTCGACCACCTGGGCCAGGCCGGTGGCGGCCACCAGGCCCAGCACCAGGCCGGCGGCGATGCGAAGGGTCGCCGGCCCCGCCCGGCCCCGGACCAGCCGCGCCCCCACCCAGACCACGGCCGCAGGCAGGGCGAGCCGAGCCCCGCCGACGAGCCCCTCCAGGCCGTCGTCGACCGCTCGGCCGAAGGGTCCGCCGAGGTCGGCCCAGGTGCCCAGGGCCACCAGGACCCCGGCCACCACCAGGAGGGCGCCCCACAGATCGTCCCGCCGCAGGAGCCGGCGCAGGGCCTGGACCCGCGCCTGGCGCCGGCGGGCCTTCTCCCGCCGGCGGGCGGCCGGGGTCTTCCTACGGCCCCCGGGAGGGCGCCCCGGCGGCCGGGAACGAGTCACACTAGCCACAGTGGCAACAACGCTAACAGCGCGACCCGGGCCGGGAGAGGGAACACCGAGGTGGGTAGTGGAAGGCTTCCGACCAAGGACGAAGGGAGCCCCATGGCCAGCGAGCACACCCCCGCCGACGACATCGTCTACGACCTCGTGAGCATCCAGTACCACGCCCTCCAGGCCGCCGAGGTGTACGACAAGTACGTCGAGGACGCCCACGGGCACGAGGACGTGGTGACGTTCGTGCAGCAGTGCAAGGAGCAGGACTCCCAGCGCGCCGTGCGCTGCCACGAGCTGCTCGCCGATCTCACCAAGAAGGGCGGCATCGGCTGAGGGGGGAGGCCGGGGGGAGGCCGAGGGGAAGCCGAGGGGGAGGGAGCAGGTCGTGGCCACC
>JADDRA010000100.1:0-5538 GCA_016781105.1 Actinomycetota bacterium | reverse complement strand
GCGACGACGAGGAGGGCGAGGCGTCCCTGGAGGACCTCGGCGACCAGCTCCTGCCCCACCTGGTCGAGCGGGGCCGGGTGTGGGAGCACCGCTTCGAGGGCTACTGGCGCGACGTCGGCACCCTCGAGAGCTACTGGCGCTCGCACCTGGACCTGGTCGAGGACGAGCCGCCGCTGCGCCTCGACGATCCGGCCTGGCCCATCCGGAGCGGCGGCTCCTCCCGACCCCCGGCCCGGCTCTTCCGCTCGGCCTCGGTCGACCGCTCCCTGATCTCGCCCGGCTGCCGGGTGCGAGGGACCGTGGAGTCCTCGGTGCTGGGTCCCGGCGTGGTGGTGGAGCCCGGCGCGGTCGTGCGCTCGTCGGTCCTGTTCGACGGCGCGGTGATCGAGGCAGGGGCGAGGGTCTCGGGGGCCATCTGCGCCATGGAGACCCGGGTGGGCCGCGACGCCCGCGTGGGGCTCGAGGACCGGCCCGACGCCGGGTGCTCGGAGGACGACCTGGTGGTCCTGGGCGAGGGCGTGCAGGTGGGAGCCGGCACCGAGGTGGACCCGGGGACCCGCCCGTCCCGCTGAACGCCGGGGCGCCGAGGCCCCTCAGGCTTCCATCACCACGGGGACGATCATGGGTTTGCGCCGGGTGCGCTCGTTGACGAAGGCCGCCAACGTCTTGCGGATGCGGCGCTTGAGGGTGTCGAAGTCGGTGTCCTCGGAGCGCTCGATGGCGCCCACCACCCTGCGGCGGGCCTCCTCCAGCAGGTCCTCGGCCTCGGGGGCGTGGACCCAGCCGTGGGTGACGATCTCGGGACCGGCGATCACCTCCCCGGTCTTGACGTCGACGGTCACGATGACGACCACCACGCCCTCCTCGGCCAGGACCCGGCGGTCGCGCAGCACGCCGTGGCCCACGTCACCCACTACCCCGTCGACATAGAGGTAGCCGGCGGGGACCTCGCCCACCTTGGCCAGCCCGTCGTCGCTCAGCTCGACCACGTCGCCGTCGGCGCAGACGACCACGTCGTCCTCCCGCAGCCCGACCGACACGGCCAGGCGGCCGTGGTGGATCATGTGGCGGTACTCGCCGTGGACGGGGACGAGCCACGCCGGGTCGGCCACCGACAGGAGGGTCTTGAGCTCCTCGGCCTTGGCATGACCGGTGACGTGCACGTCCGCGATGCCCGAGTGCACCACGTCGGCTCCCAGGCGGTGGAGGCCGTCGATCACCTTGCCCACGCTGGTCTCGTTGCCGGGGATGGGGTGCGAGCTGAGGATGACCGTGTCGCCGGGGCCGACCGTGATCCACTTGTTCTCGTTGGCGGCCATGCGGGCCAGGGCCGAGAGCGGCTCGCCCTGGGAGCCGGTGGAGATGACGCACAGGGCCTCGGGGGCCACGTCGCCGATGTCGGCGATGTCGCACACCCGGTCGTCGGGGATGTGCAGCCGGCCCAGGTCGCGAGCCAGGCGGACGTTCTTCTTCATCGACAACCCCAGGGTGGCGATCTTGCGGCCCTCGGCGATGGCGACGTCGGCGATCTGTTGGATGCGGTGGATGTGGCTGGCGAAGCAGGCGGTGATGATGCGCTGGCCCCTCGCCGCCGCGAACAGGCTGCGCAGGGAGTGCCCGATGGATCGCTCGGAGCGGGTGTGGCCCTCCTCCTCGGCGTTGGTGGAGTCGCTCAGCAGCAGGCGCACCCCCGTGGTGGCGGCGATGGCGCCGATGCGGGCCAGGTCGGTGGTCCGCCCGTCGACCGGGGTCAGGTCGAGCTTCCAGTCGCCCGAGTGCAGGATCACCCCTTGAGGGGTGTGCCAGGCGGTGGCGAAGCCGTCGGGCACCGAGTGGGTGACGGGAATGAACTCCACCTCGAAGGGGCCGATGCGCCGGCGCTCGCCGTCCTCCACGGGGACGAGGGTCGTGCGGTCGAGGACCCCGGCCTCCTCGATGCGGTTGCGGGCGATGCCCAGGCTGAGCGCCGAGCCGTACACGGGGAACGACAGGTCGCGCAGCAGGTAGGAGAGCGCTCCGACGTGGTCCTCGTGGCCGTGGGAGAGCACGCAGCCGTCGACCCGGTCGGCGTTCTCGCGCAACCAGGTGAAGTCGGGCAGCACCAGGTCGACGCCGAGCATGTCGGCCTCGGGGAACATCAGCCCGCAGTCGAGCAGGACGATGCGCCCGTCGAGCTCGAAGCAGGCGCAGTTGCGACCGATCTCCCCCAGGCCGCCGAGGAAGGTGATGCGGACCGGGCTGGCCACCTAGGTGGCTCCCCCGCTGGTGGCGCCGGTCAGCTCGGCGTGCACCTGGCGCGCCCGGTCCTCGAGGCCCTCGGGCGTGGGGCCCATGGGCGGGCGGCACTGGCCCACCCGGTGGCCCAGCACCCGCATCATGGCCTTGGTGGGGATCGGGTTGGGCGCGTCGTCGCCCGTCTCGAAGGCGAAGCTGGGCAGCAGGCCCTGGTTGTGGCGCCGGGCCCCGGCCACGTCGCCGGTGGCGTGGCACTCGATCATGGCGCCCATGACGGGTCCGGCCCAGTGGCTGGCCACGCTGATGACGCCCACCGCCCCCACGGCCAGAAGCGGCAGGGTATAGGCGTCGTCACCGCTGTAGAGCTCGAAGGAGGTCGGGACCTGGGCCAGCAGCCGGGCCGCCTCGGGCGGGTCGGCGGTGGCGTCCTTGACCGCGACCACGTTGGGGACCTCGCGGGCCAGGGCCGCCAGGGTGGCGGTGGCCACCTTGCGCCCGGTGCGGGGAGGGATGTCGTAGATCATCACGGGCAGGTCCGTGGCCCCGGCCACGGCCTGGAAGTGGGCGAGGAGCCCGGCCTGGGAGGGGCGGCTGTAGTAGGGCGTGACGACCAGCACGCCCGCCACCCCGCAGGCGCTGGCCGCCCGGGCCAGCTCGACGCTGTGGCGGGTGTCGGCGCTGCCCACGCCGGCCACTACCGGCACCGTCACCGCGCTGGCCACGCCCCGGAACAGCTCGAGCTTCTCGTCGTCGCTGAGCGTGGGGCTCTCGCCGGTGGTCCCGGCCAGCACCAGCCCGGTGCTGCCGTGGTCGGCCAGCCACCGGGCCAGGCCCACGGCGGTGTCGTGGTCGACGGCGAGGTCGTCGTCGAAGGGCGTGACCATGGCGGTGACCACCGGTCCGAAGCGGGCCATGCTCTAGCTGGCCCCCCGCTCGCCGTGCTCACTTCCCCGGTCGAGCCCGAGGGTGTGGAGCAGGTCCTGGTGCAGCTCGAACCAGACGGTGTGGTAGCTGTCGAAGAGGGGTCCGGTGAACCAGTCGCTCTCGCCCGACCGGACGTGGTCGAGCGCCAACCGGAGGCGCCGCCGGTAGGGCTCGAAGCGGGCCAGGCTGGTGGTCAGGGACGTCAGCACCGGTTGGGCCCGCCGGTCGATGTCGACCAGCCGGGCCACCACCGAGGCGTCGTAGGCCTCGTCGGTGTGGTCGTTGGCCCGGTGGACGCCTGCGTCGTCGACGACGAGCTGCCAGTCCGTACAGGCCGAGAGCAGCTCGGGGTTCAGGGCCAGGAAGCTGCGGTAGGCCTGCTCGACGCTCGCCTGGCTCCTCGTCGCCTCCAGTTCGGCGGCCAGGGCGGCGTCGTCGGCCTGCGTGCCGAGCGGGGTCGCAGCCCAGCCCCCGAACGTCCCCTGGTGGTGCTCGACGTGACCCACCGCCGCCAGCTCGTCCAACGCAGCCCGCACCTCGGCGTCACCCAGGCCGGTGGCGCCGGCGAGGCGTCCCCCTCCGGTCATGCCCGTCAACCGCAGGGCGTGAAGCACCAGCGACGAGCCGGCGAGGGGCGGTGCCATGGCAGGCAACCCTATCCCTGCACCTCACGCGGGCAGCCAACCGTGTCCTCATGACCAGTGCGCACTGAGCAAGAGGTGATGAGGCGTCGAGTCATGAGACCTGTGGCACTCGCACCGCTCCGAGCGGGCGCACCGGCACGGTGCCGTCGGCAGCGAGCTCCCACGGGTCGGTGAGGTCCTCGGCGAACCAGCGCCGACTGGCGGTGAGGTCAGCGGGCAGGGTGGCGCCGGGCAGGGCGGCCAGGGCCACGGTGACGGCCTTGCCCACACCGGTCTCGAGCATCCCCCCGATCCACAGGGGCACGCCCCGGGCCAGGGCCAGGTCGTGGACGCGCAGGGACTCCTCCACCCCGCCCACCCGAGCGGGCTTGAGGTTGACGTGGTCGAGAGCGCCCAGGGCCAGCGCCGTCTCCAGCTCGGCGGCGGAGCCGATCGACTCGTCCAGGCAGACCGGCGTGGCCAGCCGGCGGGCGGCCTCGGCCAGGCCCAGCAGGTCCTCGGCGGGCAGGGGTTGTTCGATCTCCACCAGGCCGAGGTCATCGAGCGCGGCCAGCGGACCGTCGAGGTCGCTCCGCTGGTACGAGCCGTTGGCGTCGACGGCCAGCGCCAGCTCAGGCCAGGTCCGGCGCACCGCCCGCACCGGGGCCACGTCCCAACCGGGCCGCACCTTGAGCTTGACCCGGCGGTAACCCTGAACCAGGAGCGCGGCCACCTCGGCCAGCAGCTCGTCGAGCGAGGTCGCGATGCCCACGGCGACGCCGCAGGGAACCCGGTCGCGCACCGCCCCCAGCCAGGCCGCCAGGGTGGTGCCGGCGGCGGCCAGCCGGAGGTGGAGCAGGGCGGCCTCGAGCGCGGCCGTGGCCATGGGATGGCCCACCACCCCCGCGTGGCGACCGGCACGAGCGGCGGGGAGGAGGAAGCGCCGCAGCACGGCCTCGGCCCCGTCGACCCACTCGGCCCGGTAGGTCGGCGCCGCCAGGGCCGCGCACTCGCCCCACCCCTCCCGGCCCTCGGCGTCGAGCGCCCGGACGAGCAGCACCTCCTTGGACCACTCCGTCCCGTGGGCGCTGGCGAAGGGGCGAACCAGGTCCAGGCGGGTGCGCACCACCTCGACGTCGGCCAGCGCCACCTCGGGCAGGGGCGCCCGGGCGCCCGTCCTCACGCCGACAGAGCGGTTCCGAGATAGGGCTCCCAGTGGGTGGGCACCGTGCCCACCGCCACCGTGATCCACGTCAGCTCCTGGGGCGCGGTGGGCCGGCGGTGCAGGACCATCCCGCTCTCGGCCAAGGAACGGTCCCGCTTGCGGGCGTTGCAGGGGCGGCACGCCGCCACCACGTTCTCCCACACGTGCTGGCCCCCCCGGCTCCGGGGGATCACGTGGTCGATGCTCTCGGCCGGATCGGCGCAGTACTGGCACCGGGACCCGTCACGGGCGAAGACGGCTCGCCGGTTCAGCGACGCCCGGCGCCTGAACGGCACCCGCACGAAGTAACGCAGGCGGATCACCGAGGGGACGGGCACCCGGAGGCGCTCCGAGCGCATGACCACCCCCGTGTCGTGGAGGACCTCGGCCTTGTCGCTCAGGACCAGGACCACGGCGCGGCGAACGGGCACGACGCACAGCGGCTCGTAGCTCGCGTTGAGCACCAGTGCCCTCGACACCGCCCCGCACGCTACCCGCCCACCACCCTCTTCTGGCGGCTCCGCTTCTTGCGTCGGTACGCGTCACCTGCTG